>NZ_JBUESO010000005.1:0-472500 GCF_055502545.1 Bacillus sp. CZDM1 | reverse complement strand
ATCACCCTCTCAGGTCGGCTACGCATCGTCGCCTTGGTGAGCCGTTACCTCACCAACTAGCTAATGCGCCGCGGGCCCATCTGTAAGTGTCAGCGTAAACCGACTTTCAGCTTTTCCTCATGAGAGGAAAAGGATTATCCGGTATTAGCACCGGTTTCCCGGTGTTATCCCAGTCTTACAGGCAGGTTGCCCACGTGTTACTCACCCGTCCGCCGCTAATCAAGAGGTGCAAGCACCTCAAGATTCGCTCGACTTGCATGTATTAGGCACGCCGCCAGCGTTCGTCCTGAGCCAGGATCAAACTCTCCAAGAAAGTTGATATAGCTCAAAAATGTTACGTTGGCTTAGCTTTTATAAAAAGCTAAAAAATTGTTTGTTGACGTTCTTGTTTGTTTAGTTTTCAAAGAACAAATTCTTTCACTAATGAGCTTGTCCTACCAAGTAAGCTCGAAAGCGGCCTCTTTAATTTAGCATATCCATCAAGACGATGTCAACAACTTTTTTAATTTCTTTTTTTCGTTGTGTGACTCACTCGTGAGGACGAGATTTAATATAACATGTTCGAAAAATGATTGCAATATAATTTATAATTTTTTTTGGATTCATTTATTTTAGGTAGAAGGTAAACAACAATTTACTTTAGTCATTTGAAGGAGAATAAAGAATATTCAACAGTCAAAGGATAAATCAAATAAGTGATGGACTCATAATTTCAACCATTTATGTATATGTAATTAGTAAGGACTTAAATAATTTAGGACTGTACGAAGAGAGAAAAGCAACACTAGCTTTTTCAACTATATTTAGTAATAACTAATATTTTTTATTTTTCATCAAAGGGATATCGTATAATAGTAATAACTATATTCTAACAATCACTAACACAACAATAATGGACGTGAAGACAATGGAGAATATTGATTACGATATATTATTAAAGCTTGGAGTATCAGCAATTTTCGGGCTTATAATTGGGCTTGAACGCGAATTAAAGAGAAAACCTGTAGGACTTAAGACGAGTCTTGTAATATCTGTAGTGAGTTGTCTACTTACCATTGTTTCGATTGAATCTGCATATATGTTTCCAGCTTCTGACGATGTAAGAATTACCATGGACCCCCTTCGCCTTGCTGCGCAAATTGTTTCTGGTATCGGTTTTCTAGGAGCAGGCGTAATCCTTAGACGGGGAAATGACAGTATATCTGGTTTAACAACGGCCGCGATGATTTGGGGAGCAGCTGGAATCGGTATCGCTGTTGGGGCTGGTTTCTTTTTCGAAGCGTTTGTTGGTGTCGCCTTACTAATTATTAGTGTAGAATTGGTACCATATGTCATGAAATTCATTGGTCCAAAGCAATTGCGTGAAAAGGAAATTAGTCTTCAATTATTTATTAGGGATAAAATCCAGATTGAAGATGCCATTTCATTTATTATGGAGAGAAAATATATTATCCGCAGGATCCGCATAAAGGATTTAGATAACGGTGATCATCTCGTGCAGATATTAATTGCAGTAGATTACCGTGAGAAGACTACTGAGGTATATGATTCTGTTTCAAAATTAGCTGGCGTTCATAAGGTAGAAATAGAAAGCATGGGTTAATTTCTTTTAACTGAAGAAAAAGTAAAAATTACTATTGCAAGAATGGTATGAGAAAGATATAATTTTTCTTGTACCACATACGGGGGCTTAGCTCAGCTGGGAGAGCGCTTGCATGGCATGCAAGAGGTCGTCGGTTCGATCCCGATAGTCTCCATACTTAAAAACCCTTGCCTCGCAAGGGTTTTTTCTATGTCATTCTTCTATTTTTACTAGGACTGGATTGGCTCCTGCCTTTTTCCCCTGGTCTGGTATTCGTACGTTTTCCCTTAATAGGACTCTTCTTGTTCCCTTGATCCTTCGATGATCCTCTTCCTTTTTGTCTCGTACTGCTCTTACCATCACTTTTACCGTCGGTTGTACGAACTGACTTTCTGTTTTTATTCGTTTTAAATGTCCCTACCTTTTCCGACTTTGAAGTTGAACTTGGTTTTTTATCTTCCTTTTCTCCACTATTTCCTAGGTTTTGCTTTTGAATCGTAATGTTAAGCTCTTTTTCAATCATATCAAGAGTTGGGCGATCGTCTGAAGAATATAATGTGATGGCCAATCCCTTTGTACCTGCTCTTCCAGTTCTTCCTATTCGATGAATAAAACTTTCGGCATCTTGAGGAATGTCATAATTAAATACATGTGTCACCCCTTCAACATCGAGACCTCTTGCTGCGACATCGGTCGCTATCAACAGTTGAACATCCCCATCCCTGAAGCGTTTCATCACTTGCTCTCTTTTGGCTTGCGACAGGTCCCCATGCAGTTCATCACATAAAAATTTGTGAGATTTAAGAACATCATACAACTTTGAGACTCTGCGTTTGGTCCTACAAAAGATTACAGCTAAATATGGTCTATGTGTTTCAACTAATTGAATCAATGTTGCTTGCTTTGCACGATCAATGGTATGAATAGCAATTAGTTTAACATTTTCCGCAGGGCCCTGTGTTTTTTCAACTTGGATGTATTCAGGTTTACGCATATGTTTATTAGCTAGTGTCCGTATTTCCTCTGGCATTGTAGCAGAAAAAAGCATAGTCTGACGTGTCTTAGGTGTTTCCCTGATTATATCCTCAACTTCATTTAGAAATCCTATATGCAGCATTTGGTCTGCTTCATCAAGAACTAGAAATGAAGCTTCTGATAAGTGAACTGTTCCTCTTCTTATATGGTCTAACAGCCTGCCTGGTGTCCCAACAACGATTTGAACATTCTTCTTTAGTTTCTTTAGCTGCTTATCAACATCCTGGCCGCCATAAACTGCTAACACATCAACACCATCAATATCATTGGTCAACTTTTCAAATTCCTCGGTAATTTGTAAAGCCAATTCTCTGGTTGGGGTAACAATGAGTGCTTGTACATACGGTGCTTGTGGATTTATTTTTTCTAAAATAGGCAGTATGAAGGCAAATGTCTTCCCCGTCCCAGTTTGGGCCTGTGCAATAACATCTCTCCCACCCATTACAAATGGTATTGCCTTTTCTTGAATTGGTGTTGGTTTTGCTACACCGAATTCCTTTAATTTATTTACGTTCGATTCAGAAATACCTAATGATCTAAAATCAGGCAAAAAGATCCCTACTTTCTCTATCTCTAACAGTAATTTTGTCTTATTAATATTGAGTGTTTATCACCGAAATAGCAAATATTCCTTACATTAAGAAAAAAAGACCTTATCGATGAGATAAGGTCTTAGATAACTTTAAGCTGTAACAGTTGCTTTTACCCAATGATTTTCAATCGGTATTCCCGCATCCTTTAAGGTTCTGAAAACAGGGCAGCGTAAATCAACTGCTTTTTGTAACTCTTCAATTCGCTCATCAGGCTCTGATGTTTCTAAAAATGCTTTCACCGTTACATTTTGAAAGTAGGGTTTAACTGATAAATCACCCATTAACCCCGTTATATCTAAATTTCCTTCCACCTCAAAAGTAATCCCTTGAAGGTCAAACTTCATTTCTTTTGAAATTAATTGAGACATAACATTTTCACAGCCAATGAGTGAGGCTAAAAGTGTAGACATTGGGTCGATTGCAGAATCATTGCCTCCAAATGATATGGGCTCATCAATTGCAATTGTATGTTTTCCTGCAATTAAATCTGTCCGCATTACAGTACCTTTTCCTTCTACTTTAAAATTCATCAATTGTCCCATTCTATTACCTGCCTTCATTCGTTATACTAATATCGTTTCCCGTAATTTTTTTGCAGCAGAAGACATCACTTTCAATTTTTTGAAGGCAATTTCTTCACTATTCATCGGACGTTGTGCAAATGTTCCAAATCCACAATCAGGATTTAAAAATATTTTCTCATCCGGTAAATAATTTCTTACTTCCTGCACCCGTGATAGAATTTCATCAACAGTCTCAATAGCTTCCGTCCTAGGATTGATAATACCGAATCCGATTTCTTTTCCGCCAAAATTGCGTATAGCGTCAATCTCACCTGCACGAGGTGTTGCATATTCAAGGATTAACTGATCAATATTCACATTAGAAAAATAAGGAACTAATAAATCATACGGACCTTTTAACAAAACTTCTTCTTGAGTGCTCCAATTACCTCTACAAACATGAACTCCAACCCTTGTTCCTCTGCCTAACATTCCATTTGTAACCTGGTTCATTAGATCCAAAGCAAACGCAATTTCTTCCTCTGCATCTGCCTTTGCTGTCAACGCTCCGCACATAAATGTCCTATTTGCATTTTTCTTAGTAAATACAAGCTCTGTTAAGACCGGCTCATCAAATTGGACGAATTCTACTCCAGCAGAAATCAAATCTTCCATTTCTTCTCGTAAAACTTTAATAACATCTACTGACAAATCCTCTTTAGTCGGATAGGCTTCCTTCGACAATCCTTCCACCCACATTGATCTTGTTAGAAGGTAGGGACCGGGTAGTGCAACTTTTACTGCTTTGTTTGTATGTTTTTTCAGAAAAAAATAATCATTTAGTGCTAATGGTTTTTTTCTGCTAATTTTACCGGTTGCTGCTGGATTAGACATTGAGAAAGCTGGAACATCTAATGTTCCGAGAATCTCCTCAAAGCTTGCTTTATCCTCAACATAATCGAGAAGATCAGATACCGTTAGCATTCTTACATTATGTAAATGCTCAGCAACAAATGAGATAAAGTTGTCCCGCCGTTGTTCTCCATCGGAAACAATATCGATTTCAGCATCCTCTTGCCATTTTAAACACTTTAATACAGCCTGGTCAGCAATTGAATCGAACTCTGCTTCACTTATTCTTCCGGCACGTTTATCACGCATTGCCCGTTTTACTTCATTTGATCTTGGCCAGCTGCCAATAACAGTGGTAGGGAATTGAGGGAATTTCACGTTTTATCCTCCTTGTTAAAATACGATTGATAGTTTAATATCAATGGTAATCATTTGATTAAGAGTTTGATAAATTGGTGATCTCTCAAGCGTATTGACCCATAATTCTCCCAACACATCTTCTAGTTCTGGAGAGGATACATAAAAAGTTCCAACAATATGGTTGATTTTCGGGCTTCCAACATCCTCTAACTCCATATGGAATAAGACATTTTCCAATCCGCCTTTAATTGAAAGTTCCAGATTATCAATCTCGATATTTTTCCGCGAAGCTTGTGCTTTGTAACCAACAGTCAAACATGAAGCTAATGAGGCTAGCAAGTAATCAATAGCACTAGGAGCAGTTACTTTTGAGCTGAATTCTGCAGGTTGTCCTGCAGTGAATGTATGGTTTCTTGAATGAATTTTTGCAGATAAATCCTTTTCTCCCCGGACCCGTACACTCCATTCATACCCTTTTGCAGCCTGTAAATCCTTCTCTAGTTCAGTCTCATATGATCCTTTTTTAATAAAGTAATGAGTTGTATTATCACCAGGAGCTGAACCAAGAAATAAATGATCAACCATTCTGCACCAGGCTGGCAGGTCTTCGGCAACCGTTCTCTCCCTGCTGCGGACTTCGAGTATTTGACCATTTAATAATGGGTCCATTGCTTTTTTTATGATTAATAGTAAGCCTGAGCCACAATCTAAGTCACCGCCATCACAGACAGCATGTGCATTTACCATATTCTTCACCTGCTCTTAATAGGTAATGGAGGCTGCACCTAGGCTAAGGAACTCTACTAGTTTCGCTCCACCTACAATGGTTGCACCTTCAACAAGGTTTTCTTCATCCAAATCTCTTTTCTTGTAACAAGGGCTGCAAACCCAAAGGGTTCCGCCTGCTTCAACGAAGTTATCCATTAATTGTTTTAAAGGTGCGAATCCTGCCTCGTGAATATCATCCGCATATCCTTTCGATGCCAAGTAAGCGCCTTCAACGTTTAGAAACACAACCGTTTCCTGTCCAGATGCCACTGCTGCATTTGCTACAACAAAACCAACTGTTGCTTTGTCCGGGTTATTCTTTGCATTTGTTAAACTAACTAAAAATTTTCCCGCCATGATAAATTCCTCCGAATATTCATTTTTATGTAAAAGACTAGAATCAGCCTTTTTCAATATAGTAATAACTGATTTTTCCAAAATCCTTACGATCTAGCAGGGTGTGTTTTTGCATTCTACACCAAGCGGGGATGTCTTCTCTTGCACCTGGGTCATAAGAAATAACCTCAATGATCTGCCCGCTATTCAACTTTTTCATCGTTATGAACAGATTCATAATCAGCTCCCCGCACCCTGTAGGTCCAGCATCATAAATATGATCTGGTATATATTGGAGTGACATTTATACAGCTCCTATCAATTAGTAATATATTCACAGTATTTATTTCAAAAACTGTTCATAACCCTTGTTCAATTCCATTATAAAAAAATGTTATGATAAGATAAATTCAATTTATCTATTCTACCGATAAATATAAATCGGTAATTTGAATAAAGGGGCAAAGTCTATGGATTTACACCAATTATTTGTGTTTACAAAGGTAGTTGAGCATAAGAGCTTTTCTAAAGCAGCCGAAGACATCTTTTTAAGTCAATCAACAGTCAGCTCCCATATTCAAACACTTGAGAGAACTCTTAATGTAAGTCTATTTGATCGGGTTGGCAGAGAGAATATTCTTACACCATCCGGTGAGCGTTTGTATCAGTGGGCACTAAAGCTCTTATTATTGAAGGACCAGGCGATGTTGGACTTAAAGAAGGGTGTGACCGAACTCAGGGGAATTATTCGAATCGGTGCAAGCTCTGTGCCTGGGCAATTTATGATTCCAAAGATGGTCAAGCAATTTAGAAATCAATACCCAAAAGCAACATTTCATATTAACCAATCCTCCTCAAAAAATGTGGCGGATAAGGTTCTAAATGGGTCTGTGGATTTTGGTATTTTAGGTGAGAAATATGAAAACGAAAAGCTATGCTATATTCCCTTACTTAAAGAAAGTTTAGTCCTAATAACATCACATCATTCTGATATTGTTGGTTCTGTAGATATTCATGAACTCTTAAAGTATCCTTTTATTATGAGAAACGCTGATTCTGGAACGAATTCACTTATTGAAAAATTTTTGACGAAAAACCAAATTTCAAAAGACCAAATGAATATTGTTGCTTATACAGAAAGTGGACAAAGTTTGATTCAGTTCGTACTCCAGGATATCGGTATAGCAATTATATCGGAAATGGCTGCAAGGGAATATTACGATAGAAATTTACTTAGGATCCATGATATTAATGGATTCGATAATGAACGATTTTTCTATCTCGTTTATAACCAAAACAAAACCCAATCGATGTTATCTAAATTATTTATTGAAAGTGCACACGAACTCATTAAACCTATAAGTCCAGACGAAATAAAATGAAGAAAAGGAGGACCCGCTTGAGTTGGTTCTCCTTTTATGTTTGTGTACTTAATTCTTTTAATTTCTTTTTATCGATTTTTCCAACATGTGTTTTTGGGAGCTCATTCAAAGATATAAATTTCTTCGGAATTTTATATCTTCCAAGTTTTCTCTCACAATAGGTTTTTAGTTCTTGTTCATCTAGAGATTGAGGATGTTTCTGAACGATAAATGCAGTAACAAGTTCCCCCCATTTTTCATCTGGGAGTCCAATTACGGCCACTTCATCAACCTCAGGGTGAGCTGCAATCCAATGTTCAATCTCAAGTGGATAAACATTTTCACCACCCGAGATGATCATATCCTTCTTTCTTCCGACAATATAATGGAATCCATCTGCATCTTTCTTCGCCAAGTCTCCAGTATGAATCCAGCCTTCTTTTTTCGTTTCTAGCGTTGCGAGTTCGTTATTCCAATAATGCGAGAAGGAATGTTTTCCTTTGATTAAAAGTTCTCCAACCTCGTTTATTGATGCTTCGTGACCCTCATCCTTTATAAGTTTAATAGCGTTGAATAACATTGGTTTTCCAACTGACCCGCGTTTCACTTGCGCTTCCTCTGGATGAATAAAGAAATTATTTGGGCCAGCTTCCGTTAACCCATACCCTTCTTTAAAATCTAATCCTTTTTTCTTAAAAGCTTCATAAACGTGGAATGGACATGGGGCCGCACCTGATAAAAATACTTTCATAGAAGGAAATTCACTTCTCTGGAACTCTTCCGTTTGAATGAGTAAATGGTACATCGTTGGTACAAGGAGAATAATCGTACAGCTATACTGTTCAATTGAATTCACTACTTTTTGTCCGGTAAACTGATCTCCAATAACAACAGTCCCTCCGGTCATTAGGATTGGCAGCGATAATGCATTTAGTCCGCCTGTATGAAACAGTGGCATATAGTTGATCGTTACATCCGCTTCTGATAAATTCCAGCTAAGAACAGTGTTTATAGCGTTCCATTGAATCGATTGATGACTTAACACCACTCCTTTTGGTTGACCGGTTGTTCCCCCTGTATAGATTATGGCTAAGGGATCAAGTTCAGTGATTGGGTCAAAATGATTACCTCTATCTAATTGAGCTGTAGTCTCTTCATACTTAGAGTCTCCAACATAAAAAGAACTTGGTACTACAGCTTTTAAGGAAGTAAACATATTCTTGAACTTCTGATGGATACCAAGTAATAAGGGTGAACAATCCAGCAATATTTCATTTAATTCATATTCTGACAACCGCCAGTTAAGCGGAACAAATATGGCGCCAATTTTTCCACAAGCAAAAAGCAAATCAAAATAGCTAATATTGTTTGGCGACAGAAGTGCCACCCGATCACCTTTTTTCACTCCTTGACTTTTTAACCATCCAGCCACTGAGGACGAACGTTTATTTACTTCTTCATAAGTCCAGGATTTATTTGTATCTTCATCTATAATTGCCTTTTTATTTGGCGATAACCTTGCTCTATTTTCAAGCCAGTCAAGTTCCCACCTCACTGTTCAATCTCTCCTTCACAACTAGATGAGAATATCTTACAGAATCCTAGTTACATCAAAGTTACAAGAGTTAGGGTGAAAAAACGGCCCTAAAGGCCGTTTCTTTACATCATAATCCCGCCGTCTACATGTAGAACAGTCCCGTTTATATAATTTGATTCATCGGATGCTAAAAACAAGTAGGCATTTGCGATTTCTTCAGGCTTCCCCAGCCTCGCCAGCGGCACCATCTGTTTCATTTGGTCTAATACTTTTTCAGGAACCTTTGCTGTCATTCCTGTTTCAATAAAACCAGGGGCAACTGCATTTACATTAATCCCTTTGCGGCCAAGCTCTTTGGCCCATGATTTTGTCATGCCGACCACTCCTGCTTTTGTTGCCGCATAATTCGTTTGACCAACATTTCCATAAACGCCTGAAACAGAAGATGTATTTATAATTTTTCCTTTTCCATTTTCAATCATAGACGGTAAGACCGCTTGTGTACAATGAAACACTCCTGTAAGATTAACATCCAAAACTGCTTGAAAATCCTCGATGGATAATTTCGAAAGCATCGCATCTTTTGTAATTCCCGCATTATTTACTAGGACTCCGATGTTTCCGTAAGCTTCACGGACCTTTTCAACCATTTCATCTACACTCGAACGCTGTGCTACATTCACTTGAAAAAAGGTTACTTCATAGCCCTTTTCCCTTAATTCTTGTGCCCTCTTTTCACCCTGCTCTGCATTAAAATCAGCCATGGCCACCCTTGCACCCTCTTTGGCAAAAACTTCCGAAGCTTTTAAGCCTATTCCATTTGCCGCACCAGTAATAATAGCCACTCTGTCTTTTAATCTCATTTGAGCACCTCATTCTTTAAAAAATTTGTTATTTCTTTTAGTAATTGAGGTAAATCATCAACAAGGGGGGAATGCCCACAATCCTTTAACTCTACAAATTTAGCTTTTGGTCCTAAATCGTCTACCAATTCTTTTGTCATTTCAGCATTAACAACAAAATCACGGTCCCCTCTTAATACAAGGACAGGTACATTAATTTGATCCACTAAACCATTTCCATCTACCAGTCCATTATGATGATGACTGATATTAAACGTATTGTTTGAATGATGTACCTCAGCTAAGTTTCGCTGTGTTCTCATATCCTGCACATATTCGTCATATAGGTCAGGTTCAGGCTGATTTTTTGTATAAATAACGGAGTTCCATATTAGTTTTAATAAATCAACATTGTTCGTGTCATAGGCAGCTTGAACAGGCAGGGTTCGAATTAAGTCACGTTTAATATCTTCATAGGAGGAAAATCTTCGGAGTTCCTCGTTCTCACTCGTTTTTCCATCAAACGGATAGCCTCTAGTAGATTCTGAAGCTAATAAAATCAGTTTATTACAATAACCAGGATGATCTGCAGCAAATTGCATGGCGACAGCACCTCCTGTTGACCAACCCACAATTGCAAAATCCTTTAAGTCAATTTCATCGACAAAGAGCTTTACATCATCTGAAAAATCCTTGATTGAAGTAATAAGTTTATTGTAGCTAGATTTTCCAAACCCTCGTAAATCCAAAGCATATAACTTATATTCCTCAGACATATTATCTAGGACAAGGTCCCAGTGCTTAGAGGAAGTCATGTTTCCATGGATCAACAATACCTTTTTCTCACCTCCTTCCCTTTCTCGAAAGGCAATAGTTTCTCCATTTTTTAACTGTACCTCTTTCATCGTCACATTACCCACTACATCACCCTTCCCCATTTAATTGTAGAGGCTCCCCAGGCATAGCCAATCCCAGCACTAACTAAAACGACAATGTCACCCTCTTTTACCTTCCCTTCTTTTACGGCAAGCTCAAGAGATAATATTTGATCAATCTGCCCGATATGACCATAGTCCTCCAGATAGATTGATTGCTGGTGTGATAAGCCCAATTCTTTTAATACATATTCATGGGCAGACTTTTTCATGTGGAGCATAGCTATAAATGAAATATCTCCAACTTTGTATCCACTTTTTCTAACGGATTCCCGAATTACCTTCAGAAAATTAGCCATAGACTTCTGTTCCAAACGCTGTTTCATTCCCTCAGGATCAAGGACATCCAGCATATTTAGCCGCTGATCAATAGCTTCTTTAGTAATTGGATTTTTTGTACCGCCACTAACAACCACCACATCCTCTGAAAAGGATCCATCTGTCAGCAGCTCAGTTTCTAACAAGATGTTTTCGTTGTGGTCTTTTTTCAATAGAATTGCCCCGCCGCCAGCACCTAGATTAAACATGAAACGCGTCCTTGGGTTCTGGTAGTCGATAAAATCCCCATTTCGATATCCACCTGCCAGCAGCACAGTTTGGATTGTTGAATCCGCTATCATCAAGCTTTTTGCTACCTTAAGCGCCATAACGGTTGTTCCACATCTTAAAGCTGCATCAAATGCCCAGGCATTTAAGGCTCCAACCTCTTCCTGCAGTTTGATGCCAGCCGTCCAAAGTGGATATTCCTTATGCTCTTCACCAATATAAATAACGACATCAATCTCCATTGGATGTATTCCTGCTTTTTTAATGGCTTGCTTTGCTGCTTTGATGCCCATTTCACACGTATGATCATCAGGACCTGGAACATATTTCTTTTTTATCCCCATCTTTTCTTCAACAACATGTGCAGGGATACTTGCTTTTTCTGCTATCTCTTTACCTGTTATATAATCCTGCGGGAGGTATAGACCCGTACTTATGATTCCTATTTGCAAATTATCCACCACCTAGATTAAGTGTCTTCTACCATCGACATCATAAAAGCAGTAGCCTCTTCAATGGTCTCAAATAAAGTTTCTCGCTCTTCTTGAACATGGGTAACTTTAATCCTCCATTGTTTTTTACCAGTTTCTTTTTCAATAGCAGCTAGTTGAAAACGCACGACGAAGGAAGCAATTTGTAGTGTTTCCATTAAGCCTCCCTCTAACCTGCTAAATTTTCTTTTTTCTTAACAGGCTGCTGTTTTTTTCGTTTCCAAGTGAATTTCCTTAATGTCCCCACAATACCTAGCGGGAAGAAAATAACAACCAAAATATAAATGATGCCAAAGAAAATAATCCAACGTTCAAATATCCAATGTTCTTTTGCCAGCTCTGTTAATCCATCATGGGCAAATTCAATTAATCCTGCACCAATAATGGCACCAACTAAAGTGCCTACTCCGCCGATAATCGTCATCAATAAAGCGTCTAATGTAATATCCATTGCAAATACACTAGTATTCACATATCGAAGTGACATCGCATAAAAAATCCCTGCAATTCCGGCTAAAACACCTGAAACAACACTAGCAGCAATCTTATAGTGTAATACTTGATAACCTAAAGACTCTGTTCGTTGCTCATTTTCTCGAATGGCCTGAAGAACTCTTCCAAGAGGGGAGTTGGTAAAGCGTTTTAAAATCATAAAAGTAGCAATCATTGCAGCCAAACAAATGATGTAAAAATTAGTCCTATCAATAAACAGTTCCGGTACGCGAAAGGTAAATCCATCATTTCCAAACGTTAAGGTCCGCCATTTTTCCGCTAATACCAAAAACAATCCAGCCAATGCCATGGTTAACATCGCGTAAAAATGGCTTTTCAATCGCAGTGTAAGTAAACCAACAATAAAACTTACGATTGCCGTGATAAGAATCGTTGCCAGCACCGCATAAATAAAATGAAGCATAGTTGGTTCAAAACGCTTCATGAATATCCCAATCGAGTAGGCCCCGATACCAAAAAACATCGCATGACCAAAGGAAACAATTCCAGTAAAGCCTAGTAATAAATCGTAGCTCATCGCAAGGATGGCAAATACAAAAATTTGGGTTAACAAAATCAACATATTTCTAGATTCATAGACGAAAGGCAAGAGAAAAAGGAAAGCGCCAACGATGATATATATAGTATTTATTCTACTATTAACAATCCATTTCATACTCTCACCCCTTCCCGCCAAACAGTCCTTTTGGCTTTACAATCAAAACAACTGCCATTAAAAGCATGTTTACTGCTAATGATAATTCCGGTACATAATAAGCCATGAACGAACCTGATAACCCAACTAGGATCGCCGCCATGACCGATCCTGTGAAATTTCCCATTCCGCCAATGACAACTACAATAAACGCTAATATGGCAAACTCCATCCCCATACCCGCGTGTATGACACCAGAGTATGGTCCAAAAAGTACCCCGCCAAGCGCTGCCATACCGGAACCAATCATAAATACAAACATAAATACCTTCTTAATATTAATTCCCAGTGCCTGAACCATTTCCTTATTCATAACCCCGGCCCGGACAATCAGGCCAATTTTGGTATTTTTCAGCAAAAATTGTACTCCTGCAAAAACGAGCAATCCAACTACTATGATAAATACTCGATATTTAATGATAATCATATCGCCAATTTCCCAGCTGCCTGTCAAATATTCAGGAGGGTTAGCTGTTAATTGATTAGGTCCCCAAACAACTTTTAACATCTCTGATAGAACCAACATTAAGCCAAGAGTAATTAAAATTTGCTGAACATGGTTTCCGTAAACTGGTTTAATAATCCATTTTTCAGTAATAATCCCTAGTATAAAACCAGTAAGAATAGCACCAATAATACCGATAAAAAAGCTTCCAGTACTGGCATAAATCCAAGTGCCGCTATAGGCACCCCAGGCAAATAAACCACCGTGGGCAAAGTTAAGTACATCCATCAGACCGAAAATAAGTGTTAGTCCTGCTGCTAATAAGAAAATCAGCATGCCTGTTGCCAATCCATTTAATGTCAAATTGAATAATAGTTCCACCCAAACCTTCCCTCCTTCCCTAAGCAATCCCCAAGTACTTTCGTTTCATTTCCTCATCTTCTTTTAACTGTTTCATAGTTCCAGTGCTTACCGTTCTTCCATCATCGATAATATAAAAGCAATCACCGATGGTACTTGCCATCATGAAATTTTGTTCTACTAATACGATGGTTGTTTGATCCTTCATTTGCAGGATCGATTCCATAACCTTCTCGACGACGATAGGGGCTAAACCTTTACTTGGTTCATCAATTAATAACAGTTCGTTATCATTTACATAGGCTCGGGCGAGGGAAAGCATTTGTTTTTGACCGCCGCTTAATAACCCGCCGGGCTTTTTCCAGAACTTTTTTAAGTCAGGAAACAAATTTAAGATATAATCTAGTCGCTTATTTGTTTCATCATTTTCTTTTTGAATGGCTACTTTCATATTTTCTTCAACTGTCAATCCTGCAAAGATACCTTGGTCTTCTGGAACATAGCCGATTCCCTTTTTGGCAATAGCGTAGGTGGGTAAAGCCTGGATTTCTTCTCCGTTATAGACAACACTGCCTTTTGAGGCTGGATTTAGTCCCATAATCGTCCGTAATGTGGTTGTTTTTCCGGCACCATTTCTTCCTAACAGTACCGTAACCTCACCCTTTTTCACTTCAAGAGAAACACCCTGTAAAATATGATACTGTCCAATAAACGTCTCGATATTATTAAGCTTCAGCAGTTGTTTCATCGCTGATACCTCCCAAATAGGCAGACTGGACCGTTTCATTTTTCATTATTTCCTCAGGAGTTCCGTCCGCCAGCAGCCTGCCATTAAATAGCACCATTACAGAATCTGATAAATCGAGGATCATATCCATTTTGTGCTCAATTAATATAATTGTCCGATTCGCTTGCTCTTTAATTCTTTTAATGACATCTAATATGGCTGGAACATCTTCTAAAGACATACCTGCTGTCGGTTCATCTAATAAAAGAACCTCTGTTTCAAGGGCTAGGAGCATAGCCATTTCTAGCTTTCGCTTTTCCCCATGTGCCAAATTGCTCGCCAATGAGTCCACTTTATCGTCTAAAAGCACAAGACGTAACCATTCTATAGCCTTTGTTTCAAATTCTGTGTATTTCTTATAATGAAATAACATCTGGTAGCGAACTCCAGCCTTTGATTGAACGGCCAGTCTTACATTTTCAAGAACCGTTAAATTAGGGAAAACATTGGTAATTTGAAAGGAACGTCCTATTCCTTCTCTCGTCCGCTTTGTCGAAGAAAGTTTTGTGATATCCTTTCCCCGAAAATAAATTTTTCCATTTGTAGGGGTTAATTGACCGCTTAAAAGATTAAAGAATGTTGTTTTTCCAGCACCATTTGGACCAATGATGGATTTAAAATGTTTTGCTGGAACAGAAATGCTGACAGTATCAACTGCCGTATGCCCGCCAAAGGTTATTGATAAATTTTCTGTTTCTATTAGGGTTTTCATGTTTTCACCACCAATCTTGGAGATAGAAATAAGGAAGAGGGTGACCATAAACAACAGGTCTAACCCTCATATTTTAAAAGAACACTTTATTAATTACGTACTGGCGGTGCGGTTTCTTCTGGTGTTAGTTCTCTAATTAGCACTGGGACTGGATATGGTACGCCATCTTTCTTTTCTAGTTTAATGGCATATAGTGCTTGAAGGGCCTGGTGATCTTCAGGACGATAGGTCATTTTTCCTTTTGGCGTTTCGAAGCTCATGCCTTCCATGGTTTCAATTAGTGTATCACCATCAGCGTCACCTTCGGTTTTCTTTAATGCTTCTACAATTGAAATCGCTGCACTCATCCCGCCTGGTGTGAATAAATCAGGAACGTCCCCATTAAATCGCTTCTTATGTTCAGCTACGAGCCAATCATTAATTTCATTTTTTGGCAGATCGTGATAGTAAACGGTAAAGCCTTCCATGCCAATAAGCGGCTCCATTGTAGCCAAAGCTGCGATATCCGGCGCCCCTGTTGAAATTTTGATGCCCTTGTCTTGTACCTTCATATCTGAAATCTGCTTCCAAGGAGAGTTTGCACCCGCCCAAACAACAAATAAATAATCAGGCTTAGCATCAATAATCTTTTGAATGTTCGAAGTAAAATCAGTTGCTGCTGGGTCTGCATACTCTTCTAAAACAATATCTGCACCAAGTTTTTCAGCTGCTTCTTTAAAAGCTGCTACTCCATCACGGCCAAACGAGTAATCCGGTGCCAGAGTAGCAATCTTCACACCATCTCCAGCGATAGCAGCTGCACCCGCAACGGCATCCTGTGAAGAATTTCGCGCTGAACGGAAAATATATTTATTAAACTCAGAGCCTGTGATACTATCAGCGGCTGCTGGTTCAACAATCATGATTTTTTGGTATTCTTCAGCAAGCGGTAATACCGCTAACGTATCAGCTGAACTGGATGATCCCACTAAAAAGTCAACTTTATCTTCTTCTAATAGTTTAGTAGCTTTTTGAACAGCAACTTCTGGCTTGGTTTCTGTATCTTCAACCACAAACTCTATTTTTCTGCCTGCAACCTCCATTGTCCCTTCGGTTGCATATTCAAGACCAAGTTCAAAACCTCTTAAGGTTTGTTTACCATATGATTCTAGGGCACCTGTTGTTGAGGCAAGAACTCCAATTTTAATTGGCTCCTTCGTCTCAGCCTTTTCACCGTTGCCCTTTGTATCTCCCTCTGTCTTGTCAGAGCTGCATGCTGTAGCAAATACCATCATAAAAATAAGTAATCCTAATAAGAAAACTCTGCCTTTACATACCTTCACTTTTTTTCCCCCTTATTATTTGTAAAAAACCATTGCCATGCCTTTGAGTTAATAATAGAAAATGAGAGTTACAAGCAAGTTACAAAAGACGAAAAGCAGAAGCCCCTAGGCGCTGCTGTTAGACAAAAAAATACAGCTCAGTTGAGCTGCACTAGATAAATATAGTTAAGTGTTTATTGCAGGGATCTCATCTGGCTGTCGGTTGCTTTTATTAGTTCTCCCCACGTACTGTATCCGCGATTTTTGAATTGCCATAAGAGCTCAATAAATAAGTAAGCGGTGGTTAACGCGTCGCCTAATCCGCTATGCCGGTCATAGATTCTTGTCCCAAAAGCCATTGCATATCGTTCTAAATCCCTCATATCGTAGGACGGTGCAATAAATCCGATAAGATCAAGCGTATCGATGGTTAGAAATTTTTTCAAAGCAAGTTTTTCCCTGCTAAATTCACTTTTCAATGCAAGCACATCAAAACTGACATAATGACCTACTAAACATACGGCTTCTCTCGATTGTACATAATCAAAGAAACTCATTATTGCCTCTAACGCTTGTGGTGCACCCTCTACCTGCACATTAGAAATAGAGGTAAGCTCTACCGTTTCCTGAGGTATTTTCCGATTAGGGTTCACATAGGTCTGAAATGTATCAGTCTCACGAACCTCTAGGCCTTTTATAGAAACAGCACCAATCTCAATGATTCGGTCCATTGTCGCTACCTGAAATCCTGTTGTTTCTGTATCAAAAACAACAAAATCAAGATTTTCTAGGGGAGTTGACAGCGGAATATTTTCATATTTAAAGGCACAAGATACATTTTTCCTGCGAAAAAACATTACCCGCCTCCTCTTTAGTAAAAGCTATAACGAAAAGTGCGCAAATAGCTGACCTTGAAGCTCCCTTAATGTTTTTAAGCTTAATATCAATTCTTCTTTTTCCCGGGTAGACAGCCTAGTAAAAGAGACAATAGATGTCAGTTCATTGCCGCTTTTCACCTCCTTCCAGCGTTGGTTGACATATAGAGTTAAGATATGGCTGACCGCTTCCTTGAGGTCCTGTGCAAATGCCTCGGAAAATACTCTTTTATTCATAAGCCAATCAATTTTTTCTATCGGGGTTCCCGATTGGTTTCCATGCAAAAGAGATAATATTTGCAAGCTATGATGATAGGGAAATAAAACCTCCTTTTTCATATCAATGTTTTTTCGCTCAAGCTTAAATAAAGAACGAATAGGGTGATCAAGGGTAGGAATCAGTTGCTCTCTCTCTATTTGCGCCAGCTGGTATAAAAAAATTCTCGACCTTTCCAATTGATTTGAAATCACTTTCTCAAACATTTCATGCAATTTATCACTGCCTGCAATAAACCGGTATGAAAAGAAGTTTTCAGCTAATAATAAATTGTCATTTGTCGATTGAAGCATCCATTTTCGTAGACGTTCTTCCCAGACCGCAAGAGACCCGCGCCATTTCTGCTCATTGCACATCATCAAGCCTTTACACCGGGCATAACCGGCTGTTTCCATGTTGTCAGTAATCTCTCTTCCTAATTCAGCAAAATAGGAATATTCCTTATCCCCATCATCCTCATAAACAAGAAAATGATCTTGATCAGTCAGTATAAACTGCTCTTCACGGCCGCTGCTGCCCATTTGATAAAAGGCAAAAGAACAGGGCTTCCGCCTTCCGCTTTCCTCCAGCTTTTGAATAGATAGCTCTACTATTCTTAAAACAAGACGATCGTACAAATTGGTTACGATTTCGAAGGTTTTTAATATAGGAATCCGGTCTCTCAACAGGGTTCCTATCACTTCATAAATCGCACTCTTCACCATTGGAAGGCTGTCCATATCAGCTTGTTCAATCTTTTGAATGGTCTTCATAACGTTTTCACTTTTTTTCCGTAATAAATCAGACAATGTAACAATTCCTACCACCTTTGAATCTTCTATTACGGGTAAGTGTTTAATTCCTTTTAGAAGAATCATTGAAATGGCTTCATAATAAAAAGCAAATCTTGAAATAGATAAGGGATTCTGAGTCATAATTTCTTGGGCTGCGGCCGTCATTGGCACACCTTGGGCAACCACTCTTGACACCATGTCCCTTTCAGTAATGATTCCTTTTAAAATCTCCTTTTCTATTACCAGAACTGAACTTATTCTCTTTTCATGCATAAGCCGGGCTGTTTCCTGTACAGTTGTTACAGACGTAACTGTGACAACTTTTTCACTCATAATGTCCTGGACACGAATCTTAATCGTATCATTTTCACCATAATCCCGTGCAAGCTTGACCTGCTCAGCTAGGGATGTGTAAATATCCTTTAAGCGAATAGCCACCTGTGTCAGTAAATAGTCACGGACTGCCGGATCATCCCATCTCCTTGTTACGACCTCGAAAGGAATATATAATACCTTGACAGCACTTACAGCTTTTACCTCAACCATGACATCGTTTTTCATACTCGGCTTTGACACCCCAAGTAAATCAGCCAATTTTGAGAACCCGATCATTTCCCCTTTTTGTAAGACCTCCAAGACTTCTTCTCTGTCATTGCTTTCATTTCTGACAAATACCTCCGAAAGACCTTCTATCATAAGCAGAAGGCCTTCACGGGGTTTATCTTTTTTGAACATCTTTTCATTTTTTTCAAAATGACGGATTTCACATAGGGATAGAAGTGAAAGAGCACTTTCAGGCTCCACCCCACAGAAAAAGGGGTGAAACCTGACTGCCTCTAATTTGAATAAATTAAACTGATTTTGATCCATCATCATTCATCCAAACATCGCCATTTTTATAAACCATTTGCTCTGGATAGCGAAGGTCCATAACCTCATCCTGAATCTTTTGAGAAGGAGCCGGTGTCATAAGTGAAACTACGATGTTGGCAGTAAATGCAGCGATTGCACCGAAAACTCCTGCACCTGTATCAATGATTCCGAGGATCGTAAATCCGCCATACTTCGCTGCAAAAATGTATGACAAAGTTACGCCCAAACCAACCAGCAATCCAGCAATAACACCTTTTGAATTTGAACGTTTCCACCAAACACCAAGCACAAGTGCTGGGAAGAAGGTTCCAGTTGCAAGCGCAAATGCCCAGGCAACGATTTGTGTGATGGCCCCTGGAGGGTTAAGCGCGATAAGGCCCGCGAAAAGAGTCGCTAGGACGATTGACCAGCGTGCAACAGACAGGCGTTTTTTCTCGGTTGCATTTGGTTTTAAGACACGGTAGTAAATGTCGTGGGCAAATGATGATGAAATAGAAATCATCAAACCGCCGGCAGTTGATAATGCAGCTGCCATTGCCCCTGCTGCCACTAAGCCGATTACAAACATACCAAGATTTGCAATTTCCGGTGTCGCCATAACAACAATATCATTAGAGATAATTAATTCACTCCACTGAAGGATTCCATCTCCATTTCCATCTGCTACCTGCAGCTTGCCTGTATCAACCCAAGTTTTTGTCCATGCAGGCAGTTCTGTTATTTTGCTGCCAGCAACCTTTGTCATCAGAATGAACCGGGAAAATGCAGAATAAGCGGGTGCCGACAGGTAAAGCAGCCCGATGAACAACAAAGCCCAAGCACCAGACCAGCGGGCAGCCTTCATTGTTGAAACTGTATAGAAACGGACGATTACATGCGGCAATCCTGCTGTACCAGCCATTAATGTAAACATAAGTGCCAAGAATTGCCACTTTGTCCCATTTGTAAATGGTGCAAAATATTCAGAGATACCCAATTCACGATCGAGTTCCCCCATTTTACCAACAAGCTCACCATAAGAAATCCAAGGCATTGGGTTTCCGGTAAGTTGGAGTGACATGAAAATAACTGGTATTAAGTAAGCAATAATTAAAATGATATACTGAGCTACCTGTGTCCAAGTAATTCCTTTCATACCGCCAAACGCTGCATAGAAGGCAATGAGAATAACCCCAATCATTGTTCCCACTTTAGCATCAATTTCAAATAAACGGCCAATTACCACTCCTGAGCCAGAAAGCTGTCCAATAGAATAAGTAAAGCTGATTATGATTGTACATATAGCTGCAATCACTCGGGCCGTATGGCTTTCAAAACGGTCACCGATAAAGTCTGGTACTGTATAGCGTCCATACTTTCGCAGCTGCGGTGCCAATAGGAATGTCAACAGCAAATATCCTCCCGTCCATCCCATTATATACGCAAGACCATCATAGCCAAGAAGCATGATAGTTCCAGCCATACCAATGAATGAAGCGGCACTCATCCAATCTGCCCCAATTGCCATCCCATTAAAAATTGGCGGAACACCCCGGCCGGCAACATAGAAATCTGATGTTGCTTTTGCTTTGTTATAAATGGCAATACCAATATACAATGCAAATGTTGCTAAGATAATAGATAATGAGACCAAAAATTGTATATCCAATGTCATCCCCCTTTTTCAATTACAAATATTTTTTGTGAGCTCCTATCGCTAAGCTTACAGACAGCTTGAACAGCAGCTTGTCGGAATTAATGATCAAGTACCTTTCCCGAACTGATCTGCTTATTTTTCTCCTCGTCAATCCCATATTTCCTATCAATGGAGTCACCCAGCTTTGCATTGACAAACAGAAGGATAATAAAGGTTATTACTGCTCCCTGTGCTCCCATAAAGTAATGAAATGGAAAGCCGTTAATTGTAATTTCACTCAAAGGCTCTGCCATAAGGACCACCCCAAATGAAACGATAAACCACACAATAAAATAAATAATCATATTCCGAGTTTTTTCCCGAAAATAGCTGTCTGCTATTTTCTTATCAATTTTCTTCAAAACCCCACCCCCGATTAAATTGATTGAATTTCCATGAAATAAAATTGCTGGTAAATGGATTTTCTCCGCACCACCCCTTTTTTTTAGAAATTGCAGCATGACTGGCTGCTATTCTCACCGTGCCCATAATCGGGCTCGGGAAAAATCATTATCTTAGACTGAAAATGAATTTGACTGTTTCTATAAATGGTGCTGGTACTAGGATGATTTGAATGAGGAAGTAGGCAAAGATGGATAGGATGGGTACAGCTAGAAAGAATGGTCTTTTCTTCTTTAGAGCAAGAAAAAGGCAGACACCTGTAATAATCAATAATGACAATAAAACAAGCAAATCGTTTCCCCCTTCATAAAGAAAGCGTTATCATTTTTTTGAGTTCTTTTGGCAAGTTAGTATTTTTAGAAGTCTAACAAACTATCTTTCTGACTAGATTAAATTTTTGGAAAATTCCTACTTTATTATTATGTCTAAAAAATATTCTTAGGTCAAGCACTACTAACAAAAATTAACAATTTTTTATTTGGTTATACGCAATATAAAAGGAGCCATTTCATAAAGAAATCGCTCCTTTCATTCTGTATGTTTAAATTCCTAGGGCTATCGTATTAGATTTCTATATTTTTCTGATTCGATAATCATGTCATGCATTTGCTTTGTGGGTTCCAGCGGGGAGACGCCAAGTTCTTCTTCCAAGACTGTCATACATTTTTGGTACCATTTCATTGCTTGTGGGCGATTGTTTTTTCGATAATAGCAATACATTAATAATCGATAGGCCTCTTCCCAGGTCCGGTCACGCTTTAGTATTTTTTCACACCAATAAATAGCTTTCTCATACTCTTCTTTACGGACCATAAACTGCGCCATTTTTTCAGCGCCCCGTAAAAAGTAAACCAGCATACTCTCCCTTTTACTTAAACACCAATCATCATATCGCCGTTCTGGCAAGTATTCTCCTAGATAAAGCCTCAAGCCCTTTTCTAATAGGGGTATCACTTTTTCCTGGTTTGTTTCACTCAAACCATTTTGAATCAGAGATTGAAATAGGGTTGTATCTAATTCAATTTTGGCATGTGGATTTATTCCATAAAACATCCCTTCTCTTATAATGAAAAAAGGAGCTGCCCTTGCCTTACGAGTTGGTTCAAGTACATGCTGGAGACTATTTAATGCAACTTTAAAGTCACGGTCGGCATGTTTTGTATCCTGATTAGGCCAAAGAATTTGGAGTATCTCCTCTTTGGATATAAGTTCGTTTACTGTAATAAAGAGCTGAAATAATTCCTTGCCTTTTTCACGCTGCCAATCTTTTTCCCCAACTTCCTTTTCCCCAAGCCAAATTTTAAATTGCCCAAGCGTTTGAACTCTAATCGAATATCCAGGATGCGAATCCAATCCCGTGATTCCCATCTCCTGAAGGATTTTTACGGCTAATGACTTTTGAATATCTCCTTTCGTGCATTCGATTAATAGTGGAACAAACATTTGTAAATCCCTTGGACTGAAAACTGACACTTTATGAAAAAAGAACTCAAAATCATTTTTTTGAACCATATATAAGAACTTATCCATCGTTTCTCTAAACATTTCTTGATCTTTTTCTAAATAGTAAATATATGCCAGCCAGAAACTAGATAACATCTGTCCAAAGGAATCCTCACACTGATAAAATAATTCTCTCGTTTTTTCTAAGCAGGATAGACCTTTATTTAGTCTTTCATTATAAATACAGGTGATCCCCATACATAGGGTAATAAGAGCGGAAAGCCAGATATCTTGAACTTTTTCAGTCTCCTGTAAGGCCCTTTTCCCTGCCTCTAATGCCCGCTCATATTCTCCCCTTGTCCCATAAAGGATACAAAGTCCCATTAACGGTTCGGCTTTTCCTCTTTCTACATTCAGCCTGCTCATAATTTCTAATGCAGTATTGTAGCACTGTTCTGCTAAATCCGAATCATATTTATTGAGAATTTGCACGGCATGCCCCATCCGAATCCAGCCGCATGCTTCCACAAAAGGTGCTTTTAAACTAATACCTTGTTGTATGCCTGCCTGTGCTAATTCTTTGGCCATCAATCCTTCTCCTGTAAATGATTCAATTAATGATAATAGTAAATCTGTTTCTCTATGGGATTTGGGAAGTTCTATCCCATTTTTACTTGATAATTCTTCTTTTTGGTGGAGAAGGAATCTTTTTGCTTCTTCAAAACGACCTGTTCTTAAATACAATCTTGCTTCAATATTTCCATCCAATATTGATGGGCTGTACGTTTTTGCCTTTTGCAGCCATTTTTCAGCCTTAGTTGATTTTCCAGAGTTTAAAAGATTTTCAGAGAGCAAGTAATATAACTTTGCCTTTTCCGCTTCTGAACTAATGCTTTTCTCTCTCGCTTCAATAGCTTCATATAATAGCTTCTCTGCTTGATGAGGCTGGATGGTGTCTAAATAAATCTTCGCTTTTCCTTCTAACGCCTTGCTCATCCCGAGAAAGTCGTGTCTCTTCTCAGCCTCGATATAGGTTTTATCATAACATTCCTCGGCCTCGTGAAATTGAGAGCGATATCGGTGGACCTCTGCTTTTAGGAACCAGAGAAGATAATACGTATCTAACTCAAGCACTGGAATCAATGTCAATTGATCAGACAAGCTTTTTAGCTTCCCGCCTTCAAGCATTTTAATCCCATTTTCTTGTAAGATCGATGCCATTGCTTTGTAATGATTAATTTTTTTATAGTGATAGAGTGCCTCTTCCCACATCAGTCTTTTTTCATAGAACCGTGCACATTTTTCATGAAGTTGAGTGTAGGTAGCTGGGTTATTCTTTAAGAAGGCATTTTCTAAAAACTCTTTAAAAAGTGCATGGTAGCGATAATGTTTTAATCCAATTTTTTGAATGAACAAATTTCTCTCTTTTAATTGCTCGAGCATAGTAGAAGCACCTTGTATTCCAATGACTTCATCACAAAGTTCTTCTTCAAGAATATCTAAGATTGATGTTTGTTCCAAAAATTGCTGTATCATTGGAGGCTGTTTTGAAAAGACTTCCATAACTAAGTAGTCAAATAGATCTTGGAGTGAGAAGGAGGAATGTTCTAAAAGGGTTGAAATATCTCCAGTAAGTGGAATCTGTTGTGCAATCATACACAATGCAATAATCCAGCCTTCTGTTAGCTGATAAATACTTTCTAAATGAGCGGGCTCTATTTCTAGTCCATAGAGGTCGATTAATAACAATTCCATTTCTTCAATGGTTAGCACTAAATCTTCCCGGGTAATTTCTAATAGCTGCCCGTTCACCTTCATTTTCGTTAAATACTTCCAGCCCGGCCGGCTGCGGCTTGAAATAACCATGTGTAAATTAGAGGGAATATGCTCCAGTAATTTCTCAATCCAACTATTGATCGTGTAGGAATGTTCAATTTGATGATAGTCATCCAAACTTAGTGTGATATCGGAATTAACTTCAAGAACTTCATTAATAAATAAGGAGCATAAATAACTTAAATCTTCTTCTCTTATGTAGCGGTCCATTGTTTCGATATACTTCTCAATTTCCTGCCCGAAGTCAGGAATAAATCCTCTTATTGAATGGATGATATAGGAAAGGAACGGAAGGATGTCGTCATCCATTGATGAGATGGAGTACCAGCAGCCTGGGATATTTTCATCCCTCATAAATAAAGCAAGAGCCGTACTTTTTCCAAAACCAGCCCCTGAATGAATAATGGTCAAAGGATATTCTGGAATTTTCTTCATTTTTCTCGTAAGCTTAGCTCTTCTAATAAATTCATCTTTGACAACCGGAATTCTCAGTTTTGTTTGAATGATTGGCAGCTTCATTTATTTATCCTCCTTTCCAATTTTTCCAATTTTTACACTATTTTATCATACTATTCTTCATAAATCATTTTTTCTTGTCATGCCGCCGTCAACTAACTGATTAATCCCCCGTTCACAATAACAACTTGTCCACTAAAGAAAAAAGGGCCGAATATCTCGGCCCTAATTCACGATACTATTATTAAGCTGGGATACGTAACTTCCTGTAAAGTCAATGCTTAGCACTTTAGCTGTCATATCAGGAAAGGCTGTTTTTAAAGACTGATCAAGTAATTTACCTTTTCCCTCTTCACAAAAACATAAAACTGTCGGGCCCGCTCCACTTAAGGCCACACCGAATGCCCCTTCAGATTTTGCGAAATTTGCAACATCATCATAAAATGGGATCAGCGGCTTCCGATAAGGCTGGTGAAAAATATCCTTTTCCATCATCTTTCCGGCCATTTCCCAATTCTGACTAAGTAGTGCTCCCACTAATACATTTGCGATTGAAGAAGCACGAATACTGTCTTGATAGGAAAACTCTATTGGCAAAACACCGCGAGAATCCTTAGTCAACAAGCTTTCTTTCGGGATGACTGCAACCATTTCAAAAGAGATATCAGAAATAGATACAACATCGACCTCTCCTTGTTGATAACTGCCGATTACTAGTCCCCCATAAAGAGAGGCACCAACATTATCAGGATGGCCTTCTACTTCAGTTGCTAGTAATAGCTTTTCTTTTTTTGTCAGCCCTAAATCTCCAACGTAATCAGCAAGTTCAATTCCTGCAATAATCGCCGATGCACTTGAACCAAGACCACGAGCCAATGGAATGTCACTTTCAACCTTGATTTTACAAGGATGCAGCTCCTTGCCATATTTAGCTGCCGTTTGAATGGCAATTTGACAGATATAATGCTTTTCGTCTGTTGGGAAATCCTTCAATTCATCTGAAGTTGAATAACATTCCCATTTCTCATTTTTCTCTACTTCTAAGCGTAAATATAAATTAACGGCAACTCCCATTGAATCAAAGCCTGGTCCAAGGTTTGCAGAACTCGCTGGTATTTTGATAACAAACCTTCCAGCATTTAGAGTCATTGGTGGACAACTCCCCTAATGTGTTCTGTAACAGCTTTCTCATCATTTGGCAATTTCTTTACATCCACAAAGCTGCTTTGAATCGCTGTATCCGGATCTTTTAAACCATTTCCAGTAAGCACAGCGACAATTTTAGATCCCTTTTCAATTTTGCCTTTTTGGAGGGACTTCATCACACCAGCGATTGACGCACATGAAGCAGGTTCAGCGAAGATTCCCTCACTAGCGGCGATTTTCTTATACGCAGCTACAATTTCATCATCGCTTACTTCATCAAATAGACCATTGGATTCTTCAACTGCGGCAACAGCCAAGTTCCAGCTTGCGGGATTTCCAATTCGAATCGCAGTTGCAATTGTTTCTGGATTTTCAAACACACGGTTATGAACAAGTGCTGCTGCTCCTGCTGCTTCAAAGCCATACATTCTAGGCAGTCCGGTTCCCTTATGGGCTGCGTATTCTTTAAACCCTTTCCAATATGCACTAATGTTACCCGCGTTTCCAACTGGTATCGCTAAAATGTTTGGAGCCGCCCCTAATTGATCACACACTTCAAAGGCTGCTGTTTTTTGTCCCTCTAAACGATATGGATTAACCGAGTTAACAAGTGCAATCGGTTCTTCTTCACTAATATTGCGGACCATCTTTAGTGCTTGGTCAAAATTCCCCTCAATGGAGATAATTTCTGCTCCGTACATCATTGCTTGAGCAAGCTTCCCTAAGGCAATTTTTCCTTCAGGAATAACAATAATACAACGGATTCCAGCACGGGCAGCATAGGCTGCAGCCGCTGCGGAAGTATTCCCCGTTGAGGCACAGATAATCGTTTTACTGCCAGACTCTATCGCCTTTGCAACTGCCATTACCATCCCGCGGTCCTTAAAAGAACCTGTCGGATTTGCGCCTTCAAGTTTAACGTATAGCTCAACATCCAGTTCCTTTGAAAGCCGTTCAAGCTTTACTAACGGTGTATTTCCTTCATTCAAGGTTAACATAGGTGTTTCATTCGTTACTGGTAAAAATTCTTTATATGCTTCAATTAATCCCGGCCATCTCATAATGATTTCCTCACCACTCTATATGCACTTTTTATTTCTTTCACTGCTGGTAAATCATTTAATTCGTGAAGAATAGCATCGTAATTTGTCAGTGAAGCCCGGTGTGTAACTAAGACAATTTCGGATGTTTCATTCTTCTTAACAGGAAGCTGTAATATTTTTTCGAAGCTGACACCATACTTTGCAAAGATGGAAGTAAGTTCTGCAAATACTCCAACCTCATCTTGTACATGAATTCGTAAGAAGTATTTAGAATACTTTTCATTATCATCCTTTAAGCGCTTAGGATATTGTGGTGTTACCGCACTTCGGCCATTTACACCAAGTCGTAAATTTTTCATAACCCCAACTAAATCTGAAACAACTGCTGTTGCCGTTGGCAGGCTTCCAGCACCTGGTCCATAAAACATTGTTTCACCAACAGCTTCACCGTATACATAAACAGCGTTATATTCATTTTGAACGGAAGCCAGCGGATGGTTGTCAGACAAGAATGTCGGCTGGACACTTACCTCTACTTTTTCCCCTTCACGGTGGGCATATCCTAATAACTTCATCGTATAGCCTAACTGTTTCCCATAACGTAAGTCTTCTTCTGTAATTTTCGAAATTCCACTTACCTTTACATCGTCAAGATCAATATGCATCGAAAAGCCTAAAGTAGCTAATATTGTCATTTTCCTGGCTGCATCCAGGCCCTCTACGTCTGAAGTAGGGTCCGCTTCGGCAAATCCAAGCTCTTGCGCTTCTTTAAGGACATCCTCATAAGCTAAACCTTCTTGACTCATTTTTGTTAAAATAAAATTAGTGGTTCCATTTACAATCCCCATCATTTGGGTTATGCGATCAGAAGCAAGGCCATCAACTAAGCCTCTTAGAATAGGAATGCCTCCTGCAACACTTGCTTCATAGAATAAGTCACATCCATTTTCAGAAGCAACAGATAACAATTCTGATCCATGAAGGGCCATTAAATCCTTGTTTGCCGTCACTACATGTTTTCCTTGACGGAGGGCACTAAGCAAATATTCCTTTGTTTCTTTAACCCCGCCCATCACTTCAATGACAACATTTATATCGGGATCATGCAGGATATCAGATGGGGATGACGTTAACAAAACTGGATCCACATCAACTGGTCTTGTTTTATGTATATCTTGGACCAGGATTTTCTTTACGACAACAGGACAGCCCACCTGATGCATTAATTTATCTTGATGATTTTTAATAATTTTCACAACACCTGAACCGACTGTTCCTAAACCGAGTAACCCAATTTTAATTGCTTCCATATTAATCCCTCCCACACTGTCTACCACATGCGTACAATTGTATTTATATAGTAGACATTATATGATTCTCTCAATACAATTACAATAGACTAATTTTTTTAAAAATTCAATGTAATCGCTTACCACCGCACCAACATTGGTTTGCATCTTTTAAAAAAATTTTTAAATTTGAATACTCAAAAAATTATTCATTTTATCTCTTTACAATAGTAAAGGTATCGATGTAGAATATTCTTTAAATTCAGGTAAATATTTAAAAATGTATTGATGAAGACGGCAGTAAGAAAATGCTTAAGAGAGCCGGTGGCTGCTGTGAACCGGTGCAATTTCTTAATCCTGCCCAGCCCTTCTGAACTGGCAGACTGAAAGTTTTAGTAGGAATGCCCGGGAAAACCCGTTAACATGTTGAGGCTGCATTGTTTCCAGCAGCAAAAGAGGGTGGCACCACGTTGATCACGTCCCTCATAACAAGACAAATCTGTCTGTTATGGGGGATTTTTTTTATTTTAAAGCGGAAGCGCCTTCGGAACAAGCACAGCTTGTTCCTGCGATGATTAATCGCAGGAGCCTTCCTTGGTGCACAGGGGCGACAGGCATAAGACGAGCCGGCGGGAAGGTTGTTCTTTAACCTTTCTGACGGATTGGCTTATGACCCCGAGCCCCTAGGCGCTGGAGCTAGATAATTTAATCTTATATTTAAAAACAGAGAGGATGAGGAAAGAATGTTTAAGGTACTTGTAACAGATGGTATTAGTGATACTGGATTGAAAAAGTTGTTTGATCACCCAAATTTTATCGTAGAGCGCCAGCCTACACTAAAGCCCGAAGAGCTAAAGAATATTATTGGAGAATACGAGGCTTTAATTGTACGAAGCCAAACAAAAGTTACAGCGGAACTGCTTCAGTATGCGGACCGTCTTAAGGTAATTGCCCGTGCAGGTGTTGGTGTAGATAATATCGATGTGAATGCAGCTACAGGAAAAGGGATAATTGTCATTAATGCTCCTGGTGCCAACACAATTGCCGCAACTGAACATACTTTAGCGATGATGCTCTCTATGGCAAGAATGATTCCTCAAGCTCACAAAAAAACCGTTGGAGGAGAATGGGATCGCAATTCTTTCAAGGGTGTTGAATTATACAAAAAAACACTTGGTGTCATTGGTATGGGAAAAATCGGTACCGAAGTAGCAAAACGTGCTAAAAGCTTTGGAATGAACATATTAGGTTACGATCCATACTTAACGGAAGAGCGGGCCGAAAAACTAGGAATGAAAAAAGCTAGTCTCGATTTAATCGCACGCGAGTCTGATTTCATTACGATTCATACACCACTAACAAACGACACCAAAGGGCTTGTAAATGACGACTACCTCAGCAAGACAAAAAAAGGAGTCCGATTTATCAACGTCGCACGAGGCGGAATTATTGATGAAAAGGCATTGGTTAGAGCCATTCATGCTGGGCATGTTGCAGGTGCTGCACTTGATGTTTTTGAAAAGGAACCTGTGGCCGATCCAGCATTGTTAGATAACCCTAATATTATTGTAACCCCCCATTTAGGAGCATCTACTGTAGAAGCGCAGGAAAAAGTTGCCCAAGAAGTAAGTGAAGAAATCATTGAAATTCTCGAAACACAGTCCATCCGCAATGCTGTAAATATGCCGCAAATGTCAGGCGAGGCACAGCAAAAAATGCAGCCATACCTACTCCTTGGGGAGCAGATGGGGCAGCTTGTCGTTCAATTATTAAAACATGCTCCTTCTAAAATAGAAATCAATTATTATGGAGATTTAATTGAGGAAGATACGGAACTATTAACTCGGACCATGATTAAAGGAATCCTTTCTTATCATTTAAGTGATTCTGTTAATTTGATTAATGCGCTTCATCTTTTGAAAGGACAGGGAGTTTCCTATAATGTCCAGAAAAATGCTAATAATAAAGGCTTTGCCAATTATATGGAGCTTTCCATCACAAAAGGCTCTGAAACAGCTAAAATTGGTGCGACAGTCTTAAACGGCTATGGTGCAAGAATCGTGAAAATTAACGAGTATCGTATTGATATAAGACCTGAAAACCACCTTTTACTGGTAAAGCATCAGGACGTCCCTGGTATGATTGGTAAGGTTGGATCTCTACTTGGAGATTATCAGATCAATATTGGAACGATGCAAGTGGGCAGAACAACGGTCGGCGGGGAAGCCGTCATGGTGTTAACCCTTGATAAGCAAATTACTCCAGAGGTAATTAATGCCCTCACACAAGTTAACGGTTTAAACGCAGCCCAATCTTTAGAGTTAGAAAATGTTGATTCCTTTTACCCAGGAAGACTTGAGTTAGAAAAGATTAAATAATTATGTAAAGAGGGATTGCATTGCAATCCCTCTTAGTTTTTCTCGATAATTCTTCTCACATCGAGCACCGAATCCAGGATAAAGTCTGCCTCGTGCTTTTCAAAGTCACTTCTCGCATCTTTTCCAGATAATCCAGTCAATACGGCAGCAAACTGACATCCCATCTTTCTCGCAGCCAGCAGGTCTGCCAAAGAATCCCCCACCACTAGTACCTCTTCGCCATTCTCAATTGGCAAGGACGTATTTAAACAATCCTCTACTGAAGTTTCTCTGCCTTTATGACCCAAAATATACGTAAACGGATCTGGTTTTGACAGTGAGCTTCTTTCATTTAATCCCTTTTCCGCTTTCAGGACATCATCCGCTGTGACAATATGATTGATATCAAAGTGTTTAAGCCAGTCTAAATGGTGGAAAGGTTGAATGGTTTCAAGCTCTGGTCTCCCCGTTCCAATTCCTATTTTCACCCCTGATTCCTTAAGGAATGTAAAAAGACCATCAATTTCTGCTTGATCTGCTAATGTGGTTTCGTTTGCTAGAAAGCCTTTCTTTCCTAGCTGTACAGAAGGTCTGCCAGTGGATTTTTCCACATTCTTATCACCAACGTACCATTCCTGACAGACATGCTCACATACTGACCAAAGCTCACTGATACCACTAAAAATACCTGTATGAACCCCTAGCTTCTCTTCCGCTAACAGATTTAAATAATTGAACAGTTCTTGCTTTGTTTCAATTGACTTACTAAAATCAGATACAAATTGATTGAAATCTAATTTCACCTCATAATTATGTAGGACCCTGCCTATTTCAAGCAAGACTTCTCTATTAATTGGTTTTTGCAGCCAGGTGTTTATTCTATCCTGCTCGTTTTCCTTCATTTGAGATAAAAGATGAATGAATTGATGACCAAAGGACAAATAGATCATATCCCAATTTGCATTAAGACCCCTTGATTTCATTAGCTTAAGGACCTCATCATTTTTTCCAAACACAGTCTCACGGATTACCCTTATTTCTGTTGGGCTATAATCCGTTTTGAATTTTTCAGGTGACAATGCCAAATAATTATTACTAATAAGCAACTCCCAGACAGTTAAGGCAGATGCATCAAAGTAATGCTCCTCACTTAACAAAACTCCATCAACATCAAATAATATTGTTCCAATCATCTAAAACACCCTCTTCTCCAAGTCCACTTTATTCCGTTATCGTAACACAGCAAAGACCTATATTTAAAGTAAATAATGATTGATGAAAAAACAATGAAACTAGAAACACAGCTTAACGAATTTTGTTAAGCTGTGTTTGATATTTTATCTATTATAAAGAAGACTATATATCTAGCCCTATTGATATATATTTTACCTCTAAAAATTCTTCCATTCCGAAGTGACCGCCTTCACGGCCAAGACCGCTCTCTTTATAGCCGCCAAATGGAACTTGAACAGCTGATGGCAGGGCATCATTAAGACCAATGATTCCGTATTCGAGTTGTTCTGTGATTCTAAAGGAACGGCTTAGATTTTCTGTATAAACATATGCCGCTAATCCAAAACGGGAATTATTTGCCCTTTCAATCACTTCTTCTTCGGTTTTGAAGGTCGAAATCGGTGCAAGCGGACCAAAGATTTCATCCTTCATACATTCCATATCGTCGTGGATAGCAGTTAAAATTGTCGGGGCATAGAAATAGCCATTCTCATCAGCAGGTTTAAGCCCGCTATAAGTGACTTTCCCTCCCTTTTTAACTGCATCATTCACAAGGGATTCCACTTTTTTATAAGCTGCTTTATCAATTAATGGTCCGATGTCAGTCCCTTCTTCGAGGCCATTTCCAACCTTAAGCTTTTCTAATTCTGCTTGGAAAAGCTCAATGAATTGATCCGCTATTCCTTCTTGGACATATACACGATTCGTACATATACAAGTCTGACCTGCATTCCGGAATTTTGAATGTACCAATCCCTCCGCAGCTTTTACTAGATTCGCATCATCCATGACAATAAATGGGGCGTTTCCTCCAAGCTCCAGCGATACCTTTTTAACATTTTCAGCAGCACCGCGCATCAACGTTTTCCCTACTTCCGTCGATCCTGTAAAGGTTATCTTGGTTACACGGGGGTCCTTCAGCCACGTTTCGCCGATTTCTGCTGACCTTCCGGTGATTACATTGATTACGCCATTAGGGATTCCTGCTTCATGGGCAAGCTCCACCATCTTTAACGCGGTAAGCGGGGTCTGATTGGCCGGTTTTACCACGCAAGTACACCCTGCTGCGAGGGCTGGTGCCACTTTTCTAGTAATCATAGCTGCAGGGAAGTTCCAGGGAGTAATCGCTGCAACCACCCCAACTGGTTCTTTTCTAACAAGAATTCGTTTATTTGGGTGGGATGCCGGGATCGTTTCTCCATAGATTCGTTTCCCTTCCTCCGCATACCACGAGATAAATCCGTTAGCGTATTGAACCTCACCCAATGCTTCTTTTAATGGTTTACCCTGCTCCATCGTCATAATCCTGGCAATTTCATGTTTGTTCACATCAATTAATTGATACCATTTCATCATAAGCTGATAGCGTTCATCAGCTGTTTTTTTCGACCAAGGTTTAAATGCCTTGTGGGCCGCATCAACGGCTTGCTCCGCTTCAAAGGCACCCCCGGTTGGCACTGCCCCTAAAACTTCCTTTGTGGCTGGGTTAATAATCTCGGTAAAAACCTCAAAATCATTCCCGACCCATTTTCCATCAAGATACATAGGATAGATTTGATATTTTTGCGTAACGATATCCATATTCCATTTACCTCCCAGCCGGAACAGCAGAGTTGTTCAAATATACAGCCTCAAAGCTTTCCTCAAGTATTTGTAATCCTTCCTCCAACTGCTCATCTGTAATGGTTAACGGCATTAGAAGGCGGATAACGTTACCATATAGCCCTGCACTTAGCAGCAACAGCCCTCGCTCACCTGCGGCTTTCACTATTTTTCCAACTGCCTCTTTATCAGGTGTTTTACTGTGACGGTCTTTAACGATTTCCATTGCACACATGGCGCCAAGACCACGGACATCTCCAATGCTATCGAAACGTTCAGCAAGCTGGTTCATTTTATCCGTAGCTCTTGTACCTATTTTTTGAGCCCTTTCATTAAGGTTTTCACTCTCAATGATATCGAGGACGGTAAGTGCTGCCCTGCAGCCTAGTGGACTTCCAGCATAGGTTCCGCCGATTTCGCCAACCTCTGCTGCATCCATAATTTCCGCTCGGCCAATGACCCCGCTAATCGGCACTCCTGCTCCCATTGATTTTGAAATGGTGATTAAATCTGGCTCAACTCCAAAATGTTCAATTGCAAAATATTTCCCGGTACGGCCGAATCCCGTTTGAATCTCATCTGCTACAAACAAAATTCCATACTGTGTACAAATTTCTCTAACTCTTTGAACAAATCCTTTATCTGGTACGATAAATCCTCCTTCACCTTGAACCGGCTCCATTACAACAGCAGCAATCGTTTCAGGAGCGACTTCCGCCAGTAAAAACGTTTCAAATTGCTCAATAATCATTTCAGTGTATTGTTGTTCGCTCATTCCTTCAGGCCGGCGGTATACATATGGATATGGCGCCTTATAGACTTCGGGAGCAAACGGTCCAAACCCGAACTTGTATGGCTTGACTTTACTCGTCATTGTCATCGTCATTAACGTTCTGCCGTGGAAGCCTCGTGTAAAGGAAATAATTCCTTGTCGTTTTGTATATTTTCTAGCGATTTTCACGGCATTTTCAACTGCTTCTGCACCGCTGTTAAAGAAAGCTGTCTGCTTATTAAAATCACCCGGTGCAAGCTGACACAGCCTCTCAGCAAGATTGATATAGGACTCATACATCATGACATTAAAACCTGTATGGATAAATTGACTTGCCTGCTCTTGCAGGGCCCTGACCACTCTTGGGTGGGAATGGCCGACATTTACTGTTCCAATTGCTCCAGCAAAATCAATAAAAATATTTCCGTCTACATCCTCAACAAGAGAACCCTGTGCCTTTTTCACAAAGGAATGACAATTATTACTGATTCCCTTTGGGACATATTTTTTTCTCAACTCTAGTATTTCTTTTGATTTTGGTCCGGGTATCTCTGTTAGCTGCTTAACAAATTTCTTTTCCAATTTCATGCTCCCCCCTTTTTAAAATAAATCGTTATGCTTTTACCAGACTTAATACTTCCTTAAAGGTGCTGATTACCATATCGACTTCTTCATAGCCAATCGTCAATGCTGGTTCAATTCTTATCGTCTTCGAGTTAATTAATGTTCCTGCCACAAGGATCCCGCGGTCAAACATTCCTTTGGAAACTTCATATCCAATTTCATCCTTATGGAATTCAATTCCAATCATCAATCCTTGGCCGCGAATTTCAAGGACCTTATCTTCATGTCCTTTCGCTGCTTCTTTTAACTCTTTTAGGAAATACTCCCCAACTACTCCGGCTCTCTCTGGTAAATTTTCTTCGATTAAAACACCAATGGTGGCAATAGCCGCTGCACATGCTAATGGATTACCGCCAAAAGTCGTTGTATGCATAAATGGGTTTGGAAACCAGCTTTTGAACACTTCTTCCCTTGCTACAATCGCACCTGCTGGCATAACACCGCCGCCAAACGCTTTTGCTAGACAGATAATATCTGGGACTACATCATACAAATCGGCCGCAAACATTTTTCCGGTACGTCCCATTCCTGTTTGGACTTCATCAAAGATTAATAGAGTACCATATTCATCACAAAGTTCACGAACCTGTTTTAAATATCCCTCTGGCGGGAGAATGATTCCTCCTTCACCTTGTATTGGCTCTAAAATGACTGCAGCAACATCTTCTCCAACCGCTGCACATACCTCGAATGTTTTTTTCATCATGTCAAAATCACCAAATGGTACATGACGGAATCCTGGAATTAAAGGCAGAAATGGTTTACGGAACATTCCTTTGGCTGTTCCAGATAATGCACCTAGACTTTTGCCATGGAAAGCACGTGTCGTTGAAATAAAAGTCGTTCTTTCACTATACATTTTCGCAAGCTTTAATGCTGCTTCAACACTTTCCGTTCCACTGTTGGTAAAAAAGGCATATTTCAAATCACCAGGGGTGATATCCGCTAGAATTTTCGCCAGCATCGCACGCAATGGATCCAGCAGGTCTTGGCTGTGGAGAGCTTGACGTTTCAGTTGATCTGTTACTGCCTTTACGACCTTGGGATTGCGGTGGCCGACATTATAAATACCAAATCCGCCTAGACAATCAATATATTCCTTGCCGTTTACATCCATAAAGCAGGCACCATTATCTGACCATTCAACAGCTGCAAATTGACCATCCTTTGTCACCGATTTACGGTACGTTAAAAATCCTGGGTTTACGTGCTCACGGAAGCCATCGACCGTTTCCTTTGTGATCCAGGCTGCTTCTTCCTTATTCACCTCTTCCTTTTCTATTAAACTTAAAACCTTATTAATGTATTCGCTAACTTGTTGATTCTGCTCAGTCCTTGCCTCACGTGTTAAATCGATACTCATATGATCGCTCCTCAATAGTTTATTAGTTTGAAAACCAGCCAATTGGCTCTACTTGTAAATTAATATTGATTTGTTTAATCTCTTGGAATTCCTCTAGCCCGAATGTTCCAAGGCTTCGTCCAATTCCACTTTGCTTGTAACCGCCCCATGGTGCTTCATTATAGGTTGGGTGATAGGAATTCACCCAGGTAATACCGGATTTCAACTTTTTAATGACTCGTAAGCCCTTTGCTCCATCATTCGTGAAAACACCGCCAGCAAGTCCATAAACGGTACCATTAGCAAGCTTTACTGCCTCTTCTTCATCCTTAAACTTCTGAATAACAACGACTGGTCCGAAAATTTCTTCCTGCACGATTCTCATTTCCTGATTCACATCAACGAACGCCGTAGGCTCGACAAAGTAGCCGTTATCTAGTCCATTGCTTACGATTCGGTTCCCCCCGCAGGCAACGCTGGCACCTTCGTGTTTTCCTACCTCAATATAATGAAGGACTTTTTCCAAATGTTCCTTGCTTACAAGCGGCCCCATCTCTGTTGAAGGGTCATTCCCCGGTCCTACTTTAATTTGCTTCGCTCTTTCTACAAAGCGGGCGACAAATTGATCGTAAATACTTTCTTCTACTAAAATTCTTGACCCAGCCGAACATACCTGGCCGGCACCAGCGTAAATGCCAAACAGCGCATAATCGACCGCAGTTTCAAAATCAGCATCAGCAAAAATGATGTTTGGCGATTTTCCGCCTAATTCCAATGACACTTTTTTCATTGTGTCAGCTGCCGTTTTCATGATATGTTTGCCTGTTTTTGTACCCCCGGTAAACGAAATCATATCGACTTCAGGATGGGATGCGATTTCATTACCGACAACTGCTCCGGCACCCATGACCATATTGGCGACTCCTTTTGGCAGTCCTACTTCTTCAAAGATTTCGAATAGCTTTTTCGGTGTAACCGGTGTTACTTCTGACGGTTTAAAAACGATTGTATTTCCAGCGGCTAAAGCCGGAGCAATTTTCCAAACACTCATTAGGAGCGGATAATTCCATGGAACAATCAGACCGCAGACTCCTACAGGCTCACGGACAACCATCGCCTGCATAGGGTCGGCTACGTGATAGGTATAGCCATCCGGCTTTGTAATCAGTCCTGCATAATAGCGGAAGCATGCTGCCGCATCGCCGACATCAAATCCAGCTTCTCTTAATGTTTTCCCATTATCCATCGTTTCAAGCTGTGTTAATTCATCTGCATATTCCTCAATTTTGTCCGCAATTTTAAATAAATAGGAGGCTCTTTCTTGGGCTGATATTCCTGACCAGACACCTTTTTCGAAAGCACTCCGAGCTGCAAAGATCGCCGCCCGTGCATCTGCAACTGTTCCTTCAGGGGCATATGAAATCACTTCTCCATTTGCTGGATTAATGATTGGACGTGTTTCCAGAGTTTCAGACTCTTTCCATTCACCATCAATAAACATCTTAAGGTTAGCAATGCGGTTTTTTATCTCGACCATTATCAAGTCCTCCTTTATTCTCTCTTACTATCTATAGTTGCAAGAACTGTGCCAAAGTAGAAAAGTGGTCATTACCGGGTGTTCTCCAAAAAGACGATTTAAAGTTATTCAATTTTGCATAACTGTATCTATCTGTGCATACATAAAAAAGCTGCTTCAGATTGTAATCTGAAACAGCTTTTCATTAAAGAGATGTTAAGTTTTCTATTTTAATATTTTTTTCATTTAGTATTTTTTGGTATTTCCTGCTAACCGAGGATTGGCTGATTCCTAATGCTTTTGCAGCCTTTGTGGTTGTTTTGTATTGGTTCATAGCTAGGACAATCAGCTGCTCCTCTACATGTTCAATCGCCTCATGTAAAGGAATAACTCTAGTAATCATCGGTTTTATCTTTTTATTATCAAAGCCCAGCGATAAAAACTGACTGACAAACTCTGCATCTATGGCAGGATGATCAGCGGTAACCACTAATCTTTCAATTATATTTTGTAATTCACGGACATTTCCTGGCCACGAATAAAATTCAAGAACATTAATCGCATCTGGTGTTAAATGGTAATTTCGGTCATACCTTTCATTCAGCTGCTGTAAAAAATGAAAGGCAAGTAACGAGATATCCTCAGTCCGTTCCCTGAGCGGCGGAATCTGAATCGGAATAACATTTAGTCGGTAAAATAAGTCTTCTCGGAAAGTCCCATTTTCCACCATTTTTTCAAGCCTTTTATTGGTGGCTGCAATGATCTGGACATTCACCTTAATAGGCATTGTACTGCCAATCGGAATAACCTCTTGCTCCTGAAGAACACGTAAAAGCTTTACTTGAAGATGCAGCGGCATTTCACCGATTTCATCAAGAAACAAGATTCCGCCATCTGCTTGTTTAAAATAACCTTCTTTTCCATTTTTATCTGCACCTGTAAAGGAACCCTTTGCATATCCATACAATTCACTTTCTAATAGATTTTCAGGGATTGCCCCACAATTCATTTTAAGGAATGGCTTGCCAGAGCGTTTCCCTAGTTGGTGAATGGCTTGAGCAATTACCTCTTTACCCACACCAGATTCACCATTAAGGAGGACGGTCGATGAAAAGTCAGCAATTTTCTTAACTTGATTCATAATCTTTTCCATTTTAGGGCTGCAATAGATGAGCTTTTTTAAAAAGCGATCCTTACTTTTAAAGTCATCTAATTCTTTTTTATATTGTTCCGTTATTTTCCGTATTTCCTGTAGTTCACTTTTTAAACGCGTTGTTTCCGTAATATCTCTCGAAGCAATGATAATCCGATCCAGCTCATTTTCTTTATTAAAGACAGGATTGCCAACAGCAAGAATTTTCCTGCCTGTTTTTGTTTCCTGGACAACGGAAACTTTTTTTCTCTTTTCGATTACCAATCTTGTTACTGATGGAGTAAAGAGTCCCTGATCCTCAAGCTCGAGAATATTTTTTCCAATCAGCTCTTTAAGGTCTACCTTCCAGAAATCTTGAATGATATTGTCACTGTATCGAATCAATTCCCCAACGGCATTAACCACAAGAATCTCATCGTAAATACTCGACAATATCGCATTCAAATCACGATTCAAATCCTTTATATATTCAATTTCATTGGCCATGTCCTCGACCATTGGCAGATCTTGAACAACAATAATCATCCCTTCAACTTCACCGTTATCGGTTAAAATAGGACAGTAATCGACGAGAACTCCCGTGTCATCCGTAATTTCTAAATGATTCAATATTGTTTTTCCTGTAGCAAACACGTTGTTAATCTGTTGAGCACTAAAAATAGATCCCCCTGGATAATTTAGCACCTGTTCTGCAGTAGATTTAATCATCTTTAACCCTGATTCATTGCAATTTATTATTTGTTTCTCTTTATCAAGTACAAAAATCCCCATTGGTATCGAGGTAAGAAGGATTTTCAGTAAATCTACACTCTTATTTTCTTGTTTAAAAAGCTCTGCCAAAACATCTTCTCTTCGTATGTATCCTAACGGTTCGCCGTCCTCACCTATTATGATTGCGAACGGCTCACCAATAATTTGGAACAATGAGGGGAAAGAAATATTCTTATTAAGGAAACAAATACTTTTGATAGATTTTGCCTGACCTAGCAGCGCCTCTAAGGAATAATTTTTGTTTTCAAGTTGCTCAAGTAATAGATTATTGATTGGTGCATAGGTAAATAATTGACCTTGTTTTTTTAAGAATATAAAGGGTTCTTTGCATTGGTCTAAAGTTGATTTCAATACAACTTCTTCATCTATATTAATAGATACTATTGGCTTAATCTTATCCTTTGCGACGGAAAACATCTTTTTATCCCCCTTTATCTTTTCACTCTTATATTATCACTATTTTGAATTTTTTAAATAGAAAAAAGAAGATGCGGTATCCATCTTCTTTCTCGGCATTTACTCACTGCCCGTTACAAATAAATCTTCTTTTATAAAGGCAAGGACCATTCCTGGAATAACATAGTCCCCTTCCTGAACTTCAAGTGATTCGACCTCACCACTTAAACCCATTTGAATCATTTGAACCTTACCTTCAACCGTTTTAATTTGAAATAATGGTTCCCATTCATATATTCGTGTTTCACTTTGGATTGAAACTTTTTCAACAACCCCATGGCATGGACTAAGTACCACTCCAAAATACATCGTATCACTCCCCTAAATTATTCTAGTATTGTTCCTGAAAGGGCCCTGATTGTAATACTAGGCCGAAAAAATCTTGAAATTCTGCAATATCCTCTTCTTCGATTCCTAGACGATCAGCCCAATAATGTGGAGCATAGGTGTCCTCTTGGCAGAGTAAAACCATATTCCCCGTTTGTATCGAAGTGACCATCGCTTTACCATAGAAATGATTCGAGTGACCAATGGTCAAGTCGTAGCGGTGATTATTTGATATGAGACAAAAGTAATGCAGGAGCTGCTGATCTTTTTGTTCTGAAAGAATATCAAGCTTCATTTCCTTGTCCTCCTTTACGTTGGGTATTTTAATATTTCAACCAGCCTCTTAGCCTAGAGGTTTCTGCCAGCTTTTTAATTCCCTCAATATAGGCAGCAATTTTCATATTCACTCCATATTTTTCAGCGGTGTTATACACATTCTTAAAGCTTTCTGTTATTTTTCCCTTTAATCGAGTGTCCACCGTTTCCTCTGTCCAATAATAGCCTTGGTTGTTTTGGCACCACTCAAAGTAGGAAACAATTACACCACCAGAATTTGCAAGTATGTCAGGGACAACAAGAATTTCGCGCTTATCCAAAATTTTCAGAGCCTCTTTGGTTGTAGGTCCATTCGCTGCTTCAATCACAATATTGCAATTAAGCTTGCTCGCGTTTTGTTTGTTGATTACGCCTGAAATGGCGGCTGGAATCAGGATATCACATTCTTTTTCCAACAGTTCTTGATTGCTGATACTGTTAGCAGGGCGATTGGTTATGATACCGAAAGAGTCTCTATTTTCTAAAAGATAGGGGATATCCAAGCCATTTTCGTCATATAGACCACCAAGTGCATCCCCAATTCCAATTACCTTTGCCCCTAAATCATATAAATACTGAGCCAAGTAACTGCCTACATTTCCAAAGCCTTGAATAATAACCCGCATATCCGTTATAGGAATGCTCTTCAATTCGCATACCATTTGAAGCGTATATAATACACCTTTTGAAGTAGCCGTCTCCCTGCCCTTTGATCCCCCCAAAGCGATTGGTTTCCCGGTAATAAAACCTGGCGAATCAAATTCACGAATATGGTCATACTCATCGAGCATCCATGCCATTATTTGCGAATTGGTGTACATATCAGGTGCCGGTATATCTTTCGTCGGTCCGACCAGTTGGCTGACTGCTCTTACATACCCCCTGCTTAATCTCTCTAATTCATCTAGACTCATATTGCGTGGATCACAGACAATCCCGCCTTTTGCCCCGCCATATGGAAGGTCGGTGATTCCGCATTTTAAACTCATCCAGCCAGCCAGCGCCTTTACCTCTTCCGGTGTAACATCTGGATGGAAGCGAATACCTCCCTTTGTCGGTCCTGCAGCATCATTATGCTGTGCCCGGTAGCCCTGGAAAATCTCTGTTTGTCCGTTATCCATACGAATAGGTATACTCACTTCCAAAAATCTCATTGGCCTCTTTAAGAATTCAAAGACTTGCGGAGGATAGTTCAGTATGTCAACTGCTTCCCTAAGAATTTCCTGAAACTCAATAAGTGAATTATCCTTTTCCTTTACACCCTCATTCTTTTTCAAAACTAAAGATTCGATAGCCATCCTAACACCTCATTTTTTATTGTTATTAATCTAATTAGCAAGTTCCGTGCCAAATGAAGAATATCCACTATTCCAAAGCTTTACTTATCGTTTTTCTAGTGAAATAAAATGAATACTATGAAAAAATGACTGTATTATTCAAATTTGCATAGATAATAAAAATAAAAAAATACGCATTCCTGTGAGGTGGAATGCGCATTTTTACCGTTTACTTATACTTCAGCTTCTTCTGCTTTATATTGAGGTGGTGCTACTCTGAAGGCTTTTGTTAGAAATACAAGGTAAACAAGTCCGATGAGAAACCAGCCGACACCCATGATTAAAGAACTAAGTTCAAGATTGATCCAAAGGACTCCAACTAATCCGGCTCCAATTAGCGGCATGATAACATAATCAAAAAATCCCTTTGGAGTCCGGTGCATTTTTTCACGGACAGCGAAATGACTAACCACCGAAAGATTAACAAACGTAAAGGCCATTAAAGCTCCGAAATTAATCAGTGAAGTGGCAGTTACTAAATCAAAGAACCAGGCTGATAATGAAATCACTCCGACGATTAAAACGTTTATTGCAGGTGTTCTCCATTTTGGATGTACGTATCCAAACCATTTTTCTGGGAATACTTTATCGCGTCCCATAACATACAAGAGACGGGAAACACTTGCGTGAGAGGCAAGTCCTGACGCGAGTGTGTTCACAAAGGTTGTACATAAGAAAATCGACTGAAACAGCTTCCCGCCAACATAAAGGGCAATTTCAGGTAAAGCTGCCTCCGAATCAATGAATCTCGAATTATCTGGAAAAAATGACTGGATAAAAAATGAGGTGGAGATAAAAATTACCCCTCCCCATAAAGCTGTAAGTAGAATTGCTTTTGGGATTGTTTTTTCAGGATTTGGCGTTTCTTCTGATAATGTCGTAACAGCATCAAAGCCAAGGAATGAAAAGCAGAGTATTGTCGCTCCTGTTATCAGGATTGGGATGTTCATACCTTCAACAAAAAACGGCTGCATGCTGAAAACAGTTCCCGTTCCTTCTCCTGCATTTAGCCCTTTAATAACTAGGATGATAAAGACAACCATGATCAGTATTTGTATAAGAACAAAAAGTGTATTGAAATTTGCCAGAACATTAACACTTCGTAAATTTAAAACGGTTACAATGCCAACAAATACTAATACCCAAATAAAATCTGGAACGGACGGAAACAAAGCATTTAAGTAAAGTTTGGTTAACAGCGCATTTACCATTGGCAAAAATAAATAATCGAGTAAGGATGACCAGCCAACGAGAAAACCGAGATGCCGATTCATCGCTTTTTGGGTATAGGTATAGGCTGACCCTGCCTGAGGGAAAACCCTTACTAGCTTCCCGTAGCTAACCGCAGTGAAAAGCATGCCAACCAAGGCAATAACATAAGCGGCAGGTACATGCCCGTTTGTTTCACCAGAAACAATTCCAAATGTATCAAATACTACCATGGGTGTCATATACGCTAAACCCATAATGACAACCTGCCATAGCTTTAACGATCTTTTCAACTTTACGCCATTTTCCACATATCATTCCCCCTCTTAAATTAAAGCGTTTTCATTCCGATGTTACCCCTTTGCCTGCTGTAAATTTTTTATTCCCCCTCCACTTTCTAAATTCACTAAGTATCTATGCAAGTTATATGCCAAAGTTAAATTTCATGAACATACCGTTGTGTTTATCCGTTTTTTTAAATTAATGGGTTATAATGAACAAATAATAGAAGGTTTTAAATTTTAAGAATTATTCAACTATGCATACATTATTCCATATTAAATAACCACTTGTCACTATGGAATGGACATATATATTCGTTACCGGTTTCTCCAAAGATGTTGCCACAGAGGCACGAATAACTCCTATTCGTTACCGTTTTCGTTAAAACTGTCTCTACATGAGCACGATTCGATCATGGCACAAAAATTGCATCATAAAAATGAAAATAGGAAATGAGGGAAATCGATGCAATATCCTTTAACACCGGATGTTAAACCAGAGTTTTGTACCACAGGGACCTTTATGAGGTTACCATCAAACAGAGAAAATGCTAAATTAGCGATTGTCGGTTTGCCGTTTGATACAGCGGCTTCCTTCCGAGTTGGGGCACGCTTTGCACCTCAAGCAATACGTCAGGCTTCAATGACGTTATTCCCCTACCATCCTATTCATAAGGTGTATCCATTTGATGCATGCAACGCCATTGATATTGGTGACGTATCGGTTATTCCTCATAATATCCATCGAAGTTATGAGTTAATGGAAAAAGCAGTGATGGAGTTAATGGAGCAGGGGATTATCCCAATTGGACTAGGCGGCGACCACTCCGTTACATTAGCAAATCTTAGAGCTGCAGCCAAAATCCACGGACCTGTAGCATTGATTCATTTTGATTCACATACTGATACTTGGGATACTTATTATGAAGAAAAATATTGGCACGGCTCACCATTCATTCGTGCATATGAAGAAAATTTATTAATTCCAGATAAGGTTTTTCAGGTTGGTATTCGTGGAACCCTTAATCATCCTGGAGATATCGAGTCAAGCAGTGATTTAGGATATCATGTGATTACAACACCTGAATTAAAAGAACGTGGTTTTGAAAATGTTGTGAGGGAAATGAAAGAAAAAATTGGAGATACACCATGTTTCCTCAGTTTTGATATCGATTTTGTTGATCCATCCTGTGCACCAGGAACAGGAACGCTTGAGGTAGGCGGGTTAAACAGCTTTGAAACCTTACAAATCATACGTTCCCTGACAGATTTTAATTTTATTGGTTTCGATTTAGTTGAGGTACTACCGCCATACGACCCAACCCAGATAACCTCATTACTCGCTGCCACCATTATTCATGACTTTGCAAGCCTTGTTGCACTAAAATTAAAATAAGAACGTAAATAAATTTAAAAAAGCAGTGGTACACTATATTCAGTGTCCACTGCTTTTTGTATGAAGAGTATTTTTATTTTGCAAAACGGTGATTTCCGATTGTTACTGTTACTTCACGTGAAAAGATCCATTGGCTAGATGCGGTTTTTGGATTGTAGAAAAATAGAGAGCCATTTCCTTTTCCTTGGAAAGCAAGTGCTTCATTAACAGCCTTTTTGGAAGCTGCGTCAGCTGGTTGATTGATCTGTCCGTTTTGAACTGGCGTGAATGCATAGTGTCCATTAGAAATTTGATAGATAACTTCTCTTACTGAATTAGGGAAATCAGGGCTAGCCACACGATTTAAGATAACAGTAGCAACCGCAACTTTCCCAGCATAAGGTTCCCCTACTGCTTCTGCTCGCACAAGGCGCGCCATTAACTCTTTATCAGCTGCTGAAATAGTAGCATTTGGGATTACTAGATTTGAACCAGCATATAATAGAGAACTAGATGCATTATTTGCCTTCATTAAGCTTGTAACGGGTACTCCATACTTTGTTGCAATCTTCCAATAGGTTTCACCGTATTGTACTTTATGATTTGTAGCAGCTTCTGATTTAGTAACACCTGTAAATGCTGACAATGAAAAGATTAATCCCGTTGCAATGACAAGTTTTTTTAATTTATTCATGTTTTGTAGCCTCCTCGTTTTTCGTTTCTCTACAAATAAGGCTATCAGTTGTAACATACTTATTCATTACCCAATAAATCCCATCCTTAAATTAGTATAAAGGGCGCCCGCTATGAAAGCCTTTATCTATTATTTGGAAGAATAATCCATTAACATAAAACTTCCTCTATCATTCCAAAGGTGGATAATTAAGGTAAGAATATTACATTCTATTGCACCTTTATTGCATGAAATCTCATTGTAACAAAGATAATCTTCACTAAATTGACATAATATCCCTCAATTTGGTACAGGATTCTATCTGAATCTTAGGTAATAATATAATAGAAGACGAAAATGATGGAGGGTTCATACGTGGAAAATCAGTTAGTCAGCGTACTTAACAAACAAATAGCAAATTGGTCAGTATTGTATATCAAGTTACATAATTATCACTGGTATGTGAAGGGCGGACAATTTTTCACCTTACATGCAAAATTTGAGGAATTCTATAATGAGGCTGGACTGCATGTCGATGAGTTAGCAGAACGTTTACTAGCAATTGGCGGCAGACCTGTAGCAACTATGAAAGAGTGCCTTGAACTATCTTCTGTAAAAGAAGCAAATGGAAATGAAAGTGCTGAGGAAATGGTTCAAACCATTATCAATGACTTCTCTATTATCATTGGGGAATTAAAAGAAGGCATGAGCTTTGCTGGAGAAAAGGATGATGAAACAACAAGGGATATGCTGCTTGCTATTCATTCTGGTTTAGAAAAACACGTTTGGATGCTAACAGCATTTCTCGGAAAATCGATCTAAATTTTTCTAAAAAAATAAGACTCAGCAGCTGCTGAGTCTTATTTCTATTCTCCCTTATTGCCGCGTGCAATCGATACTAAGCAAATCGTAATAATCGTGAATGCCGTAAATGCCAAGATTGGAATGGTGATAAACCCAAGCCAATTAATATAATCTTTCGAGCAAGGCACACCGCTTTTACACATTTCAAACTGCTGCAAATAAGGAATCTTCTGCAATGCAGTATGGTAACCTGAAATAAGCATCCCGATGATGGATAGTGGAATCGTGTATTTCACAATTCCAGTATCGTTCCGATAAAAAGCCACGCCCAAAATAATAGCTAGTGGATACATAAATATCCTCTGATACCAGCATAGTGTACATGGAATGTAGAGAAGGACTTCACTAAAATACAAACTTCCAATGGTTGCTATTAAGGCTGCAACCCATGCAAGAAGTAGAGGTTTATTCATTTCCTTTCTCCTTCGCCGCTTCCTCCACTAATTCATTTAAATCGTCCATTGTTTGTCCATCAAATCGCTTTCCATTAACAAAAATAGTCGGAGTTCCTGCTACACCTAATTTTCCACCAAGAGCCTCATCTTTTTCCCATGCTTCCTCTGGGGCTTTCGTATCAAAATAGGCAGCTACCTTTTTAACTTCTTCCTCACTAGCTATTTCTTGTAGCGTCTCGGTAAGGAAATCCTCTGTAAATACATCTATGGTTTCATAACGTGTGTCTTCGGGCTGCTTATCGTAAATAAGTTCATGAAACTCCCAAAATTTATCATTACCCAGCTCATGATAAACTGCTTCTGAAAATTTCGCAGTTCGCTCGGAATCAACATTGATAAATGGATAATGAAAATAATAGAATTTCGCTTTTCCAGTATCAACGAATTCCTTTACAATCAGTGGAACAGTGGTGTCAGCAAAATCTTTACAATTCGGGCATTTGTAATCACCAAATTCTACAATTGAGACAGGTGCAGCTTCTTCACCAAGAAAGGGTTGATTTGCATAATCAATCTCTTCTTTAGCAGGCTCATCGGATTTTTGGTTATTAGCTAGAAAGATAAATCCAATAATACTGATTGCAATTAATCCAATGATCCAAAACACAAATTTTGATGATGAGGAGGACGGTTTCGCCGGTCCTTTTTTAGTATTTTTTTTTCGTTTGGCCATGTTCAAACTCCTTAGTATATTTTATTAGAGTTTATCACCTTTGAAAAATAAATGCATTTAACAAATTCCGCAAAAGAGAGCATACCCTATAGGCATGCTCTCCCTATCATATTTATATTATTTTTAAAACAGCAGGCTCTATAGATGTGGCCATCCTTCATTATCCCAATACAAGGGTCTAATTTGCAAAGTAGGCTTCCCTTTTTTCAAAGAATCATAGGCATGATTAACGAGAATAGAAGAGTTGTCGGAAGAATAAATGGCACAGTGTCCAGGGCCAATCCAGCGATCATCTCCTGCATCGATTAACGATCCGCCGCCATCCATCATTGAAATTCCATTTTTATCTGTATAAGGGCCGGTAATATTCTCTGACCTTCCTACGACGATTTTATAGGTACTCTCTACTCCTCGGCAGCAAAAATCAAAGGATACCAACTGATAATAAAAACCGTTTCGGTACACGATAAAAGGAGCTTCAATCGTATTAGGCTGTTCGGTTCTGCTTGAAATCGAAAGCAGTTCCGCACCTTCTGCTATTTTCATCGTCACAGGATCTAATTGAATTAGCTTTATTCCAGACCAGAAGGATCCGAAATTTAACCATGGCTGCCCTTCTTGATCAAAAATTAAATTCGCGTCAATAGCGTTGTAATTATCAGCTTCTGTTGAATGGATAACATGCCCCCTGTCCTTCCACTCATATTCAGGATTTTCAGGGTTAAGCGTTGTATTCGTCACTAAACCTATTGCTGAAGTATTTCTCCCGAATGTAGATACAGAGTAATAGACATAATAAATGCCATTATGATAGTAGATATCTGGCGCCCAAATACTTTCCTCTTCCTTCTCGGGTACATACTCTTTGCTCCACTCTGGTAGAGAAGTAAATATTGGACCTTCCTGCTTCCAATTAGCACCATCTTCTGATGATTTTATTTGGATTCCATTTCCTGTGTGAAATACATACCAGCGCGAACCCTCTTTCGCCAGCACAGGGTCATGCGCCCATAAATCTCCCTTAAGGTCCCAATTCATTTCGTAAAAATTAATATTGTCATAGCCTTGATTATTATTCATATTCATTCCCCTCTCATTATCTATGAGCTAATCGGTATTCTTTGTTTTTTATGAACAAGTACTTTGTTCTCCCAAGCCCTGCTTTTCCATCTATAGTACATAATGATTCCTCGAAGCCATTCATCAGTGATAAATGCAATCCAAACCCCTGCTAAACCTAATCCATAATGAATCCCTAGGAAATAGGATAATGGTACAGCGATTCCCCACATTGACAGGACACCCATTTTTACAGTGAAAACAGCATCACCTGTTGCTCGCAGTGAGTTAATTACGACTAAATTAAATGTCCTCCCTGGCTCAAGAATTAAACATAGTAGTAAAAGAGTACTGCCCGTTTTAATAATTTCTTTATTATCGGTAAATAGACTCATGATATTTACTCGGAAGATTGAAACAAAGATAGCAATAAATATGGTGATAATAAAACTAACCTTTAGACTCTTTAATAATTGACGATAGGCTGCTTCGAAATCACCAGCTCCAACCTTGTATGCTATTAAAATCTGTGTCCCCTGCCCAAATGCTAGACCAAACAGCATGATAAAAGACATAACATTCCAGGTATAAACACGTGTAGATAATGCTGCTGCACCCAGCATCGCAATTACCGCTGTCATCGCCATTTGACTGGTATTGTAACTTAACTGTTCACCTGCAGACGGTGCGCCAATTTTCATGATTTTTTTAATATGAGTTAGATTGAAATCCAAATAATCCTGTATTTCAATTCTTATTGGGAGTCTCTTATACATAAAAACAAAAGCAATAACCAGTGCCGCTGCCCTGCTAATAGCAGTAGACAGTGCTACGCCTTTTACACCCATTTCTGGGAAACCAAATAATCCATAAATCACCAATGCATTTCCCGCTAAATGGATAATGTTCATCATAACAGATACAAACATTGCTTCCCTTGAAAATCCATTTGCTCTCAGAATGGCTGAAACCGTTACTAAAACAGATTGCAAAAACAATGTTCCGCCAACGATGGAAAGATACTCAAATCCTATTCCAGCAATGTCGTCTTCAAGATGAAATATCCCTAAAAGCGGCCCTTTGAAAATCACCAGCAGCAGACTCACTACTAAACCAATACCCAGATTGATGGATATTGAAATGGCAGAGGCTTGCTTAGCCTCCACTCTCATACCTGCTCCTAAATATTGTGAAATTAGGACAGCCGTCCCCGATGCTGTAAAGTTAAATAGGATAATGGCAAAAAAGACAAGTTGATTTGCTACTCCTATTGCAGCCACTACCTCATCAGAAATATGAGAAAGCATAATGACATCCGTGCTTCCCATAATGGTTTGCAGAAACAATTCTATGAATATTGGCCATGTAATACCACGTAAAGTTAATCGCCTGTCTTCTTGCTCTTTTAAACTTTGCATAGCTTTGCCCACCTTAAAAATTACAGAAAAAGATTCATATCAATATAGCTGATATGAACCTATTTTCTTCTAAATTATCTATTCATTTTTTCACAAAATTATCATTCAGGTGTACCAAAGCTAGGCGTTCCATTTGGATTCCATGCAAACTCTTTGGCACAGGTGTGGCGATTTGGATCATACAACGGGTCGCCGACAATCTCTGTATAATTTCTAACATGGTAGACAAGTATATCTTTACTGCCATCTTCAGAGACAGTGAAGCTATTATGTCCTGGACCATATTGGCCAGTTTCATAGCATGTTTTGAAAACAGGTTCTTTCGATTTGGTCCAAGAATTCGGATCCATTACGTCACTATTCTCATCTGCAGCCAACAGCCCCATTGCATAATTCTCATCGGTTGCACTTCCGGAGAAGGAAATGAAAATTTTGCCGTTTCTTTTCAAGACAGCCGGTCCTTCATTTACCCAGAATCCAATCGTTTCCCAGTCAAATTCCGGTTTCGCAATCATGACTTGTGGCCCTTTAATCGTCCATGGATTCTCTAAGGGTGCTATATAAAGATTGGAGTTACCTTTTATATTAGGGTCTTTTTGAGCCCAGACAAGGTACTGCTGACCTTTATGCTCAAACGAAGTAGCATCAAGAGCAAAGGAATCCCAATCTGTGTTAATTTGTCCTTTTTCACCCCAATTACCTTCTAGTGGATTAGCAGAATGATTTTCAATCACAAACATCCGGTGCTGAAAAAGACCGTCGATAATTTCCTTTGATGGTGCAGCAGCGAAATAAATGTACCAGCTTCCATTGATATAATGTATTTCTGGTGCCCATATCAGTGAGCTCATCGGACCTGTTTCATGCTTTTTCCAGACCATAACAGGCTCGGCCTCTGCTATCCCTTTAATTGTTTTAGAGCGCCTTACTTCGATTCCATCATATTCAGGCACAGAAGCTGTAAAGTAGTAATAACCATCTGTATGTTTATAAACCCATGGATCTGCTCGCTGCTCAATAATCAAATCTTTTGCTGTTTTAGCTTGATCTTTCGTTACAGAAACCATATAAATCTCCTTTCAAATCCTGATGCCAGCACTTTATTTTGTGTCTGGTACAGGTACACCAAAATTTGGGGTTCCATCTTCATACCAAGTGAACACTTGTGCACGAGTATGACGGTTTGGATCCCATAATGGGTCACCAACAATTTCACGATAGTTACGTGCATGGTAGATGATAATATCTTCGCTTCCATCTTCAGATACTGTAAAGCTGTTATGACCTGGACCATATTGGCTATTTTCTACATTTGTTTTAAATACAGGTTCCTCTGTTTTCAACCATGAAGCAGGATCTAATAAATCACTGTTTTCATCCGCTTGTAATAGCCCCATACAATAGTTGTAATCTGTTGCACTGGCTGAATAGGAAATAAAAATTTTACCATTTCTTTTCAAAACAGCTGCACCTTCATTGACTAAAAAACCAATGGTTTCCCAGTCATATTCAGGTGTAGTGATCATTACCTGAGGTCCTTTAATGGTCCATGGATTGACCATTCTAGCGATGTAAAGGTTAGAATTCCCTTCAATCTTTGGATCTCTTTGAGCCCAGACATAGTACCTTTGGCCTTTATGTTCGAAAGTGGTGGCATCAAGAGAAAAAGATTCCCACTCTGTTTTTACCTGCCCCTTTTCGACCCAATTACCTTCTAATGGATTGGCAGAGTCATTCTCAATGACAAACATACGATGGTCAAAAATCGCATCTTTTCTTGCAGCAGCGTAATAGATGTACCATTTGCCATCAATATAATGAATTTCAGGTGCCCAAATATTTGCACTCATTGGACCGTTCTCGTGTTTTTTCCATGCAACTACAGGTTCTGCACTTTCCAAGCCCTGGATCGTTCCAGACCGTCTAACTTCGATTCTGTCATACTCAGGAACAGACGCCGTGAAATAGTAATAACCATCCGTATGTTTATATACCCATGGATCTGCTCGCTGCTCGACAATCGGATTATTTAAAGTTTCTACCTTTTGCATTCTATATCACCTTTCTTTTTAAGAGAGTTCACACTTCGATTCCGAACTTATAGATTGTTTTAGATGAATACTCTTCTTCCTTTTCTAAAATCCAAGAAGGAAACTGTTGATGGTGGATTGCATCCGGAAGTCCCTGTGTTTCTAGACATATCCCCAAATATTTCCTGGAAGGTACTCCGGAAATTAAGCCTTCTGATTTCATCTGATTACCTGAATAAACGACAACGCCAACCTCATCTGTTTCAATCGTCAATGTACGTCCGCTCTCTGAATCCTTCAGAACAATTTCATTATTATGCTGTGTATTTAATAGAAATGGGTGATCGTACCCTTCACTTGCAAGCTTGTTTTGCGGATGTTCCGAGATAACACCTGTCTGGATTATTCTTTCAGATGTAAAATCAAATGCTGTCCCTTTTACATCAAGCATTTCTCCAGTTGGAAGGAGTTCGTCATTTAGTTCAAGGAACTTATCACTTTTAATCATTAAAGAATGGTTTAAGATATCCCTTTTTAAATCCCCGCTTAAATTGAAATAAGAATGATTGGTCATGTTTAACAAAGTTTTCTCGTCTGAAATGCCGGAATAATGAATAGAAAATTCATTTTTATTGTTTAACGTATATGTAACAGAAACCTTTAGGTTACCAGGATAGCCTTCTTCACCATTTGGGCTCAAATAGGTGAAACGAACAGCTGCTTCTTGTTCACTTTCAATTATTTCAGCATCCCAAATCACTTGGTTAAAGCCTTTTATTCCGCCATGAAGATGGTTTTTATTTTCATTTTGAGCAAGGGAATAGGTATGACCATTCAGTTCAAAAGATCCGCCTTTTATTCTTCCTGCTACACGCCCAATTGCAGCACCTAAGAAATATGAATCCTTTTCATATTCATTTAGTGTGTCATATCCAACAACAATGTTTTCAAAGTTACCTTCTTTATCCGGGGTAATGATTTTGGTGATAATACAGCCGTAGTTAATACAGCCAATTTCAACCCCATGATTATTTATCAAATTAAATAAAAAAACGGTTTGGTTATCTTTACTTCCAAACTCTTCTTTTACTACCTTCATATTCGTCCTGCCTTTCATCCCCGTTAGGAAAAGATTAAGTAAAATGATTCCATACCTTCTCCATCATGAAACTGTTGAAGAGAAGGTATGGAAATCATTCAATATTACTTTCGCTTTGCTAAGCGAATTACATTCCAAGATAACTTTGGCAGTACAGCAGTTACTCCGCCATTCTCTGTTTTAGCATTACCATTTGAATGAGGTGCTACTGGAGTTCCTTGGGCTGAATTGGTTTGCTTTACGTTTCCGTCATTTTCAAGAACAATATGTTCTACTACTTCATATCCCTCGAAATTACGAATGTCCACTGCTAATTCTAAGCCTTCTTCAAGGTGGCGGTTAACCGCAAAGATGGTTAACTGTTCATTTTCTTCATTATAAACGGCTGTTGACTCTAAATATGGAACATCTGTAAAGTCCTTACTATCATACTTAGGACTTGAGATGATGGGATTTAGCGAAACCCCTCTACCATAAACAGAAGTATGCATATATGGATAGAAAATCGTTTGCTTCCATGCAGGCCCGTTATTTTCAGTCATAATTGGTGCAATAACATTTACCAATTGAGCAAGACAAGCGATTTTTAATCGATCGGCATGCTTTAACATCGTGATAAGCATACAACCTACTAATAATGCATCTTCGAAATTATAAATATCTTCAAGTTGTGGAGGTGCAATACTCCAAGGCTCAATTTGCTTATCTGCTTCATTGCTATGGTACCAAACATTCCATTCATCAAAGGCAAGGTTAATTTTCTTTTTTCCACGTTTTTTTGCTTTAATGTAGTCAGCAATTGAAATAACTGAACGAATAAAATCATCCATTTCAAGGGATAGTGCTAAATAATTTGAGATATCATTATCGCGGTTACCATAATATTGATGAAGGGAAATAAATTCAACATGGTCATAAGTATGATCAAGAACGGTTGCTTCCCAATCTGCAAATGTCGGCATGTTTCGGTGTGAACTTCCGCATGCAACAAGCTCGATAGTTGGATCCACCCACTTCATTGCTTTTGCGGTTTCCTGAGCTAGACGCCCATATTCAGCTGCAGTTTTATGTCCGATTTGCCATGGACCATCCATTTCGTTCCCCAGACACCAAGTCTTAATTTTATATGGATCTTTTACCCCATGAGAGATACGTAAATCACTGTAGTAGGAACCGCCTGGATGGTTGCAATACTCTACTAGGTTTCTAGCAGCGTCAATGCCCCGAGTTCCTAGGTTTACTGCCATGTTTACATCGGCGTTAACCAGCTGAGCCCACTTCATAAACTCGTTTGTACCCATTTCGTTTGTTTCCGTTGTACGCCATGCTAGATCTAAACGGCGTGGACGACTTTCAACTGGTCCTACACCATCTTCCCAGTTATAACCTGAAACAAAGTTTCCACCAGGATAACGTACAAGCGGAACTTGAAGTTCTTTTACCATTTCAATGACATCTTGGCGGAATCCATTTTCATCTGCCTGAGGGTGTCCTGGTTCATAAATACCGCCATAAACTGCCCGTCCTAAATGTTCAATAAAAGAACCATATATACGATTATCAATTTCAGAGACTTTAAAATCCTTTTCTAAAATCATCTTAGCTTTGTTTGTCGCCATCATCACTATTCCTTTCTCTAGCTAACCTTTTCCCACTTCGGATTCCCTGCCAACGGGCATGCTTTATTTTTAAATTTTGCCCGATAGCGGACAATGGAACCGCTATGCGCACAAGTGGTCCCGTATTGCAGGGAAGGGCATGAAGTACAACACTTTAATCTGGCTTCGTAGACATCTTCGGACACAATAATAGACAAATCTTCCTCAGTTTCTTTCACAAGTTCCTGGATGACCTCTTCCGTTACCATTACACTTTCTGTGCAGCCTTTACATAGACTCTTTTCAGTCACTTTTTTTCCGCCTTTTTCTATTCAATCACTAATGTAACAACTGACATAGCTGGGAGTTTGATTACTAATTTATTGTTTTCAACGGTAACTCCAGTAAACTCAGCTGGTTTAACAACATCTGGCTGTTCAAAGGTATTATGAGCATTCATACTATCTGCTGTAAGGATGGTTCCAGATACCTTTGAATCTACCGCACTTACACCACGCAGGTCTAAATCAATAAGTGCTTCATTTTTATGATCAATGTTACATAAGCTGATGTGAACTTTGCCTTCTGTATCTCTTGATGCTGAAACTGTTACTTGCGGCAGGACATCCCCATTGTTTTCATAAGTGCCAAATGTCGAATCTACAGCCAAAACCTCTGCATCCTGGTGTACTTTGTACATATCAAATACATGGTATGTTGGAGTTAAAATCATCTGCTCTCCTTCAGTAAGGATCATAGCCTGCAATACATTAACGGTTTGTGCAATATTCGTCATTTGAACGCGGACAGCATGATTGTGGAAGATATTAAAGTGTAAACCAGCTACTAAAGCGTCACGAATTGTATTTTGTTGATAGAGGAATCCTGGGTTCGTTCCTGGTTCTACATCAAACCATGTTCCCCATTCATCAATAATCATTCCAACACGTTTATCCGGATCATATTTATCCATAATCGTGCTGTGTTTCGTAATTAACTCATCCATATGTAGTGCCTTTTTCATCGTGATAAACCATTCATCTTCAGGGAAATCAACTGCAGACCCTTTTCCAAGCCAGAAATCTCCAGGAATGGTGTAATAGTGAAGGCTTAGGCCGTCCATTAGCCAGTGTGCATTTTTCATTAGCACTTCTGTCCAGTTATAGTCATCAACGTTTGCACCGCCAGCAATTTTATAAATCTTGTTGCCGCCATAATTTCTTACATAGGTTTGGTAACGTCGATAAAGGTCTGCATAATATTCAGGACGCATATTGCCGCCGCAGCCCCAGTTTTCGTTCCCTACTCCAAAATATTTTAATTTCCATGGTTCCTCTTTGCCATTTTCACGACGCCAATTTGCCATTGGAGATTCACCCTCAAATGTCATATATTCAACCCATTCAGACATTTCCTGAACAGTACCGCTTCCTACGTTTCCACAAATGTATGGCTCACACTCTAACAATTCACATAACAACATAAATTCATGTGTTCCAAAGTGATTGTTTTCTACAACTCCGCCCCAATGTGTATTAACCATACGCTTACGATTTTCCTTTGGACCAATGCCATCTTTCCAGTGGTACTCATCTGCAAAGCAGCCGCCTGGCCAGCGAAGAACAGGAACTTTAATATTCTTTAGTGCAGCAAGTACATCATTACGAATTCCTTTTGTGTTAGGAATAGAAGAATCTTCGCCAACCCAAATTCCTTCATAGATACATCTGCCAAGGTGTTCAGCAAAATGACCATAGATATTTTTATTGATTTTTCCTTTTGTAATATCCGCGTTTACAATTACATTATTTGACATAAAAAAACCTCCTGTTTCTAACATTTTTTAGTGTACCTTTATTAAACACTAGGGCTATTATTGCTAATAGCCCCTAATGATTGTTTATTTAAGTTTCGAATTAACGGTAAATAAGGTCGTTCCAGCGCAGTTCATTATTGAAGGCATGAGTGTTCGTATCGTTATTGATTACGACCATTTCAATACCTGTTAATTCAGCAAAGTCTCTTAATTGTTCAGTTGTTACTTTAGTGGAGTAACCAGTGTGGTGAGCTCCTCCAGCTTGAATCCAATTTTCAACGGCCTGGCTTAAGGATGGCTGTGTCTTCCATAAAACTCTTGCTACAGGAAGGTTTGGCATTTCTTTTTCTGGCTGTACAGCATCAACTTCATTCACAAGCAAACGGAAACGATGTCCAAGGTCGATAATTGATGCATTTAGTGCAGAGCCGCCTTTTCCATCAAATACAATTCTCGCAGGATCTTCTTTGCCGCCGATTCCAAGCGGATGAACCTCAATCTTAGGACGAGTTGCTGAAATAGTAGGACATACCTCAAGCATATGGGCACCCAGAACCAATTCATTCCCTGGCTCAAAATGATACGTGTAATCTTCCATAAAGGATGTCTCTTCGTTACCAGCAATAATTTTCATTAATCTAACTAATGCTGCTGTTTTCCAGTCACCTTCTCCAGCAAAGCCATAGCCTTGTTCCATTAAACGCTGAACAGCAAGTCCAGGCAGCTGACGCATACCATGTAAATCTTCAAAAGTTGTCGTAAAGGCTGTATAGTTTCCTTCTTTTAAGAAAGCTTTCATCCCTAGTTCAATTCTTGCTTGATAACGAATAGATTCTCTGACTGGACCTTCTGTAAGACCTTCAGGCACAATATCATAAAGCTCTTCATATTCAGCTAAAAGCTGACCTAATTCTTGATCAGTCACCTCATTCATTTTTTGAACTAAGTCACCAACACCATATCCATTAACAGTCCAGCCAAATTTAATTTGTGCCTCGACCTTGTCACCTTCTGTTACCGCTACCTGACGCATATTATCGCCAAATCTTGCTACTTTAAGGTTTTTGCTTTCTGCAAACGCTGCTGCTGTACGCATCCAGCTGCCAATACGCTCTCTTACTTCAGGATTTTCCCAGTGTCCAACCACTACCTTCCGCTTAACATTCATGCGGCTGTGGATAAAACCATGCTCACGGTCACCATGTGCAGATTGGTTTAAGTTCATGAAATCCATATCAATGGAATCCCATGGAATATCACGATTAAATTGAGTGGCTAAATGTAATAGTGGTTTTTGAAGTGCAGCTAAGCCTGCAATCCACATTTTTGATGGTGAGAATGTGTGCATCCATGTAATAAGACCTGCACAATTTTCATCTGCATTTGCTTCTAAAATCAATTTACGAATCGCATCGGAATCTTTTACAACGGATTTAAAAACTAGTTTATAAGGAACAGATGAGTCATCATCCAGACCATTCACAATCGTCTTTGAGTTTTCTTCAACTGCTCTTAGTACATCTTCTCCGTAAAGTAATTGACTTCCAGTAACAAACCAGTATTCATACGCTTTTGTAGTTAACAAGGTAAATCCCCCTTAGAATTGTTTGCGAATCATCTTAATAGTTTAGTAACATGCTTTTTAAGATGGACCATTTAAAGATTGTTCTATGTTTGTCTATTTTTGACCATAGTAGGCATTCACGCCATGCTTGCGAAGATAGTGCTTATCTAGCAAAAATTGATCAATTGGCTCTATTTGCAAATTTAATTGAAAGGTATGAAGGGCCATTTTGGCCACTTCTTCAAGTACTACTGCATTGTGAACAGCCTGATTGGCGTTTTTCCCCCAACAAAATGGTGCGTGGTTTGAAACGAGTACACCTGGCATTGCTAACGGATCAATACCTCCAGTTTCAAATGTTTCAATAATGACATTTCCTGTTTCCAACTCATATGCCCTCGTTATTTCATCTTTTGTTAATGTGCGTGTGCAAGGGATTTCACCATAGTAATAATCTGCATGTGTTGTACCTAAAGCAGGAATGGAACGGCCTGCCTGTGCCCAAGCAGTTGCCCATGGTGAATGTGTATGTACAATTCCACCTACATGTTGAAAGGAGCGATAAAGTGCAAGATGTGTTGGCGTATCAGAAGAAGGACGCTTTGTTCCTTCGATGATGTTACCTTCCAAATCTACTACCACCATATCCTCTAGTGTTAGCTCTTCGTATGGAACACCGCTGGGTTTAATCACTACGAGTCCTCGATCACGATCGATTCCACTAACATTTCCCCATGTAAATGTAACAAGTCCATGTTTTGGAAGCTGTAAATTAGCTTCCAAAACCTCTTTTTTCAATTTTTCTAACATACTGTCTCCTCCGTTTTCTCTAAGGAGCTATCCTTTTTAATTTTTTTCAATGTCTTCATTACATTGTTTTCGCCGCGTCCAAAGTAATCATATAAACGGGCATACTCATTGAAAAGCTGATTATATACGTCTGCGTTAGCTTTAATAGGTTGGTAGATATACTCTTTTACTCGGCCCATATCCTTTGCAGCATCCGTAATATTATCGTAGCCACCGCGGTCTTTTCCTGCAGCAACTGCACCGAACATGGCAGATCCTAGAGCCGGCGTTTGGGATGAAGCAGAAATTTTAATATCCATGTCTAGTACATCTGAGTAAATTTGCATCATCATGGTATTTTTTTCAGCGATGCCTCCAGCTGCGAATACTTCGTTTACTGGCACACCATTGTTTCGGAAAGTCTCTACTATCATCCTAGTGCCATATGCTGTCGCTTCGATTAAAGCCCGGTAGATTTCTTCAGGTTTTGTTAATAGGGTCGCGCCTAACAATACGCCAGTCAGGTCAGCGTCAACAAGAGTAGAACGATTGCCATTCCACCAATCTAATGCTAATAGACCGCTTTCACCCACTTGTAGTTTGCTAGCTTTTTCGGTTAATAGCCGGTGGATATTAATTCCTCTTGCATTTGCTTCTTCTTGATAGCTCGTTGGTACACAGTTTTCTGTAAACCATTCAAAGTGGTCGCCTACACAGGATTGTCCTGCTTCATACCCCATGTATCCTGGGATTACACCGTCCTCAACGACACCACACATACCTGGAACTACTTTCTCTTCCTCACCTAGCAAAATGTGACATGTAGAAGTTCCCATAATCATTAATAATTTGCTCGGCTCGGTAATTCCAACTGCTGGGACTGCAACGTGAGCGTCTACATTCGCTACCGCAACAGCAGTACCAGGTTTCAACCCTGTTAGTTTAGCTGCTTTTTCAGTGATTTCTCCTGCCTTGGCACCAATAGGGAATATCTTTGTTGATAATTTTTCCTCCACTACATTCTCCAAACGAGGATCAAGCGCCTTAAAGAAATCCTGTGATGGATAACCATCCTGCTTATGCCAGATTGCTTTGTAACCAGCCGTACAGCTGTTACGGGTGATTTCTCCCGTTAATTGCGAAATAACCCAATCCGTTGCTTCTAGTATTTGATCTGCACCATCATAAATTTCTGGTGCTTCATTTAAAATTTGCCAAACTTTTGGTATCATCCATTCAGATGAAATTTTGCCTCCATAGCGAGATAAGAACTTTTCCCCACGGGCTTCAGCTATTTCGTTTAATCGATTTGCTTCGTCTTGTGCGGCATGATGTTTCCATAACTTTACATAGCTGTGAGGATTACTGCTTAGTTCTGGTTGAAAACATAAAGGTGTTCCATTTGTATCAATCGGCAGGACCGTACAAGCAGTAAAATCTATTCCTAAACCGATAACATCTTCTGCTGAAACTTGTGCTTTTGTTAAAACTTCTGGAATAGTAATTTCTAAGACCTCAAGGTAATCAGCCGGATGCTGCAAGGCCCAGTCATGTTCCAACTTTGTTTTTCCATCTGGTAAAAACTCATCCATTACACCATGTGTATATTCCTTAACAGCTGTAGCAACCTCTCTCCCGGTTCCTACTTCAACGAGTACCGCTCTTCCTGATTGTGTTCCATAATCTACACCAATCGAATATTTAGTCATTACTTATCACCCTGCCTTTTATGTAAGAATACGTTTACAAAAATATAATTTTTTCTTTGAGTTTCATAGAATATTCATCCTATTACTTCTCGATTATTTAAACGCTTCCAATAAATACACTATCATGCCATCCGTACAAGAATAAGGATATAAAGTTAATTATTATTCCTTCAACCTTACAAGTATGTAAGTAATGTGAAATATACCCTTAACTTGTACGTATAACCTATAAGTTGATTGTACCACCTATCTCTATTTTTTCAATGATATTTTGATAATTTATTAAAAAAGTTTTGAGCCACAATAATTATCCTTTTTAATATAGGATCTGTTGATTTGCGCTCCATTAAGGAAAGCTTCTTTGAATAATCACCGCAGGGACAGGCGGACTTTGCCTGTCACGAGGCGCTTCGCTTTCCGCAGGCGGTTTGGGAAGCCTCCTCGACGCTAAAGCGCCTGCGGGGTCTCCCCTGTCCCGTCCTCCTGCAGGAGTCTCGCGCCTTCCACGCAAATCAACAGAGTGCCCATATCACATTTTGCTAAAACAAAACCTAAAATTTAAAAAGGTAGGTACAACTCACTGGTTGTACCTACCTTCATTTAGCTTATCTATTCTTTAACAACTCGAACACCGAAGACTTTAGGGACTTTTTGGCCTTCGTGCGAGCGAAATTCTACTGTTACTATATCCTTGTCCATGGTGGCATGATATGGTATTTCGTACTTTACAAGGACGAACTTATTCATTTCCTCCAATTCTATTTGACTATTTGTCAGTACAACTCCATTAACGGCGATATCGAAGGAACGCATGGTTTCTATTTCATTGGTATACATGATAACAAGATAGTTTGACTCGTCTGGAAGAACGTTTAAAGTAAAGGAAAAATACCCACTTGGCCATGTATCTCTGTATTTACGATTTGAGAGTACACCATATCCAACATGTTCCCCCTTAAAGTCATAATCACGTTCTGGCTGCATTTCTCCAGGTTGGAAAAAGTCGACTGTCCTCAATTGAAGATCACGCTCTTTCTCAATGGCAGATGTATAAGAGATTTCAGCCTTCCTCCATTCTTCCTCTGTGAAAACATCCCAATAAACAGAGGTGCTTCGATCATGCATTTGATAGAAAGGAATTAATGTAACATCACGAGGGACGCCAAGGTTTTTCATTTCAAATACATGTACTTTACCCTTAACTGCAATAACCTGATTCAGTACATTTGAATCATCTGTTACTAATACAGGTGTAAATAAAAGGTCAGTTGCATCCTTTTCTTGGTTTATCGGTCCCAAGTCCCCTGCGAGAACGATTGGTCCATTCAAAAAGGCTAGTCGATTGGGGTTATCGCTCATTTTTTCAACTCTTAATGTCATCGGTATCTCAAGTTCAATACTATCTCCGTTATTCCAAACTCGCTCGATTGTGATAAAACTGGACGGCTCGGCAGCATGATTGAACACCTCACCGTTAACGATTACTGACATTCCTTGTTCTGCCCAGTAAGGATACCTGACTGATAAGGCGAAGGATTTGGGTTCCTTGGATATGACTTCTAGTTTAATAGAACCATTTTCAGGATAGGATGTGGTTTGTTTGACAAACACTCCCCTTTCACTCCAATCTAATTCGGAAGGAATATATTGATTTACAAATAGAGATTGCTCATTTTGGAAGTAAATAGCATTACCATAACTTGAATGATTCTCCATTCCCGATCCTACACAGCATGTAAAATCATTAAATTTGGAGTTATAAACCTTGTGCCCTCCCATATCTAATGAAACAAAGTAGGTTACTGTCCCCTCTATAGGGTGCTGAGAAGCTAATATGTGATTGTATAATACTCTTTCATAAAAATCGCCTTGTTCAGCCAGAGCATTCCACTGAAACAGGTGCTTTGTCAACTTTAACATATTATATGAATTACACGTTTCACATGTATTTGCACCAAGCCGGCCATTCAATTTACCTGGCTCACCAAAATGTTCATTGAGACTGTTCCCTCCGATTACATATGAATGCTGATGAACCATTTGCTTCCAAAAATACTCAGAAATACGGCAATAAGATTCTATATTAGATATTTCATATTGACGGGCCGCACCGACAACTTTGGGTATCTGGGTGTTCGCATGTCTACCTGCTAATTCATCTCTTCCATCGGCTAGCGGATTCAACAGCTCATGATGATGAAATAGTTGCGATAATTTCCAAAACCTATCATCCCCTGAATCATCAGCAAGGTCAGCCAACACCTCTGTCATTCCCCCAAACTCACATTTTAGAACGTCCTGTACCTGAGTGTCAGTTAGATTAGCAAATACATCCTCCAGCCATAAACCAAGCTTTATCTCAACATTTAGCACCTTTATGCTATGCGTTAACTTATATGCATCACGTAACCCAGCAAACAACTTATGAATGGAATATAACGGCACCCAGCCGCCATTCAAATCAAACCCCTGCGAACGGATGTCGCCAGCCTTCACTTCTTCAAAGATTTCCCTTCCTCCAGGAACACCTGATATGTAACCAGTTCCATGGGCTTCTTGACATTCTTCTAATTCATCGACGATGTAATTTACTCTTTCACGAAATCTTTCATCATCATTTGCTGCTGCCATCATGGCACAGGCCGATAAATAGTGGCCAAGTGTATGCCCCGAAATACCCTGTGCTTCCCATCCCGTGTAGTTTTCCGCTTTTGGCTGCAATCCTGCGTACTCACGAAACCTAGATAGTAATTTGTCTGGCTCAAGCTGCAGCAAGTATTCTTTATTCAACTCCATCGCATGCTTAAGAGGTCCCCCAGTAATACGAACTCGTTCTAGTCCAAACGGTTTTACTTTCATATGATATCTCCTCATTAAAAATTTTGGGTTTATAGTAATCAACAGACAAGTTAACAGAGCGAAAATTATAAAAGGCACTTATCAGAATAAAATTGATAAGTGCCTTTCCACATTTTCTATTAACTTTATAAACTACGAATCAAAAATGCACCTGCATATGATTTAGTTGTCTTAACCTTTTACACCTGAAATAGCGATTGATTCGATAATTTGTTTTTGGAAGACAATAAAAACAATCAACATTGGCAATAACGCAATCACAGAAGCTGCCATAATTAGCGGGTAATCACTTTGGATTGCATAAGACGCATTAAAGTTTGCAATAACAAGCTGCAAGGTTTGCTTTTCTGGTGAATTCAAGTACAGAATAGGACCTAAATAATCATTCCAAATTCCCATGAACCACAAAATTAACTGTGCCGCAACCGCAGGCTTAATCAACGGAAAGATAATTTTGTAAAAGATTTGAAAGTGAGAGCACCCATCAATCTTTGCCGCTTCCATGATAGAGGTAGGAATACTTGATAGATACTGTCGTAAAAAGAAAATCATGAATATGTTACCAAACAATCCTGGTATGATTAATGGTAATAAACTATCAATCCATCCCACAGAAGAAAACATAATGAACTGCGGAATCATAATGACTGGATACGGAATCATAACAGATGCAAATAACAGTAAGAATATTTTATTTTTCCCGCGGAACTGCAGCTTAGCAAAAGCAAAGGCAGCTAAGCTAGATGTGAACGTTCCAACAACTGTTACCGAAACTGCAATAATTAAGCTATTACTAATACCAGACAGCAACGGCCCCATAGACCAAATTTCCGCATACTTAGCAAATGAGATCGTTTCAGGAATCCATACTGGAGGTAAGGCGAATACATCTTCTTTTGATTTAAGTGAAGTTGAAAACATCCATAGCAGCGGCGCCACCATGAAGATAGCTCCTGCACTTAGAAAAAGGAAAACAAAGGCATCGGTAATTTTATTTTTCTTCTTTTCAGACATTGGTTCTGCTTTAACATTCTTTTTATCTGCAATTGCAGCTTCCATTATTAAATACCCCTTTCTATCACTCTGTTAATCACCTGTTATTAATCCAATTCAAAGGAAGATTTTTCGTTAATCTTAAACTGGATTAGGGTAATAATAAAGATGAAAAGTCCCAGTATTAAGGCCATTGCAGATGCATAACCTAATTGGAAGTTACCAAATGCTTTTTGCCATACATAAAATACTACTGACGCTGAACTATATTCAGGACCACCCGTTGGTGTCATAACGTTAATTTCCGTAAAGATTTGGGCACCTCCAATAATATTGGTTACAATAATAAAGAATGTTACTGGTTTCACCATTGGCAGCGTAATATGCCAAAACGCTTGAAATGCATTAGCACCATCCAGCTTCGCAGCCTCGTAAAATGACTTTGGTACACTTTGCAGTGCTGCTAAATACAGAAGCATTGTATAGCCTAGACCCTTCCAAACAGCCATGATAATTAATGCTGGTTTAACGGTAGAAGTATTTTGCAGCCAGTTAGGACCCTCAATACCAATTAGGGCAAGGAACTGGTTCACTAACCCGTAATCCCCATTATAAGCCCATTGCCATAAAATAGAGATCGCTGCAATAGAAGACACAACTGGAATGTAGTAAAGAACTCTAAATGTATTCGTTCCAGGAATTCCTCTATTTAATGCAAGAGCAAGCAGTAAGGCCAACACAATACCGATTGGAATACCCAGCATCATATAAATAGTGTTAAACATAGACTTATAGAAATACTCATCTTGGAATACATTAATAAAGTTTTCAAGACCAATAAAGTTCATTTGTCCTAGACCGTCCCAGTCAGTAAAAGCACCATAAAAGGAATAAACGAGGGGAACCATAGCAAATATGAGGAATCCTAAGACTGGTGCTGCAATGAAAATATAGGCATTTCTTTGTTCTGTCCGATACAGTTTGGACGTTGCTTTCATCTTTCCTCACCCTTTCAAAAACATGAATGAACATTTCCCTTTTTCTAAATTTCTTATTAAAAAAATTTAGATAAAAGGAATAAATGGTGCTAGTCAGATTCTTAAAACTAGCACCATTTACACTATGTCAAAGCCTCAATTTTATCTATTACTTAGAAGATTTCTTTTCTTGCTCGATTGCAGCATCTAATAGTTTTTGCATTTTTGGCTGTGCTTCTTTCACATACTCTTCAGCTGTCATCTTCCCATCAAGAACTGGCTGGATGTTTTTGAAGAATTCATCATACCATTCAGCAGTATAAGTCTTTTCAGCAGGGAATCCGCGGCCATAATCATTGATAATATCTAAGAACTCTTGCTTATTTGCAGGTTTAATAGATGTATCAGCAGCCCATTGCTCAGCAACGGTTACACTGTTTGGTAATTGAACCTGAGCATCAACTAATGCTTGGTTTCCTTCTTGGTCAGCAGATAGGTACATCGCTAACTCAGCCGCCGCTCCAGCATTTTTCGTTGTAGCTCCTACACCGATACCAAGGGAACCCACCCATGCAGCAGGTTTACCTGTTTTACCAGCAGGCCATGGAATTAAATCATACTCAAACTTTAATTGTTCTGCATATGTTGCCATATCCCAAGGACCAACTGGGAAGAATGCTAATTCGCCCTTCATCCATCTTTGGTACGTATCAAGTGTTTGTGCTTCTGCAATAGAAGGAGTAATTTTGTATTTATTTTGTTGATCTGCAAACCATTGTACTGCTTCAGCAAATTCAGGAGTATCAACTGTTACTTTTGTGCCAGTTTCATCAATCCAGTCTGCACCATTACTCCAAGCAATAGGCTGTAAAGCCCATTGAATGTTGAATCCAGCACCAAATTGATCATTTTTTCCATCGCCGTTTTTATCTTTTGTTAACTTTTGTGCTACATCAATGAATTCATCTAATGTATAAGGCTTGTCTTTGTCAGGAAGTGGAATTCCTGCTTCTTCAAACATTGTTTTGTTGTAACCTAATGCAAATGGACCTAAGTCTTTTGGTAATCCGTAAATCGCACCTTCGCCAAGTGTTTCGCCATCAAAGCGGTATTTCGCGATACCCTTTTCCCAAATATCGTCAATTTTAACATCTTCTGATCCTTCAACGAATTCGGTAATATCTTTTAATACGCCAGAGTTTACATATGCCTTTACTTGAGCTGGGTTGTAGAAGAAAACATCTGGAATCTTCTTACCAGCAATCGCTGCTTTTAACTTCGTATCATATTGATCCGGAGCAACTTGAACCAATGTAACTTTAACGTCTGGATTTGACTTTTCAAATCTCTTTACAGTAGCCGTATAAGCTTCAAGCTCTTTAGGCTGACCTCTAAACATAAATGTAATCGCTGTTTTTCCATCTTTAGTCTTTCCTGAGCTGCTTTCCTTACTAGCACAACCACTAAGAATGGTACTGATAATCAACAATGCAAGAAGTGTCATAATTCCGAATTTTTTAGGTGTTTTAAACAATTGAATCCCTCCACAAACTATTTTATAATTTTTTAAGAATAAAACAATTTCGTGAAAACCTTTGAAAGCGTAACCACATTTTTAAAAAAATGAAAGTAATAGTTACCGGATTTATATGTACGTACATGTTGGATAATTACATTTACGACCTCCTAGGCTGTAATTTTTCATAAATAAAGCTTGAACGCAATAATAGATATACGTTCTATTTTTCTAAAGCTGTACTTCTATGAAACTTTGAAAGCGTATTCTCTATACTTCAAATAATAATATGCCTGTTCGTACATGTCAATCACTTTTATTAATTTTTTCATTTATGTCCGTACGTGTTTAATATAAACTTTATCCGTGTATAATTTAACCATAGCAAATAATGATTCTATTTGTTAATATAAGACTATACATTATTCGTTGTACGTATAAGTTAATTTTAGTATACGAGTTGAAAGTGGTGAAACCGTGGCACAACAAAAAACCAAGTATAATATGGTAAAAGAAAAAATAACTGAATGGATCACTAGCGGCATCGTCAAACCTGGTGAAAAAATCTATTCCGAAAATGAACTGGTTAAAATGTTTGGTGTCTCTAGACATACCGTTCGCCAGGCTGTTGGCGATTTAGTACACGAAGGGTGGCTCTATCGAGAACAAGGAGCGGGGACGTTTTGTTCATTAAAAAAAGAAACCGCTCCACCTCAGGTTCAAATCTCAAATGGAAATGGGAAAAATATTGGTGTAATAACAACCTATATATCAGATTATATCTTCCCTTCTATTATTAAAGGGATTGAGTCATATCTAACAACCCAGGGATATTCCTTAACATTTGCATGTACTGACAATGATGTAGAAAAAGAGAAACAATGCCTGCAAACAATGTTGAGCAGAAATATTGATGGGCTAATTGTTGAACCAACAAAAAGCAGCAATTATAATCCGAACATTAGCTACTATTTAGAATTAGAACAAAACAATACCCCTTATTTAATGATTAACCAATACTATTCACAGCTGATGCCTCCGCATATTATTATGAATGATGAAAATGGCGGCTTTATTGCTACTGAACACTTAATTAAGCTGGGTCACAAAAAGATAATTGGGATATTTAAAACGGATGACCTTCAAGGGGTAAATCGTATGCAAGGCTTTATCCGAGCCTTTAGAGAGCACGGACTGCCGTTTTTTCCAGATATGGTTATTACCTATACGACAGAAGACCAGCATACCAAGCTTCTAGAACAATTAAAACGCTTTTATTCATCGGCGAAAATGCCTACAGCAATTGTATGTTACAATGACCAGATGGCATTAAGTGTAATTGAGATGTTAAGAGGCTTTGAATTAAGTGTTCCAGAAGATGTATCAATTGTTGGATATGACGATTCTTTTTTAGCAGAGGCAACTGAAGTGAAGTTAACATCTGTTTCCCATCCGAAAATGGAGATGGGTATTGAAGCCGCGAAATGGATTGTTTCAGCAGTCGAAGGGAACAGCAGCAGTAATCCACAGTCTATCATATACGAACCAGAGTTGGTTATACGAAATTCTACTTCAGAAGTGAAAAAGCCAAACTTAGTTAGTTAATATCCCTTCAATTAGTTTACTTTCTAAGCAAAGTTGAACACCCCTATTTGATAACGGGGTGTTCAATTTTTATCTTTAGTTGAGGAAATATGGTGAAAATATGAAACAAGTATTCAAAGTACTAGAGTTTGTAACAGCTTTTTTCCAATTGAATCTCCTCTGGTTGTTATTTTGTCTACCGGTCATTACAATCTTCCCTGCAACTGTGGCAATGTACTGCGTCATTCGTCAATGGGTATTGCATAAAGACTATAGTGTCTTTCGCTCTTTTTTTGAATTCTTCAAAGAGAATTTTAAGCAAAGCTTTATTTTAGGGATGATCTGGACTGTCTTTGCAGGGCTGTTTTTTCTAGACTTTATGTTAATGAAAAATCTCGGCTCTTTCCAGTATATACTCTTACCAGTTTTGTCTCTATTAGGTATCGTGATTCTTTTCATCACCATTTTTATTTTTCCAACCATTGCGAACTATAATGTGAATTGGCTGACTGCCATTAAGAACTCTCTGTTCTTTTCCGTTCGATATTTCTTTGTAACTCTCTCTGTGATTGTTTTATTTATTTTGACGGTATTGATTCTCTATACCTGGTCCGTTACTTTTCTATTTATTTTCTGTGTTTACGCCTGTTGCAATTACTATTTGTGTCAACTTGTTTTTAATAAAATTCAACCTGTTCAAACTTCAAAATGAATTTACAATTGCTCGGGAGTCCACGGATTATCTGTGGACTTTTTTCTTTCTCAAACAAAACTTTTAATAATTTTCGGATAGTTTGATAAAATAAAATGATTAACTTAAACAGAGGAGATAAACGATGACTGGAAATAACCATTACATAGGCTATATTGGAACATACACTAAAGGGGAGAGCGAAGGGATCTATTCGTTCACTCTAGACACGGAAAAGAGAACTATAGGAGACGTTAAAGTTGCAGCTTGGTTAGATAACCCAACTTACCTAACAATTAGCTCAAATAAGCGCTATCTATATTCAGTTGTAAAAGTAGGAGGAACAGGAGGAATAGCTGCTTTTTCTATTAATGGTAACGGTGATTTAACAGAAATAAACAGCCAAGTTTCAGAAGGATCATCACCCTGTCATGTAAGTGTAGACACTAAAAACAACTATGTTTTTAGCGCTAATTATCATAAAGGAACAGTTGAATCCTATTTAATTAACCCAGAAGATGGCTCGATACAGACAGTTTCATCCATCATTCAGCATGAAGGTTCTGGACCTGATCCTAGACAGGAAAAACCACATACGCATTATGCTGGATTAACACCTGATGAAAAATATTTAACGGCTGTTGAACTCGGTATTGATGCCCTGATTACCTATAAGGTAAATGACAATGGTACACTAGAAAAAGCAAACCTTTTACCAATAAAAGCCGGAAGTGGTCCAAGGCACCTTGCTTTCCATCCAAATGGAAAATACGCGTATATTATGACCGAGTTCAGCTCCGAGGTAATTGTGGTAACCTATCATCCTGAGAATGGACAATTTACTGAAAAACAGTCCATTTCTACTCTTCCAGAGGATTTTAAAGAAAATAATCAAGGAAGTGCAATACATATTTCGGTCGACGGACGCTTTGTTTATGCAGGTAATCGCGGTCACAATAGTATTGCAGTCTTTCAAGTCAATGAGGAAACAGGGGAACTTAATTTCGTGGAACATACTTCTACCGAGGGAGATTGGCCGAGGGATTTTGAAATCGACCCGAGTGGAAAATTTATTGTTGCTTCTAATCAGGAATCAGGCAACTTAGTCCTATTTGCAAGAGATGAAAATACAGGAAAATTAACTTTATTACAATCAGATATAAAGGTACCATACCCGGTTTGTGTTAAGTTTTTAGAAAAGTAAGGCTTAACAAATAAAGGATGTGTTTCGATGGATTTCATTCATAGTCAGGAATCCTTGACAACAATAGAGTGGATTCTACGTGCTGTAGTAGGCTATTTTTTCTTGGTTCTAGTTGCCAAAGCAATGGGCCAGCGTTCGATTGCGCAGCTAAGACTGCTTGATTTCGTGATTGCACTAATAATTGGGAACATTATTGCTCATCCATTGTCCGATGAACACCTTGGGCTAAAAGGTTCCCTTACCACTACAGTGGTGTTGGTGATCCTGTATATTGGCAGTGTGTATGCTGTGTTGAAATGGCCGCGAATTAGAAATCTAATTACTCCCCCACCGATTACGCTAGTGAAAGACGGAGAGATTATCTCTAAAGGGTTGAAAAAGGCAAGAATATCAATCGATATTTTATTGGAAGAATTACGGGAAGAAAAAGTAGAAGATGTTAAAAAAGTGGCATTAGCATTGTGGGAAGCGGATGGGAAGGTTTCCGTTTTTTTGGATCCTAAATATAACCCCGTTACACCTGAAACTTACCAAATGAAAACAGAACCCTTTGATCTTCCAAAAACGATTATTAAGGAAGGAACTATTGCTTCTAATGTTTTGAAACAATTGGACAAAGATGAAGTCTGGGTTGTTGAGAAGCTAGAAAATCTGTATCATACAAATATTAAAAACGTGTTGCTTGCAACCATTGATCAAAAAGACAACTTAAAGGTTTTCCTGTATAAATAATTAATACCCACAAATGGACTTTCCATTTGTGGGTATTTCAATTATGAAAACTATCATGCCAGTGAGGTAAAACATAAGTTTATAAACATGAGTTAATGGGAAGTTTTCCAATGGAGGAAATGAGGGTCAAAAGGGACTTAGACCAAAGTAGGATTAAAACTATAAGGGGCAATTTAAGGAACCTTCCTATTTATCATTAAATCCTAATAAAACTAGTTAAAACGGTACCTTACCTTTTTCATTTAAAGCTAGATTGCCCACTTTCCGTAAAAAGCTACCAACCTTAGATTTCTTGTCTGAATAGTAGCTTTTATGAACTATGAAAGATATAAAAATAACCCCTACTGTATCTTTAAGAAGGTCGGTATATGAAAAGGATCTAAAAGGGACATAGATTTGATGAAATTCATCAATTAACCCATACAATAATGAGAAAATAATTGAAAAATACTCAATTTTCTTTGTAAGTACTCTAAAACTTAAAACAGCAGCAATAATTAACAAATACAATAGTCCAAACTGGAAAAAATGAAACAGCTCCAAAGCTATTCCAACAAGTATTAAAAACTCTATATTAATTTCATTTGATAAATAATGGATTGATTCAGGATTAAAATAACTTGATTGCAGCCATATAAATCCAATGTAACCGATTGGGAGAAATCTTATTAATAGACGAGCAATTGTCTTTTTCATGAAGCACCAGCCTTTAATAAATTCAAAAACCATTTAAATAACGCAATTTAATACGCATATTTTTCTGGAAATAAATATTTGGTGGCCAATAATAGGAATTCCACAAAAAAGCAACCAGTGTAATTGTTAAAGCATATCACACTGGTTGCTTTTTTATTAACTGCTAAACCTTATTCGGTACCGGAGTTATTATACTGATCTAAAAGATCTTTTACGTTTAAAATATTTTGTTGTTCTGTACTAGTCAACGAGGACCAAGGCTTGGAACTTTGTAAAGATAACAATGCATCAGCTTGTTTTATTGCATTATCTATCAATCCGGTATTAGCACCATTTTTGACATTTAGTTTGGCAGCAAGTAACTGTGCTGCCAGCTTATTATAGCCATTGCTTGCACCACCGGTAAAGGCTTTAAATTTAAAGACATTTACAACTTCTATATTAGTTGTAATTGCTTGAGTACCTAATGTAATTGGTAGGTATTTAGAAACTACATCTTCATTATTGCCATGGAATCCAGCATGTGTTTGCCAGTAACCAATAGTTCTAGGGGAAGCTGAAGGCTCTTCCGGCGGCTGCTCTTCATTAGGTGTATAACATACCTCACCATTTACAGATGCAGGTCTAATGTTGTATTCAATATATTCTTTCCAGTCCGTACCTAACAACGGTGTTCCCTGAGCCCAGATATGATGTGTATTTCCTTGGGTATCACGAATAACTGCTTCAATAACCAGAACAACATTTGAAACGGATTTATCATAGTTAATGAATTCTTCAGTATAAGCTAAAGTAGTTCCAGTCGGAAAAAACTTTGTAATTGCTCCAGATTTACTCGGTAGTTCAGATACACTATTGGCTGCAGCCATTGAAACTTCTAAGTATAAGAACTCAGCCCATTCTCTTGTGTACACCTCCACTCTAAGTTTTTCTTCATTGTTTGTTATTTTAGCTGTTGCATATTGATAATTTAGCCCATCTACTAATGCATAGGAAGACCAACAGTTACCATCCTCTCTTGGTTTCACTGTTGTTGTTGCAAGTGCAGAATTGCCTAGTAAACAAATGATTAAGGTTAAAACTAATAAACTAACAAAACGTTTTTTCATGGCTTTACTCCTTCATTTTAATTGGCATAAGGATTACATTTTGAAGTCATCATGGTGAAATTTAAAATAGAGCATATTTTTTTCCAATCACCCCCTCTATTAACTTTTTAATGAATAATTCGTTCTTATTTAAGAACAAATTTACATCACTGTTTCTTGCGAAAAACTCAAATTAGAATCTTCATTAATTTTTTGGATCACTTCAAAGTCATTGGTCCTCTATATATCCTTTTCAACTCTCAAATAGCAAGTTTTTATTTTCCTGAATTTCTAAGTATTTTTTCCTCCGTTGTTAAAATTGGTTCTCTATCCATATCTCTTATCCAGAGCAATTTATCTGGAAGTGGATTAATCCTTTTTTCCAAACTTGGAAACTTCTGATAAAGGATAATATCTTTGTATATCTCTGGCATATTGAGACCAGCCTCAGTAAAAAAATAACAAGTTGTAAAAAATCGCATATTAATTTCAGTAGGATTTGGAAAATCATTTTGATCGTATGTCATATCTACCCCATAAACACCGTGTGGATGATTGTCTATAGCTAATATTGTATCCATAGCCACTCTATTAACAATTTCATCTGAGTAGGTTTCACCTACCCCAGTTATACCTGTTACACCTGATAAAGTACGATTCGCAAATCCCCAGGATTTCCTTTTCCTCGTCTGGGCAACAACAAGTTCACCTTCATACCATATAGACAACCAAGTAACTGTTTTATCAGCCTGTAGCAATTCTGATCCTGTGAAATTTCCCCACCCGTTATAAAGATTAATCCAGTTTTTTGCAAACTCATAATCGTTAGTTGGTAATGCTCCTCTGCCTCCTGCCCCAACTGTTGACCTTAACCAAATTCGCCCTTCTCGGTCTCCTAGCTTATTAAATGCCTTCTGCAAATCAGTTTCATCATGAATAATCATCGTCTTCGGAACTTTAATTCCTTCAGCATTCCAAACTTTATAGGATTGATATTTATCTGTACATGCAGCTATAACTTCATTCCTTGGCATATATAATTTAGTTCCAGTTGAGATAATTTCATCCCTAAATTTAGTTATTTCAAATATCTCCCTATCATTCATGAATACCGCTAAGCTAGGTTTCTCCTTCTCTAGAAGCCCTAAAAGTGACTTTTTATATTCATCTCCAAATGCATACTCATACGGTATATGCCGCTTCAATTCTACCCTTGATGAGTAAAGAGTAAACGGATTTCTTGAAACACCCAAAATTTCTTCTCTAATTTCAGAACAATTCCATGACCTAATTACATTTTCTGCTGGAGCCACACCAACATCAGTTATCAAGATTTTCTCCATTTTTAATCACTCCATCTTTAATAGTAAAAAGGAGGGTGTTAGAATTCACATCCCCCTAAAACGTTCCATACTATAATGTTCTTTAGCACTAACCCCATCTTTTTTTACAACTTTAATAATTGTTAATAATAATATTTTCATGTCAAGAGCAAGGGAAAGATTATTTACGTACCAAATATCTAATTTGAATTTTTCATCCCAGTTAATTGCATTTCTTCCGTTTATTTGAGCCCAACCTGTGATCCCTGGTTTGACTTCATGCCTTCTGGCCTGTTCTTCAGTATAAATAGAAAGATACTCCATTAACAATGGACGTGGTCCAACTAAACTTAACTCCCCTTTTAATACGTTAAAAAGTTGTGGTAGCTCATCCAGGCTGTATTTTCGAAGGAATATTCCCAATTTAGTTAATCTCATTTTCCCTGGAAGCATATTCCCTTGTTCGTCCCTTTTATCATTCATGGTTCGAAACTTAAAAATGGAAATAGGTTTACCATAAAGACCAGGGCGAATTTGTTTAAACAGAATAGGGTGACCCATACTTATTCTTATCAATATTGAAATTACCAACATGCTGGGTAAAAAAATCAGAATTAATATAAACGACCCAAACAAGTCTATCAATCTTTTCAAAATGATTACCTCCTACATAACAAAGGATGTAGTCTAGTTAAATAAACTTATTAATTTACTTATAATTAATTTACTTTAAATCAACTTTGTTTAATGGATGATTATAAAAAAAGAAATATTGTCTCCTTTTTCCAATATTTCTAGGTTTAACCATTTTAAAATCTGTCCCATTTAAAGTATGAATAGCGTTTGCCTCCAGATATTTTCGGTAATTTATGGAATACTCTCTTTCTATCCGTTCATAAGCAGATAACAAATCAAATTTACGTCTCGTATAATGATGTGCATCAGAGGCAACAAAGTGAACCATATTATGGTCTAGTAAATGTTGCGAGAAATGCTTTAAACGTCTTCCTTGTATCCCATTTATGCTCCCTGCAGTGACTTGTACAAGAATACCATCTTGCACCATATTATAGATTGTTCCTGGGTTCTTTCTAAGGAATTTATTTCTCTCAGGATGTGCAAGAATAGGTACAAAGCCTATCCTTTGTAGATCGCTTAAAACTTCTTGAGTAATACTAGGGAAATAGCTGCATGGAAGTTCAATTAATAAATATTTTCCAGTATTGTTTAAGGTTAAAAAATGTTCTAAATTATGTTCAATGTCATCTTGTATATTTTCATGGAGATGGAATTCTATTCCAGGGTAAACATTTAAAGGAATGTTTTGTTCCTTCATTAATTGATTGACTTTCTCAACCATATCTAATATGTTCCTATAATCGTTTTCATAAAAATGATCTTTATGCAAATGTTTATGATGTGGGGTTGCAATAACATGATTAATCCCAGAATCAACGGCTTGATTAGCTAATAAAATGGTTTCTTCTCGAGTTTTAGGGCCATCGTCTAGTCCATACAATATATGGCTATGAATATCAACTATCATTTTTACTCCCCCTTGACCATTGCAGGCAGGTATACATTCTCAATAACGAACACAATAGTGTGTATAAGTAAATTAGACTGATCTATATCTACTTCTTAACCTTTTTATAGTATATTAATTTCTTTAAGTCCTTCACCTTCAGTATTTATTATTATTTCCTTCTTCCCCCTATAGATTGGAAAGTAATTTTCATTTATTTTGTAATACCTTCTTGCCCCCTCAATTATTCTATTGTATTTTTTTCTGTCATATACCCTCTTCCCAATAAAATAATCAAAATTATTACCATTGGAGAAAGATGCTTTAAACTTAAATAACCCGTCATTTTCCTGATAACCTCCACCTAAATGAAGAAGGGTTGAGCCCTTGGATTTACAAAATTCAATCATATAGTCAAATAAATGGTTATTTGGTCTAAGGTGTAAAAATTTTGTTTTAGAAGCACCAAGGTGATAATGGGAGTACTTTGGACCTTTCAATACCATTACTCCTGCGATAATTTCATCTTTATATTGTGCAAAAAGTAAAAAGGTTTCACTTATTATTGAATCCTTTATTTGTTCATAAAAATAATTTTCATCAAAGTAATAATATCTATCCGCGTTGTTTCGATCCATTGTCTCCAAATATAAATTAAAAAAGGTATTAATATTTTTCGGAGTGTTTTCCACTAAAAAACAAATAATCCCTTCATTTTTGGCCTTTTTTATATTTCTTTTATTCATAGATGAGTATTGTTTTCTAATTTCCTCCAATGGTAAGGATAAATCAACTGCTGTCGTTTTTCTAATATACTCAACCTCCATTAGTTTATTGTAATTTTCATAGTTTTTAATAATTGGGTGGAATCTTATAGTTTCCGTAATAATATTATTTTCTTTACAATATTCCTCAAAATATTCATAAAATTGAAGGATTTTTTCACCGCTGCCTTCAAGCAAGGGGCCACCATAACCATATGGAGTTACGATATCATAAATCCCTTCTTCATCCCAAACTACATTTCTTCTAATAAATGGGTAAAATATTTTTGTATTTTCATTTTCAAAATAGGCTGCCATTAGCTTGCCCTTTTCATTTTTTGCAAATAAACTTCCATACTCATAAGAGTAATATAGGTCTGCATCATTAATTCCCCCTAGAAGATTATCCCATATTGGCTTGCTGTCGATAATTTGAAATAAACTCATTCATTTCACCTCTTATATATGATTCAGGGAAAATAAAAAAACACATCTTTATAGACATGTTACTGATTATACTCCTTATTATTAATATCAATATCGTTCGATTTCAAATGTAGCTTTGCATTGTAAATGATATTATCTTCAATACGATAAGCTGGAGCATCTTTACCAGCTTCAATAGTGGAAATACCAGCAACATTAAAATTGGAATATAGAGTATTTCCTTTTATTATTGCACTATAAACCTCACTTAAACTAGCTTTCCCACCTACCTTTCCCAATTTTATCAAATGAAAATCTTCATCTGAATTACTTCGAGTATCTAGTGTATTATTTAATAAAGATATTTTATTTACTTTTTCCACATATACAAGGGCTAAACCATATCCAGTTTCTTCTGTTACTTCAAATTTGGAATCCTTCACAGACAAGTTTGCTTTTGGATTAGCGACAATAAGGCCGGCTTTATTACCTTTAAAAGAACAATTATTAAAGAAATAATTTCCAGATTTACTTATTACAGGAGCTGCAGTTCCACCTTTTGCTGCAACAAATACACAATTATTATAAGTACCTCTCGGCAAATCTAAACCATAGGACGAATTGTATCCTATCACTTTTAAATTATCAAAAATACTGCCATCTGCTACTTCACCAATTAGATTTCGCAGTGCGGATTCCCCTGTAATACTAATACCTTTCAAATGAACTGGCTGCTCATCTATAGACAAAGTAGTTTGATCTTTTTTATTATTTTTCATCGTGATATTAGAAGCTTTTATACCATATTCTTCTTTACTCTTAAGATGTAGTGATGAATCGGTAAATTTCATTCCATCAATTGAAACATTCGGTCCAATAATTAGGGCAGTAGAATCAATCATTTCATTATCCATAATCTTTGTATCGTGAGTTACATTAAGACTTGATCCATCAAATGTATTATCTTTTACCATTGCTCCTAAAAATGGTGAAGAAATTGCTAGTCCAATAGATGATTTGTCCTCGTTGGGACCTAAATAATTATCTTCAACAATAGCATGTCTACCATCATATAGAATTACATTATAACTTTTATTATTATAAATCCTATTATCCCTAATAACGATTTTATGGTTTGGTGAAAAACCAGCTTCTACATCTATTCCGGATTGAGGCGGAGTTCCTTTAATATCATGAATATCATTGTTAGTTATCAATACGTTACTCGCACCACCAACAGTTATTCCTTGTCGACGATTAAAAGCAAATTCCGAATTCTTGACAGTGACATTTTTGGAGATTGTTTTTACCCAATATTCCAGTTTTATTCCTTTGTACATATCAGTATCAAAAACCGCTTGAAAATAGTTTGCTCCCTTCGGTACCTTTGTCAAACTCCAATCGATTTCTTGGTTTTTAACACTTGTTATAAAAGTTCCATCAGATTTATAAAAATAAACATCAAAAGGTACTGTCTTCGATATATTTTCGGGGCGAGAAAACTGAAAAGTATTTTGTGTTTGGAAGATTGGGTGATTGAAGTTAGTTTTCTCAATATTTTTTGTTCTAATTTTTGTAGAATCTTTTACTAATTTTCCATTATCATCTATTCCCCCAGGCTCAAAATCTTCTTCAAATAGCCACGGGGCTTTAGCTTCACCCGTTGCACCTATACATAATCCATCACCTGTGAAGTTAAAAGCCTTTATGCCATCAATAGTTAAATTAATAGCACCTTCAGCTAGTATTCCATACCCTGCCTCATGAGTACCTGGTGTATTCTCGTTATCACTTTTTGAATAATCATGTGTATCTTTATCTCCTTTATAGGTACCCCCTTTAATCGTCACGTTCTTTATCCCAGGTCCTATATATAGCAATTCATATCGTTCTTCACTATTAGTTTCCTTTTGTAAAACAGCACCAACCTCCAGTAAAAAGGTCATATTACTAACCATATTGATACGAGAATCAGGATCAAATTGTTCACCTTTTTTTATCAAGTAGGTGCCCGCAGGCACTTTGAATGTAGTAAATCCGTTTTCATTTGCCCATATTAGCGCTTCGTTCATCCCCAAAGTAGTTTCAACAGGATGTGTTCCATCATTAGAAATATTCCAACGTTCTAACTCTAATGTATATATCTTTATATCCCCTTCTCTTACCTCTTTTAGATTCACGCTTGTGTGATCTGGTACCATAACTTCAGATTGTTCTAACAAAACATATACAACACCTATAAATAACACGAAGAAAAACAAGATTTTTAAACTTCTATTATCCATTTGTATTTGTCCTCTTTCTATCGGTATGCTGGTTTGCGTTCCCCTTATATTACTGTTTAATAAACTCAAACAATATAGAGAAACCCCAATTGAATTACTTATGATAAAATGAAATAGTTATATGTTCATGGTTTAGCTATAAATGAGATGAAACTAAAAACTAGCACTTTTTTTAAAAATATTGTTGAACTTCCATAAAAAGTAATTCCTAGTCTCAAATATATGACCATCTACAACTACTAACCATTGATCATCTTTAATTTTCAATTGATCTATATGATGCATCCCATCTTTCCTCCAATCCATATCTTTTTTGGTGCCACTTAATACTAGATTTATTTCTTCTTCTTGATATTCCTCTTCTGATAAATTTTTAATTTTAAATACTTTCACTTTGCTACCATAATAGGGCTGCCCATCTTGTGTATATCTGTAAATATTATTTTGATTAACAATTACTCTACCAGCAGGTCTTGTAATGTTAAAATTATTAGTAATTAAAGGGCTTTTGGGATGTTCATTCCATTCCCCTGTAAGTTCATCTGAATAAAACAAATGCAATTTACCGCTGTTTCCTGCAAACATCCACCATCTATCATTATATTGAAAGACACTGCAATCTGCATATCTTCCATTAAGCAATACACAGGCTATTTCCCATTCATAAGGAAATTTTTTTGCTTTATATAATAAAACCTTATTTGCCTCTGTTGACTCTGGAATCATATAATAATTATTATTGTGTTTAATTACATATGGATACGATAAATGGTAATCCTCATTGAGTACTATTTTCTCATAATGCCAAATATCTCCATTGTTACTGGTTGCTAACCCTATAACACCTTTTTTTGAAGATTTATCAAGAACTTCAAAAAATAGATAAAAGTTATCATTATCTAATAAAATAAACGGATCAGCAATAAATTGAGCTGGCACATCATCAACATCTGAAGCTTTTAGGGTTGGACTTTCCAACGATTTCTCTTTTGGATATTTGGTAATAATATTTTTTGATTTAAACACTTTAATTGACCAAACAGCTTCCAATGCAATTTTTTTCTTTGTTAGAAAATACAAGAAAAATATTAGAGAAACTATAAATATAAATATATACACACCAAATTCCACCTTTTCCTTTTCACTTCAAAAAAAGTTTGAATTAGAAATATTAAGTAAATCACTGCATATTTTTAGCGTATTGTTGCTTTTTATTTGAATTATTTAATTTAATAAATATAACTCTTTTTATATACTTCCTTACCTTCACAGTATGTTTTTCAGTTAGTGATCCAACAATCCAAGCGTATACAATTATTGAAATTGCAAACACTGGTTTCATTAAAAGCCCTTCCACTTCCGTAAATTTCCATGACGAAGAATTTCTCCATGTTAGTATTAGATTAGCTAGTGGATAGTGAGTAAGATACAAGGTATATGAAAATCCTGCCAATTGATTTGAGATGTTAAATCTTAACCTTTTTGTATTAGTATTAAGTAAGGAAGTAACGACGTAAACGAAAAATGCAAAGGTGATACCTACACTTAAATCAGCATAGTATTGTAGACCATTTCCTGTATAACTTGGATCAGTAATATCAAGCAGTTGATATAAAAACCTCAGTGAGGCGATAGATATTAGAATTGAAAACAGTAAAATAATGTTTTCCCAAAATTTCGTTTTGAATTTTAATGGTTTCAAAAGTGGTATTAATGCACCTATCAACCATATTAAAAAATACCCCATTATTCGTTCACCTACGAATAGTGAAATAGCAATAAATATCAAAGCAGATAATATTTTAAATCTTTTTTTACTAGCATAAAATGTTAGAACCAAGCAAGGAAATAATATATAGTACCAAAATTCATAACTCAGACTCCACAATGGACCATTTATACCATATTCAGGTACAATTATTTCTTGCAAAAAAAATACATTTCCAATGAAAATCTTCCAAGTTATATATTTCGAAATAACAGATTCTCCAAAAAAGCTAAATTGAATTTGAGCCCAAATATAAGTTAAGAATAGACAAGGGATTAGTACAATCCATAACCTTGTTAATCTCTTTAAAAGGTAATCTGACCAACTCCAATTATTATACTTTACTGCCTTTAACACCGTAGATGAGATAAAGTAACCACTTAAAACGAAGAAAATCATTACTGCTTGGTATCCAGGAACAGGAACATAGAAATGAAATAAAAATACAATTAAGGCAGATAAAAACCTTATAAAATCTAAAATAACTGACGCTTTACTCTCATTTCCAATTATATTAATATTCCATTTAAACAAGTTTATCACGACACCCTTTTGTTATTTTCAATAAGGACTTTATACTTTGATAATATTATCTCCCTTTTTCTATCTCGGTTAAAGAAGCCGATTTCAACCGAATTTTACTAATAACATTCATAACTAAATTCTTATAATATATAAACTCCTCATTTTTTCTGAAAATCATGAAATAAAACCCATTGATTAATACTAGATTAATTAGACAGTTAACTCCAAATGTTATTAGACTATTACTATTTAGAAAAAATATTTTAACTCCTTGAGTTATTCCTAATGGAATTAATCCTATTAAAGAGTATTTTAGGTACATCCTAAAATACTCAAATAACCTCAAATCAAATATATATTTATAAACCATTTTGGGCTTAACCCAAAAAACCACTGCTAAATTACTAATTAATGTACCTAGAAATACTCCTGCTAATCCAATTGATTTAACTAAAATAACTGAAGCAATTAGATTTATAGCCGATTCGAACAATGGAGCAAATCTATCCTGATGAAATATACCCCCGCCTTCACTAAACCTTTCAACAGATCCCCGCATTAGAAAAAAATATAGATTGATTAGTAATATATATATTGTAAATTGATCTAACACTTGGTTTTCTCCTAACCATAAAAATACAAATTGTTCTATGGTATTGGATAAAGTTATTGTAATAAACGAAACAATCCAAAAGCTTAAAAAAAATAACCTTTTGTGGACTTTATATGCATTTTCTTTATCATTCTCGGCCAATAAATTCCCAATACTAGCCGTAACACCAGACAAGCCATTAGATATTATTGCTTGTACTGCGGCTATTACCATATAGTAACTATTAAAAATACCTACAACTGTTAGATTAATATAGTAGGAGATAATTAAATTGTCCGTTCCAAATACAAAAATACCTCCTATCTTGTGTAAAAATAGTGCCTTCACGTTTTTAATTAAAGAATCTTTTTCTGCACTAGTTATTATTCCAATAGTATTTTTTACCCAACTATACTTACTATTTATATATACATTCATTAGTAAGTAGTAGATTAAATTAATTATTATTTGTATTAAAAGGTATATATATAAACTTGGATAAAATTTGAGAATTGAAAACTGTAATATTGAAATTAACAACTTAGTTGCCGTTAATCCTATAGAGATCTTGTATCCTTCCTGTGTCACATTCAAAATACAAAGTTTATGGGAAAATAAATAACTAATAAGGGTATTTATTAAGAATAAAGTAAAGTAAATTTGGGCTTCAAATAAATTAACTTCGTCTTTTATAAATAAATGAATCAAGGGCATTATTAATAACCCTAATACAAAAATGGTATAACCAACATACCTATAAAACTTAGCATAATAATCTAGGTATCCTTTTATTTTTTCTCTATTTTCTTCTGCAATGGGCTTGTATAGAGAATATATAATAGCGCTACCGATACCTAATTCGACTAATGAAAGTATGCCCAATATATTTGTATATAGTGAAGTTAATCCTAATAATTCATTACCTAGTGAATCTAAAAAGGCCTTTCTTACAATAAAAGATGGTATTATGCCTATTAAAAAAGTCAACACATTTACAAAAACATTTATACTTGCCTTTTTTACACGCATATTTCTTTTACCACCTTTTATTAGGCAGATTCTATTAAAGAATAGATTTTATTAATCTCTCCCTCAGTACCTACCTTTTCTTGTCTCAAGTTTGAACTTATTTTTTGTCTCAAGGTTTTATCTTGTATCAAACTTATAATTCCTTCGTATAAATCTTGGGAATTCATATCAACAATCACTCCATTTTCTTTATCCCTTATCTGATTGTGTACCGCAGTAAAGTTTGTTGCAACTATCGGCTTTCCTAATATTCTTGCTTCCGCTATCGCTAGCCCATACCCCTCAAATTGGGATGGTTGAACATAAATGTCACATTGCTTTAAAAAGGTATATGGATTGTGATGTGTTCCCAGTAAAATAAATTTGTCCTCAAGTCCATTTCTTTTAATCATATTTTCAAGTTTTTCTTTCATGGGGCCTTCTCCAATTGCATACCATTTTAGGTTGATTCCGTCCTGAAGTAACTTTTTACAAGCTTCAATTGCCATTTCATATCCTTTTAGCGGAACCAGCCTTCCTATCGTTAAAATCCTTAAACCTTCATTTATGTCCTGAAATCCACCTGAATCATGAGACAAAGTTCTAATCATTGATGGAGAAATAATATCGTACACAACTTCGATTTTTGATTCCATACTGGGTAATTCTTGCACTAATATTTCTTTACAAGAATCAGATACAGCTATTATATGATTAAAATTTTTATAATAATTTATATCAAAATTTTTATTGTAGCCAGATGCTCTATAATCAACGTTTACCCATGAGAGCTTTTTTTTTGCATTAACTTTTTCCGCCACAAAATATGTTGGCATTCCTTGACTATATGCTATTGCGACATCATATTTTTTTTCTAAGCAGCAGTCACCTTTAGATATCCATTTCCAGTTAATTTGAGCCGCATGCATTTTTTTCTTTTTAAATGGATTTCTTAAAGAGATAGACCCTCCAAGCTTTATATATAAATCTTTTATGTCACTATTTATAAATAATTTTCTGATTCCTGTGAATTGATTACTTATAAATACTGGTACGTCTAAAACATTTACTTCCTTTGGTAATAATGGTAGATATAACCCTCCGGGAGAAAACATTAATAAGTCTACTTCATTTTTTTTAAAATCGAATAATGTTAACAACGATACTAAACTCTTTTCAGCACCTCCGCTAGTCAAAGAATCTATGACAAACAATATCTTCTTCAAAGGACTCCCCCCTTTTCTTTCCTAATAGATAAAACTTCTTTTAAATATTTCTTAGAAAACATAATCTTTTGATTTAAAATTTTTCGGGGTATTTTATAGTCAACATTTTTTATTAGTTTTTGCAAATCATAATTTTTATCTACTATCCTATCATTTAGCTTTAGATCGTCCAACAGGTCCCTCATCCTTGTATTGATTGCTTCCATCCTGTTCACGATTACAAAATTTTTTTCATATATAATTGAAAAAACAGCTGCATGGAAGGAATTTGAAATTACTATTTGTGCATCTCTTACAAGAGAAACAAATATGTCAGGGCCAGAAAAAATAAAATATTTGTCAGCATATTTAAGTTTACTTTCATTAATTGTATAGATTTTATATCCTTTTTCTTTTGCAATATCTGTTGCAATTTTTTTGATAAGTAAACTGTTATCAAAATCATATATCAGGATGTATTTTTCTTTATAACTCCCATTTGATATTTTATTCCAATTATCACAATTTAATAAAAAAACCGGGTCAAGAACATTCACCGCCCAGTCAATATTCATCTTATTCAAGATTCCGACTCCACTTTTTTCCCTAACTCCTACTCCATCTAATTTTACTACCCGCTCCTTTACCATTAACCCATTTTCATCAGAAATAGTGTCCGTTGCAAAACTTGCTGCATAGGATGCTTTTATTTTCGCATTCGGTACAAAGTCAAGGTAAAAAGCTGGGTCTTTCCCATTTTCATGTAAGCAATTCCATATTTGATCACTTCCACAGATAAATCCATCTGCGTTTGGTAAATTTAACTTTAATTCATCATTTGACTTGTAACGATATTTAGTTAATTTTAAATACTTCGATGTAAACACATCAAAGGATTTTTTCCTTTTTAATCCAGATACTCTAGTTGGAACCTTAATCACTAGATATAATAACTTAGTAAGAATATTTCTTTCCCAAGTGTGATTATTAATACTTAATAAATTGTAATGATTACTTAAGTAATCTGGTTTATAATCAATTATTTCAACTTCATGCCCACAATTCATCAAATATTTCATTAGTCCGTATGCCTGTAATGAAGCCCCATGATTATATACGTCATGACATGTTATAGTACAAATTTTCATAAATAATCACTCACTTTTTAATTTTCAACCCTGCCCCTTTAAACAATAAATGCACTAACCGTTTGGTCAGTGCCATATTTTGAAAGTAAATTTACCCTAGTTTTTTATCTCTGCTTTGACTGCATGCCCACAAGAGTTTATATAAATTTTCAATCTCATTGCTGTTACTATAGTCTATTAACTGAGTGTTTGAAGCAATCTTTTGTTTCAATTCAGTATTTTCAATAAGCTCTTTGATTCCACTAACTACTCCATCGATTGACATTGGGATAATTAATCCATCAAAACGATTCCTAAGTTGGCTATCGGCTGTAGGAAAGTTTGTAATGACTACAGGCTTTCCTAATATTTGTGCCTCTCGAACAGTAACAGCCTTTCCTTCATAACGAGATGGTTGACAATAAATATCACATTCGTTTATATACGGATAGGGATTCACTTTTTTACCTAACAAAATAAACTTTTCTCCTATATCATTATCATATATCAATTGTTTAATATAGTCTTCTTCTCCACCATACCCAACAATATACCACTTTATGTCATAACCCAATTGAATTAGTTTTTTACATGCAATCACTGCCAAGTCGAATCCCTTCGCATCGCTTAATCTCCCTACTGAGCAAATCTTAATTGAACCATCATCTGGCATCTCATCTTTAATATTCTGTTCTGCTTGTTCTCTTACAAATTCAGGTGAAATAACATTCTCTATAACAATCGTCTTATTTGCAAGATTTGGAAATACCTTAAGGAAAGATTTCTCACATTCGGCTGAAACATTTACAATATAATCTAATGCCTTCCACATTTTTTCATCCAATTTTTTATCAGGATTTACTATTGTAAAATAATCAGTATGATTCCATCCAATTTTTACATTTGCAGTTATTTTCTCGAGAATAAAATAGTGTGGTCCTAGAAAACTTATGGCTGCGTCGTAATTTTTTTTTATTTTAGGCAGTCTTGGCATAGAGTAATACCATGTATATTGCATTTGTTTATATGTTCCTTGTTTCCTCATTTGTCCCCTATTTTTCAGTTTTGTTTTAAATTTGGATAAAATTCTCATGCAGCCCAAAAAAATATAACCATCTTTAATAACACTCTTGATTGGTCTCTCTAATGTCGTATACTCCTCTATAGGTGGTAATAATATTACTTCCTTTGGGACTAGTTCTAAAAATTCTCCTTCATGTCTATATAAGAATAATTCAACATCATATTCCTGATAATTAAAAAGTTCTAATAATCCAATTAAACTTCTTTCAGCTCCACCAATATTTAATGAGTACATACTGATAAGCACCTTTTTCTTCATAGAACAACTCCAGATTCTGATAGTAATTATTTAAAAACTAAACTGCTAACATGATTTGCAAGTTTGAATGGTAAATTATTATATAGAGAAGCTACCATTTTTTCAGCTAGACTTCTATTATCTTCCAACAAATGAGTCCCTTTCCATGGAGTCATTTCAAGATACCTATGATAGAGTGGTGCTAAAGGATGTTTACAGCCTTTTATCCAAGGTCTATTTACAAATGCTGGAGTAAAGTGAATAAACACGGGATTGTATTTGGCTTCTTGCAATTCATCTTCACTGTAGTATTCCTTTAATCCATAATATTGCAAAATTTGCGCTCTACTCATAGTAAAAAAAGTAGTCATAGCGTTATATTTAGGATGTAGGATTAATATTTTCTCGTTTAAAGTACCATTAATTGTTCCCTGATCATGATGGAATACGGCTCCGTTAAATGAATCTATAAACTTAATAAATTTTTGTTCAACATTCTCTTCTCTCCACTTTTTAAGGTTTATTAAAAGCATGCCTGAATTTATATATGGTTTATTTATATCCATGTTTATACTAGATTTAGTATTGTCACTAACAGTATCACATACACCAGCCGCAAAATATTCACTAATATCTTTATTCCATATTTCCTTTAAACTTTGATTAATTATCGAATCAGAGTCTAAGTAAATCACTTTATCAATGTTATTCTCTAGAAAACTTGTTATAAATAATCTTGCATATGAATTTATCGATATTGAATTTCCGATATTCAGATTTATTATTGATGAAAATTCATTAAAATCTATAAAATATATAATTCTATTATAATTCTCTGAAATTGTTATTAGATTTTTTTTATTTTCAACTGAAATATTACTCTCAACTACATAAACTTTTATATTATTAAATTCCTTATTATTTTGAAAGAGCGAAATCAAAGACACACCCAGATGCTGTGCATAACTATTATCACTTGAATACACCACAGTTAAATTCATAGGAAGAACCTCCATATATTAGTCAGCAATTTGGTAATTCCTTTTAAAAAGGTCTTTTTTAAAAATTATCCCCTTATGTTTTTTAATTAACAGAAATCCTTTGGTTTAAGTAATATAAATATAAATTATATGAAATCTCCCCCAAATAAATACAACTAACTCCTAATCAAAAAACACCTTATTGTAATATTTCCTAATTTTATAAATATTATCTCCACCTATTATATTTGAAATAATTACCTTTATTTTTGTTTTAATCCTAGTGTTAAGTGGAAGCCAACTTTTATAAAAATAATGTATTGTATACGAATATTCTGTTATTAATTTTCTACAATTTATATAATCGTATGGTGAAAAATATGTCTGTGGATAAATTGTTCCCATTTCTTTAATTTCCTGGTATTCTCCATTCAAAATTACACCGTATTCTTGAAATATTTTCGTAATAACTGCCACATTGGTGAGATTATTATATTTACCTTCTTCAGTAATGAATTGCTTATCTTTATATGAGTCTAGAAATAACTTTATTAAATTATTACCTTTAGACGCTCCTATCGTACTTGTTGCTATAAAATTTGCTTGTTCAAATCCCCAAAAGGAATCATGATGTAATAAATCATCAAAAGGTTTAATAACTTCAACATCTGTATCTAGATAGATTCCACCGAAGTTGTACAAAGCATAAACCCTTACATAATCACTAACAAATGCAAACTTGTTAGTTTTATAAGCTTCTTTGACATAAGAATTACAGTTTATTTCAAAATTATCTTCATTCCATTCTCTAATTTCATATTCAGGTAAATTCTTAATCCAACTTTGTATGCATCTCTTCACAATATCTGGTTTATCCTTTTTACCAAACCAACAATAATGTATTATTTTAGGTATTTTATTCTCTGTTTTCATTCAAGTAAATTCCCTTCAAGAATGACATCAATTTTCTAGTAACCTTATCTTTTCTTACGTTCTTTTTACTATTCACTATTAATCTTTTCCTTCTGCCATTTAATAAACTCAATTAGTGTTTTATATTCTTTAATCTGCTTTTTATCAACTCCAGATTTTTTTAATTCACTTATAAACTCAAGCCACTCAGTTTCTAAAAATTGTTCTGTCTCTATTTCAGACCCTAGCAAGGTTTTTAGATCTACATCTAAAACAGCAGCTAACTTCTTTATAACTTGAATAGAAGGATTTTCATTTATATTTCTCTCAATTACACTTAGATATGACTTAGAAATATTTGATCGTTCAGCTAGTTCAGATAATGTCATTCCCCTTTTTTTTCTTAAATCAGATATATTTTTTCCAATCATTTATCTGTACCTCATTTATCCTTATTTTTGGAAATTAGAATTCTATATTTAGAATCATCAGATTTTTCCTTTTAGTGCTAAACCTTCAACTTCAAGGTTGCTTTTATACAGTTTAAAACTCTTTTTTGATCTTCTTCTTGCATATTAGATCCGGAAGGTAAACAAATTCCATTCATGAATAAATGCTCAGATACATTGTTATTTTCACTATGAGGATAGTATTTATGACCATAAAATAGAGGCTGCTTATGGAGTGGCTTCCAAACAGGACGTGCTTCAATATTTTCATCCGCTAAGCGGTCAAGTATTTCCTTAGAAGAGGTTCCCGCCACTTTTTCATCTATTGTTAAAGTGGTTAGCCAACGGTTTGAAAGGGTATTTTCTAATTCTGGCATAAGAGTAATGCCTGGTACGCCCTCTAATTCTTTACGGTACTGCTCAAAAATTAATCTTCTAGCCTGCACTCTTAAATCTAATACCTGTAATTGTGCTCTGCCTATCCCTGCAAGTATATTACTCATTCGATAGTTATAACCTATTTCACTGTGTTGGTAATGTGGTGCTGGGTCTTTTGCTTGCGTGGCTAGGAAACTAGCCTTCCTTAATGACTTGCCATCATTTGAAACGAGCATTCCACCTCCAGATGTAGTTATTATTTTGTTACCATTAAATGAGTAAATACCATACTTTCCAAATGTTCCACTTGGTTTGCCTTTATAAGTTGATCCAAGTGATTCAGCTGCGTCTTCAATGATTGGTACTTCAAATTGATTACACAAGGAGAGTATGTCATCCATTTTGGCACTTTGGCCATAAAGATTAACTACAATGACTGCTTTAGGTAAAACTCCTTCCTTGTATGACTCATTAAACGCTCTTTCTAAAGCTTGAGGGGACATATTCCATGTATCTGGTTCTGAATCTATGAATACTGGTTCGGCTCCTAGGTAAAGAATAGGATTTGCACTAGCTACAAAGGTAAGGCTTGAACAGAATACCTTATCCCCTTTCTTTATATCTAATAAAGAAAGAGCCAAATGAATTGCTGCAGTACCCGAACTTACCGCAACAGCTTCACTGGCTCCAACATATTCCGCTATTTCTCTTTCAAAAGCATCAACATTAGGACCCAATGGTGCGATCCAGTTTGTTTCAAATGCCTTATTAATATAAACAAATTCATTTCCGCTCATATGTGGCGGTGAAAGAAAGATTCTTTTTTTTCTTTCTGTGATTGACATTACGCCCCATCCCCTTTACTTCGTTTTAGTTAAAGAAATAATTTTTAAAAAACTCTATAAGTTGATAGTTACGATTTATTAAAATTAATAGAACTTAATACTTGTTTAATTTCATCAATAAAGTCCCTAGTATTCAATTTTTCTGTCTCTTCGCCCTTTATGCATAAATATAATAATAATTCTAGAAATATTTGTTCTGAAAGTTTATTAGAATCTTTCATTGTTTTTTCCTCACGTTTATATTCTCTGATTTAACTTACTTCTAAAACATGTGACCTTTGGAACCAATATTTGTGAATAAAATGCTAAAAAAGTTACTTTTGTAGGTTATATTTAAAGATAAAACATTCTCATAATAGTAATAAAGAAAATAACAGACTAATATTGCATAATAGATTATTTTTTGATCCCTTTCACAAAAGAGTTTTACTACCCAAGAAATTAATATTAATTGATATAAATTGAAATAAATAGAGAACCTTGCAAATATCCAATTCTGTGTTGAGACAATCATAAAAACCAAACCTAAAATCGACATATTGACAATATAATCGCTATCTCTAAATATTCTCCTCATTTTATCTCGTCCCAGGAATGCAATCAAAAGTGGTGCAGCGTATACTACAACCCTTAGGTAATTTGCTCCACCCTCATCAAAGTTTTGATACATCCCGTATTGGGTGTCTTCAATGGCCGAAAAGAGAACTGTGGTAAATTGTTCAAAGCCAATTACAATAAGTATAGAAATGAATATAAGAATAATAGTAAATTTTGACCAAGCTTTAGTTCGAGCTAAAAAATATATAGGAATTAAAATAAGTGCGCTCTGATGAAAAGTAGATGCAAAAAGTATTACAAAAGTATACTTTTTCCAGTTACCTTCAATTAAAAATTTAGTTGCGGTAAAAATTATTGCAGCTGCTAGAACTTGCCTTATACCGTTCATTGATACTAAATATAAGCCACCTGTAATATATACGAATAAACTTAGATCTAACAATCTGGAGTACTTATATAAGACTAGAATGATAAGCAGATTTGTAAGTAGGGCAGTAAAAAATATCATTAATTGTGGGTTGTCTGAAAATTTTTGCAAAACCAGTTGAAGTACACCAAATCCAATATCTTTTTGTGTTTTTATTTGTTCCCATGTAAAATCATTTAATTCATAAGAATGCATGTAAGCTTCAGTATCACCTATGTTGACTCGAAGACCAGAGACTAATACTAATATTAGGAAAGTGATAAAAACTAAAAATTTATTGGGTCTTATACTTTCATTTCCATTAGGAATGGGGGAAGTGAAATACCTTGAGAAAAATGACAAAATGTAAACAAAGGACAAGTTAAGCCAGAATATGCTCATTTTTTATATCCTTTCTACTATGCATATCTGATTGGGTTAATCTTATTTTTGAAATTTCCTATAGCTGATTCCAAGATTATCAAGTGTTTTTAATGACTGTCGATTTAGTGGTGTTTTGTATATAAAAATATAAAAGCAATCCAAAAGGGATTGCAAATAACGTCGTTAATTTTAATGGAGATTCTTGTAAAAATTTAAAATTTTTAACCATTAAACTACTTGATACATAATGAATAGACTCGCGAAACCTATCTTTAAATTTGGCCGAATATTTCATTGAAACTTTTCTAAAAAACAAAAAACCTCTAGGGTTTTTCTTATATTGATTTATGATATTCATACTGGAACCATCAGGTAAATATTCTACTATACAAAGTACCTCATTCAATATAAGTAAAGGATATTCTTGGTCTATAAGAATGTATTTATAACTAAGGGGACAATATTTTTCATCCTCAAATATAGGATAAGGTGGAGTGTTTCGTGTCAAATAAGACCGATAAACAAGTTTTTTATCGCCTTTAACCCGATATTTTCCGTATAAGTCTGAAAGAGTTGATTCCTTAATACCTTCTGGCATTTTGGTACCGATTATTTCTCCATTGGGGTTAGCATCTAGCCCGACAATTCCTGCATATTTATCACTTCCGTTTTTCTTCCAGAACGACAATATATTCTCTACGCAAGTATCAGGTATATAATCATCTGAATCGATGCAAACATTTAACTCTGTATCTATCAATTTATAGGCAGTATTATGGGCACCATGCATTCCTTGGTTTTCTTGGTAATGATATCGAATTGGAACAAGATTTTCCTTTTTCCATCTTGATACAAGATCATTTGTATTATCTGTAGAGCCATCATCAATGATTAACCAAACAAAATTTTTATTAGTTTGTCTTTTTAAACTTTCATAACATAAATGAAGAGTGTATGAACGATTATAGGTCGGTGTAAATATTGTTAATATAGGAGCCATTTTAACCTCCAAATTATTTTACTCCACTTAAATAGTACTCTTCGTAATATTTTGAGAGCCATTTGGTCATTGTTACTGTATCATAATTGTATCTTCGTAGGTTTTCTGTTGTATCTACGTGGTCATAAGTTGAACAAAGAATTTTATCTGACCATACTGATGGATGTTCTTGAAGACTGATAAAATCTAATCTTCCTGTTATATCACTTTCTTCTGTAATCGTATTTGAAACCAAACATTTCAAACCAGCTGCTTGGGCTTCTATTAGTACTACAGGTAACCCCTCAAAAAGTGATGGAAAAAGAAAAATATCCATCCCCTGCATTATTTGTGGGATATCATTTCTAACCCCTAAGAAAAGGACGTTTGACGATAAGCCTAAATTATGCACTTTTTTTTCAATAACATGCCTCAAATTACCTTCTCCACATAAAAGTAATATGGAATCCGACTTTTTACTTTGTACTTCTTTGAAAACTTCTATAATGTATTCATGGTTTTTTTGTTTATTAAATCTACCTATATGGCCAATAACTAATTGGTTTTCAACACCTAGCTCATTTCTTATTTTTTTTCTAATTTCAGCATTATACTTAAACTCTTCTATATTCACTGCATTGTTAAGTACAGTGACTTCCTTTGAGTTCATCTCTTTTCCAAAAAGCCACTCCCCTGCTTTTTTCGAGCAAGCAAAATAATCACTAGGTTGATCTTTCATGTAATACCTAGCATATAAACGGAATGGGAGCTTGATGTCTATTCCTAAATCACTCAAGTGACTATGGGCAATTCTTCCTGGTACCCCAGCACGTTTGGCTGCCCTTAAGACAAAACTACTATTTTCGTTGATATGTGAGTGAACAACTTTATATTCCGGATGAGACCTAAAAAAATCATCCAACTTATTAAAGTAAGTCGCATAATTCCCAGGACGTATTTGTGGCATTCTAAAAATCTTTCCACCCAGGTTAAAAATTTCCTCGTCATAATCACCTTTTTCATATCGGTGTACCATAAAATCAAATTGGATTTTAGTTCGGTCCATTTGCCTATAATAATTCATTAACATAGTTTCTAGACCACCACGGTTCATGATTGTCACTACTTGCAATATACGAAATGGTTCCAATGATTCTCCTCCTATCTTACGGTCTTTCTAAGAAAGTTAATGGCTATCAACATTAAATAGACACCTAGCGAAAAACGAACTTTCGCACAAAAATAAAACGCTCTCCAAGTAATTGAAAAATGTGATAATTCCAACTGTTTGAATGAACGGATTATTCTTTGATCATTTAGGATAGAATTTATTTTCCTTATCTTCATTATAAAAGAATCATTATTTCCTTTACTTATCGTATTAAAGCCAAGGCCGAGTATATTGAGGCAAATACGATTATTTAATGCTATTTGGAAATTCGCATCCAATTTATGCTCTTCTATAAAGCTTCTAATCTTGCTATATAGGTTAAACCATTGATCAATTAAGTACGGCTTAAAACCAGAAGTAACCGAACCATCATTCTCACGCCAATAATGATAATAAGGAGTATTTATAAAAATAAAAGATTGGGCATGAAACACTGCCAAAATATTAAACAAAGAATCTTCATTTGTACCTATTTCTTGAAGATCTGAAAATGTAAGGTTATTCTGTTTAACTAAATCAGTTCGATAAAGCTTAGACCATACAGTTCCCCATGCATCAAGTAATTCAGGATTTGCGATTTCCTCATTAACTGGTCCAATTAAACGTCTCATTATTTTCGTTTTTACATCATCATCGTTATAACTAATTTTACTTGGAAGGTTGAAAATTTTTTTCTTAGAATGACTACCAAACTCTCTTATATAAGTGCACATTATTATGTCAGCATTTTCCTTAGTTGCTGTGTCATAAAGAACGTTATACATTTCTTTATCTACCCAATCATCGGAATCAACAAACCCAATAAATTCACCCTTAGCCAGTTCAATACCAAAATTTCTGGCAGATGATACCCCTGCATTAGTTTTATGGATAATTTTAATACGTTTATCCTTATGTCTATATTCCTCTAGAATTTTTTTACTTGAATCTGTTGAACCATCGTTTACTGCAATTATCTCTATATCAGATAAATTCTGCTCTACTAAACTATCCAGACATCTTCCTAGGTATCTTTCCGCATTATATACGGGCACTATAATACTTACTTTTGGATTCATTGACATCCTCCACCATATAACTTGAGTAAATTTCACTAAGTTCTAAGGTTACTTGTTCTAAAGAATACTTCTTGATTATTTTTAGGTTTTCACTACTCATTTGTAGACTTAATTCTTGTGAATGAAAGATTTCAAGTATCATTGATGCAAATTTTTGTTTTTCTGTAGGTGATATTAAAAAGCCGTTTACTCCATTAATTACAAGTTCTTTGTGACCCCTATTAATAGTGGCCACAATTGGTAAACCGCTTGCCATTGCTTCCATAATATTTACTGGCAGTCCCTCTCTTAGACTAGATGCAACAGCAATATCACAAACTTTCAATAATTCTTTAATGTCAGTCCTATATCCAAGGAAATGGATCATATCTTGAACACCTAATCTAACTGCTGTTTGTTGACATTCTTCTAGTAAAGGTCCATCCCCAGCCAATAAAAGTTTAGCACTTGGTATTTCTTCTTTAATAGCGGCGATAATATCAATTAATAATTGATGATTTTTATTTTTATTAAATTCTGCAGCATAAAACAAGAGAAAATCATCAGACTTGTAGCCGAAACTTTCTCTCATTTTGCATTTTTGCTGATATTCAACTGGTTTGTAAAGGTCTGTGTTTACTCCAACACCATGAACATGTTTTATCTCCTTTGCCTTAAATCCTCTTCTTTTCGCAAGTTGGTAGTCTTCTTGATTAATTGTTATTAAACAATCTGTGTGGAAAGAAAGTAATTTTTCAATCGGATAATAGAGTAACCAATTTATTAATGGCGCACCTTTACAAAAATGAAAACCATGAGCAGTATAAATTACATTTGTATTCTTTCTTCTTGTATTCCTCGCTGCTAAACGTGCAAGTACTCCACCCATTGGTGTATGACAGTGGATAATCTTGTATTCATTTTTTAAGATAATATCCTTCAATTTTTTATATGCCAAAATATTTTTTGTATTAAAAGGGGATCTCTGGATTGGAATATTATATTTTTCATCAACAAATGGGAGAACAATGTCACCAAAAGCTGCGACATGAACCTCCCATCCCTGTTCTTTAAACCACTTTATATAAGGTAAATGAAAAGCATTAAAATGGTAATCTACCGTCGCACAAAACAAGACCCTTTTACTCATGATTAATCCATCCATCCATCTAGGTTAACTTGATTTCTTCCTTATTTAATACTTCAGATAGATAATCCAATAAACTACTGCGTAAATCATCACGATCTAAGGCAAATTCGATTATTGTCTTAATAAAACCCATTTTTTCCCCAACATCATATCGTACACCTTCAAAATTATAAGCATAAACCGCTTCAAACTCATTTAGTCTTGCTATTGCATCGGTGAGCTGAATTTCACCGCCTGCACCTGGTTTTTGGGTGCTTAATATTTCAAAAATCTTAGGGCTTAAAATATATCGTCCTAAAATTGCTAGATTAGAAGGCGATTCCTCCTGTCTTGGTTTTTCAATTAGATTTTTTACAGTATAAAAGCGCTCATCTATATATTTACCATCTACAATTCCATAACGAGATACTTCCTTATCTGGCACATTTTGAACACCTAGTATAGATGCATGATAACGGTCATATTGCTCAATCATCTGTTTAAGACAAGGCTTTTCTGCTTTGACTATATCGTCACCGAGCAATACTGCAAAGGGTTCGTCACCAATAAATTTTCGCGCACACCAAATGGCATGCCCTAGGCCTTTTGGCTCTTTTTGGCGTATATAATGGATATCTACTAGCTTAGATGACTTTTGCACCTCATGTAATAACTCAAATTTCCCTTTGTCTAATAGATTCTGCTCAAGCTCAAAAGAATGATCAAAATGATCTTCAATTGCTCTCTTTCCTTTTCCCGTAACAATTATGATATCCTCGATCCCAGATTCTATCGCTTCCTCAACAATATATTGGATGGTTGGCTTATCTACAATTGGAAGCATTTCCTTTGGCATCGCCTTAGTCGCCGGTAAAAATCTTGTTCCAAGTCCAGCAGCTGGGATAATTGCTTTTCTTACTTTCATATAAAAACACCCCTAACTTGATATAGGTAGAAATGGTTTAGCAGGCACCTTGTTGTTCGCGATCCTCAAGAGCTGGTCCCTTAGGTCTTCTTTTTCCATACTAGAGAAATTAACTAATAAATCCTTTATTTCTTCAATATAAAGCTCGGAAGTTTTGCCAATATGAATTTTCGGATAAATCTGTTTTTCATCTATCTCATCATCTTTTAATAGTTCTTCGAACAACTTCTCACCTGGTCTAATCCCCGTAAAGTCAATTCCTATATCCTCTATTGAATTACCAGACAGTTTGATTAAATTTTTAGCAAGATCAACAATTCTCACTGGCTCACCCATATCTAATACAAAAATTTCCCCACCTTTCGCAAGGGCCCCAGCCTGTATTACTAATCTTGAGGCTTCTGGAATTGTCATGAAATAACGCACCATTTCAGGATGAGTAACGGTAACAGGACCTCCCTTTTCAATTTGCCTTTTAAATAATGGAATAACACTCCCTCTGCTACCCAGCACATTGCCAAATCTAACCACAACGAACTTCGTTTGACTACCTTTATCCATTGACTGAACTATCATTTCAGACAGCCTTTTGGTTGACCCCATTACACTAGTTGGATTTACTGCCTTATCGGTTGAAATCATGACGAAGATTTTCACTCCATGCCAACTAGCTGCATTCGCCACATTCCTTGTACCAATCATATTATTTTTCACTGCTTCTTCAGGATTTCGTTCCATTAGTGGTACATGTTTATGAGCTGCAGCATGGTATACGACATCAGGTAGATGAGACTGCATGACAAACTGCATTTTTTCTGCATCTTGAATATCAGCAATTACTGTTACAATTTCAATTGTTGATTCACCAAATTTCTCCTTTAATTCTAGTTCTATCGAATATATACTGTTCTCTCCATGTCCTAATAGGATCAATTTTTTTGGATTAAATTGTGAAATCTGACGACAAATCTCTGAACCAATAGATCCACCAGCTCCTGTTACCAATACAGTTTTACCTGTAAGGTATTTTGAGATTGTAATAATATCAAGATCTATAGGAACCCTTCCTAAAAGGTCTTCAACCTCGACATCCCTAAATTGACTAACTGAAACCTTCCCTGTTGCTAAATCCTCAATCATCGGGAGGATTTTTGTTTTTGCTGACGTTTTCGCACATTCCTGAAAAATAGTATTTAACTCTTTCCTACCTAACGAAGGAATGGCAATCACTATATTGTGTATGTGAAGTCTTTTAACCATTTCTTCTATAGAACTGACTCCCCCAACAACTGGGATACCTAAAATATCAAGTTTTTGCTTATGTTTGTCATCATCAATAAATCCAACCGGGAGAAGGTCTGCCCCATGATTTTTTAAAAGTTGCCTTACCACCATTGTGCCTGCAGCACCTGCACCAACAATTAAAGTTCGTTTTTTATTTTTATTATTGTTAATTATAGAATCTAAGTACATTCTCCAGCAAAACCTAGAACCTCCAAGAAAAATGATATGTAGCAACCAGGTGACTGCCAGCATCCTAAAGTGTATTTCATGGATAAACATTTGTTGTATCAAGGCAGCAGCAATAATAGAGGAAGTAACAATTTTTAAAATAATCAATAATTCTCCAACACTCGCATATTCCCAAGCTTTTTTATATAGCTTTAACTTAAGTGATAAGATATGATGACTCATCAAAATGGCTACTGAAGTGATTACCATTGGTATAGAAATGACATTGACAGTGGCATTAACTAAAAATCCACCAAAAAAAATTGCCATTATGACAATACATGAATCCAAGAAAAAAAATAAAGACAGCCTTTGCCGATAAGTCATACTCTCTCTCCTTTAAGTTATTTAAATAATATTGCTGTAATAAAATTAAAAGCTTTGATTATAGGGTCTCTTCGAAGGCCATATAATCAAAGCCTTTAATTATAAAATGAGGCATCTAACCCCACCTCACATCACACTACCGACGACTAGCGTCTAAGGTTTATTTCAACCCACAGCATGACCGAGTGCCTCCATCGATAATGGTAAGGAGACATCACCAGTTTTACAAATAAATGTATAACTTATAAAGAACAAATAGAAATTCAATAACGAACAACCTCATTAAAAATAATACCAATAAAAGGTATTATTGGTTTTAGATTGAAAATTATCTTATCCCATTAAAAACTACACCAAGGATCTTTGCCTCTGTAAACTCTAGTGCTTTTTTTGCTTTAATAGCACTAAATTTTGTAGTTGAACGCTCGCTTAATACGATAATAACCCCATCACTCTTATTTGCTAGAACTTTTGTATCTGCAAACTCAAGTATTCCAGGAGAATCTATTAGTATAATGTCATATGTTTGCTGGGCTTCTTGTAACAAATCTCCTAGCATATCTAAACCTAGTATCTCAGTTGGATTACTAGGTGTAACTCCACTGGTTAAAACTGCTAATCTCCCTATCTCTGTTGAATAGATTGCATCCTCAAAAGTTGATTTACCGGTAAGTACATCAGTTAGGCCTACTTTATTAGATATTTTAAAAATAGAGTGAAGTTCCGGTTCCCTTAAATTCGCATCAATTATAAGAACCTTTTCCTTCTGTTGTGCCATTGATACAGCAATATTAGCTGCCGTTGTCGACTTCCCCTCCCCCTTGCTTGGTGAGGTTATTAATAATACTGCTTTCTTTTCTTTTTCAGTTAAAAAGCGAATATTGGTACGAATTGTCCTGAATTCCTCTGCTATGAGTGAACTTGGGTTTGAATAAGCTATTAAGCTTCGTTTCTGGCTTTTATATGAAGTTTTACGTTTATTTGGAAACACTTGTCTCACCTCTAAAATTTAACTCCATTTGATATTGACTTTTCTTTTTAATACTTTTTTTATTTATTTTGGAAACTCGCCCAATTACCGGAATACCCAGAATCTCCTCAATTTCAACATCAGACCTTAGAGTATCATCGAATGAATCCAATAAGAACACCAAACCGATTCCTAAAACTAGACCAACTACAAGAGCTAGAACGATATTTCGTATTTTATTTTCATTAATTGGGTAAGGATATATATTCGCCTTTGACAATAGTTTGATATCATTGAATCCTAGAATTCTTGGGACTTCCTCTTTAAATACTTTTGTAGTTGAATTCGCTATTTCCGCAGCTATTTTCGGGGACCTATCCACCACATTAATACTAACAACCTGTGATCCCGAGATACTCTCGACACTTATCTGTTCAGACAATTCCTTTGAGGACTTTTCCAATTCAACTTCTTCTATAACTTTATCTAATATCATTGGATCTGTAATTATTACATGAAGAGTTTTCATTAACTCAGTATCTGCCCCAACTATAATGCGTGCTGATGACTGATATAACAATGTATTATAATAAGTGTTATAAATAATACCAATACCCACAGTCAGCAAAGAAAAAACAGCAATTATCCAGAACCTTTTTTTTAAAACATTAAATATTTCTCTTAGATTAATATCCCTTACTTCCCTTTTTTCCGCACTATTCATGGGCTAATGCCAGCCACCTTCCCACATATAATTAAAGAGCAAAAATTATATAAAAATATTAAAAGTAGAATAATAATAATTAATTGCAATTTATAACTCAATACTAGTTCTTTATAAAGAACTAGTCAATAGCTTTTATTGTCAGAATTTGACTGTAGATAATGTTCTTATTTTAAGTTACAAAAAAGACTCTCTTTTGAAAACTACTTCGTTTATTTATTCACTTTATCTTTATTCTTTCAGGCTTAAATATATAAACTAGGATACATTCCAACGTGTTGATATTAGATTTGATGGTTCCGTATTATCCCTATTCTCAAATTTACTTTACCTTACTTTACAAATAACAGTATTGTTCCTTAGATATTGATAATTCAAAAATTAGTAAATTACCATGGTATTCCCTTGTAATAAATGAGTAATATATCCTAGAAAAATGATGAAATATGTAAAAAGAAAAATTACTAATTCTATTAATCGAATATTTGATGTTTCTAAATTCACTAGTTAATATCTAATTTCACCAATGTTGCATAGAAAAAACAGTTCAATAGCCCAACGGGACTTATACATCTCTGAATTTTATTCGGCACTCAAATCAAAAGGAATTTTTCTTTATACCAAATAACAAAATTGGGCATTTTGAGTATTTTTAATAGTGAAATTAAATTAATGCAACACTAGTGATCCAATTTTAAAAAATAAATAATTGACACTTCTCCTTTACTGTAGTAAATTTTATAAATAATCTAAATATTTATGTTCTTATCAAGAGAGGTAGAGGGAATGGCCCTATGACGCCTCAGCAACCTTCAATGTCTTATTTCATTGAAAAGGTGCTAAGTCCTACGAGTTATTTGTTAACTTGTGAGATAAGGAGAATGACCTGTGCGAACGTGCATCCAAAAGTCTTCTTCTTAAAGAAGACTTTTTTTGTTTTTTATAAAGGAGGAGGATTAGGAAAATGGTTTATAAAGTTGACACGAAGTTAGCTCAAATTGGCAATAGAAGTGATAAGGTGACAGGCACCGTAAATCCTCCTGTTTACTTTTCAACAGCTTACCGTCACGAGGGCATTGGACAATCAACAGGATATGATTACTCAAGGACAGGAAATCCTACTCGGCAGCTCCTTGAAAAGGCGATTGCTGATCTTGAAGGGGCCGATCAAGGATATGCCTGCAGTTCGGGGATGGCTGCTATTTTTACGATTCTTTCCCTCTTTCAGTCTGGTGACGAGTGGATTGTCAGTGAGGATTTATATGGAGGAACGTATCGTTTACTAGAACAGGGATTTAAAAAATGGGGACTCCAGACTCAATATGTTAATACTTGCAGTCCAGAAGAAATTGAAAGCAGGATTACTCCACAAACCAAGGCGATTTTCCTTGAAACCCCGACCAATCCACTTATGCAGCAGTCTGATATAAGTGCTGTCTCAAAAATTGCAAAGAAACACGGAATTATTCTAATTGTGGATAATACCTTCTATACCCCGCTTCTCCAACAGCCTATCGTGCTTGGAGCGGATATTGTTATTCATAGTGCAACGAAATACTTAGGCGGTCATAATGATGTCCTTGCTGGTCTTATTGTTGCAAAGGGGAAAGAAATTTGTGAGGCGCTGGCGTTTCACCATAACGGAGCGGGTGGAGTTCTAAGTCCTTTTGATTCTTGGCTGGTAATGCGCGGAATGAAAACTTTATCTCTTCGTATGCAGCGGCATGAAAGCAATGCGAAATCAATAGTGGAATACCTTTCTGCTCATGAAGGCGTAACAGATGTTCTTTACCCAGGAAGAGGCGGAATGGTTTCCTTCCGCTTACAGGATGAGTCCTGTATTAACCCATTCCTGAAAGAACTTTCACTTATTACGTTTGCTGAAAGCCTTGGAGGAACAGAAAGCTTTATTACCTACCCTGCCACACAAACGCATGCTGACATACCAGAAGAAATTCGAATTCAGTCCGGGGTTTGTAATCGACTATTAAGATTTTCTGTAGGACTAGAAGATCCAACTGATATCATTCAAGATCTTGAACAGGCATTAGCTAAATTAAAAGAAGGAGTGATGGGATAATGAGTTCGGAAGAATATCGTTTTGAAACAAAGCTCCTTCATAATCAGCATAAAGTCGATCCAAATACAGGAGCAGTAAGTGTGCCCATCCAGCATGCTTCAACCTTCCATCAGTTTGATATCGAAAGTTTCGGAAAATACGATTACGCTAGAAGTGCAAACCCAACAAGAGAAGCACTTGAGGATGTAATCGCTGAATTAGAGGGTGGAACAAGAGGCTTTGCTTTTTCGTCGGGAATGGCAGCTATTTCAACAGCCTTCCTCCTCCTTTCTTCCGGTGATCATATCGTGATTACTGAGGATGTGTATGGCGGCACATATCGAATGGTCACAGAGGTACTGACTCGTTTCGGAATACAACATACATTTGTAGATATGACAGACCTTAACCAAGTAAGAGAGGCAATTAAGCCTAACACAAAAGCATTTTATGTTGAAACACCATCTAACCCTACATTAAAGGTTACGAATATTAAAGCCATTAGTGATTTGGCTAAAGAAATTAACGCCATTACTTATGTAGATAACACTTTTTTGACTCCTGAGTACCAAAGACCTTTAGAGCTTGGAGCGGATGTAGTTCTTCATAGCGCAACTAAGTTTTTATCCGGTCATAGTGATGTGGTTGCAGGTCTTGCGGTTGTTAAAGATGAAGAGTTAGGAAAGAGACTGTACTCCTTACAAAATTCCTTTGGTGCTGTACTTGGGGTACAGGATGCATGGCTTGTACTTAGGGGATTAAAAACCCTTCATGTCAGACTAGAACAATCTCAACAATCAGCTCTGAAAATTGCTGAGTTCCTAGAGGATCATCCTCTAATTGAAAAAGTATATTACCCAGCTCTTAAAAATCATCCACAGCATGAATTGCAACAAGAACAGGCAGCGGGAGCAGGCGCGGTATTATCATTCGAACTCTATGATGAAGAAGCACTTAGAACCTTTGTCTCAAATGTAAAATTACCTGTATTTGCAGTGAGTCTTGGTGCGGTAGAATCCATTTTATCCTATCCTGCTAAAATGTCCCATGCAGCAATGCCTCAAGCAGAGAGAGAAAAGCGTGGAATCAAAAATAGTCTCCTCCGCCTTTCTGTTGGTTTAGAGAATCCAGATGATTTAATAAAGGATTTTTCACTGGCCCTTCAAGTGGTAAATGAACAACAACTGACTGTAAAAAGAGGCCGATAATATGAGTCTATTAGAAAAATTAGAGAAGCAAATATTAATTGCTGATGGTGCCATTGGTACTCTCCTCTACTCTTTTGGTAAGGATAGTTGTCTTGAAGAACTAAACCTATCAAATCCAGATAAGATACAGGAAATCCATAAAGCCTATATTGATGCTGGTGCTGACGTGATTCAAACAAACACTTATGCTGCAAATTATCTAAAACTACAAAGATATGGTTTAGAGGACTCTGTAAAAGCAATCAATAGTGCAGCCGTCCAAAATGCAAAATTAGCAGCTCAGCAAAACGCTTATATTCTTGGTACAGTCGGCGGTAACCGTGGGATTAAGCCAAGTGCATTATCAATAGAAGAATTAAAGCGCAGTTTCCGTGAACAGCTCTATTGCCTATTGCTAGAAGAGGTAGATGGGATTTTATTAGAGACCTTTTACGACCTTGAGGAACTAGAGACAGTTCTTACAATTGCTCGAAAAGAAACAAAGCTTCCGATTATTGCACAGGTCTCACTTCAGGAGTTAGGAATTTTACAAGATCAAACACCGATTAATGAAGCTTTTACTCGGCTTGAAAGCCTTGGTGCTGATGTCATTGGCTTGAATTGTCGGCTTGGTCCACATCATATGCTGAAAACACTTGAGCAGATTGAATTACCTAAACGAAGCTTTCTTTCTGCCTACCCGAATGCTAGTTTGCCAGCCTATACAGACGGGATATTCCATTATGAGGGTGACGCAGATTATTTTAAAAAATCCGCCCAAAGCTTCCGTCAGGAGGGTGTACGTTTGCTAGGCGGATGCTGCGGAACGACCCCGGCGCATATCCAGGCATTTGCATCAGAACTAAAAAATAGCGTGCCTATCACCGAAAAAGTAGTTAAATTAAAAACGAAGAAGATCATCATTGAACAAAGTGCAGCTAAAAGGGATCACCAGCCTCTCGAGGAAATCGTTAAGGAACGTCCCTCGGTTATCGTAGAATTAGATACTCCAAGAAAGCTTGATACCAGCAAATTTTTTGAAGGCGCAAAGGCTTTAAAAGAAGCAGGAATCGATGCGATTACTATGGCAGATAACTCTTTGGCTCAGGTAAGGATTTCCAATGAATCTTTAGGTTATCTTGTTAAACAAGAATTAGGGATGCGACCGCTTATCCATATTGCCTGCAGAGACCGGAATATTATTGGTTTGCAATCCCACCTAATGGGGCTTCATACCCTTGGAATGAATGATGTTCTGGCAATCACAGGTGACCCAGCCCGGGTCGGAGACTTCCCTGGCGCCTCGTCCGTCTATGATGTTTCTTCATTTGAGTTAATACAAATGATTAAACAATTGAACGAAGGCTTATCCTTTTCAGGAAAAGACCTAGGGCAAAAAACAGCTTTTAGCATTGCCGGTGCCTTTAATCCAAATGTTCGTTCAGTAGAAAAGGCTGTAAAACGCCTGGAGAAAAAGATTGAATATGGCGCAGATTATTTCATTTCACAGCCTGTCTTCTCTGAGGAAAAATTGATTGAAGTATATGAGCATACCAAAAACCTTAAAGCACCTATTTATATTGGGCTGATGCCTCTAACAGGCAGCAGAAACGCTGAGTTCCTTCATAATGAAGTACCAGGAATTAAAATCTCCCAATCTATTCGTGACAGGATGTCGGCATTAAGTGATCAACCGCTTCTAGCAGCACGTGAAGGAATTGAAATAACGAAATCATTAATTGACACAGCACTTGATTTATTCAATGGGATTTATTTGATCACACCATTTTTACGGTATGAACTAACAACAGAATTAGCCATCTATGCCAAACAGCGTGCAAGTCAAGTAAGGGGGAACAGCTATGTTGAAAGCTCCATTCAGTGAACAACTAAAAAAACGGATTCTTGTAATGGACGGCGCCATGGGCACCATGATCCAAGAGGCAAATTTATCAGCAGAGGACTTTGGCGGTGAACAATATGAGGGCTGTAATGAATATCTAAATGTTACAGCTCCTGAGACAATCGCGAAAATCCATCGTGAATACTTAGAGGCTGGTGCTGATATTATTGAAACGAATAGCTTCGGGGCCACAAGCATTGTTCTTGATGACTACAATCTAGGCTTTAAGGCTTATGAATTAAATAAAATTGCCGGTCAAATTGCCAAAAAGGAAGTTGAGAAAATTTCAACAGCTGAGTGGCCGCGGTATGTTGCCGGTTCAATGGGACCGACAACAAAAACGCTAAGCGTCACAGGCGGAACCACCTTTGAAGCACTTGCCACTTCTTATGAGGAGCAGGCAATTGGGCTGATTGACGGTGGTGTTGACCTCCTGCTGCTTGAAACAAGTCAGGATATGCTAAATGTAAAAGCTGGCTTTATTGGAATAAAAAATGCATTTGATAAAACAGGCAAGGTGCTTCCCTTAATCGTTTCCGGTACGATTGAGCCGATGGGTACAACCCTGGCAGGACAGTCCATCGAATCCTTTTATATTTCGTTGGAACATATGAAACCTGTGGCAGTGGGACTAAATTGTGCGACAGGTCCGGAATTTATGCAGGAGCATGTCCGTTCCCTTTCCAATCTTGCTACATCAGCGATTATTTGTTATCCAAATGCTGGGCTGCCTGATGAGGAAGGACATTATCATGAAACACCTGAAACGTTAGCGAAAAAGCTTGCAGACTTTGCAGCCCATGGCTGGTTAAATATTGTTGGCGGCTGCTGTGGTACAACACCAAATCATATTCGAGCAATTTCAGAAGAGATGAAAAAGTTCTCACCACGCGAGGCACAGTCTTCTGATTTCCATATGGTATCAGGAATTGAACCATTCGTTTACGATGACCCGACACTACGTCCGATTATGGTCGGAGAACGTACAAACGTCATTGGCTCTCGAAAATTCAAACGCCTAATTAACGAAGGTAAGATTGAAGAAGCAGCAGAGATTGCTCGTGCACAGGTTAAAGGCGGCGCACATGTTATTGACATCTGTCTTGCTGACCCTGATCGTGATGAATTAACCGACATGGAGAATTTCATTCCTGAAGTAGTAAAGAAAATAAAGGCTCCGCTAGTTATCGATTCGACAGATGAAAAAGTAATCGAAAAAGCACTCAAGTATTCTCAAGGAAAAGCAATTATTAACTCCATTAATCTTGAGGATGGCGAGGAAAGATTTGAGGCAGTTGTTCCATTAATCCATAAATACGGTGCTGCTGTCGTCGTTGGTACGATTGATGAAAAAGGTATGGGTGTTACAGCTGAAAAGAAATTGGAAATAGCCAAGCGATCTCATGACATTCTCGTCAATAAGTATGGTTTAAAGCCCCAGGATCTAATATTTGACCCACTTGTTTTTCCTGTTGGTACAGGTGATGAACAGTATATTGGATCTGCAAAAGCAACGGTGGAAGGTATTAAGTTAATCAAAGAACACCTTCCTAAGACACAAACCATTCTTGGAATCAGCAATGTATCCTTCGGTCTTCCGCCTGTCGGCAGAGAAATATTAAACTCGGTGTTTTTATACCACTGTACATTAGCAGGGCTTGATTATGCGATTGTAAATACTGAAAAACTAGAGCGGTTCGCTTCCATCTCAAAAGAAGAAGTCACATTAGCAGAAGCCCTTTTATTTAACACAACAGATGACACCTTAGCCACTTTCACTGAATTTTATCGAGGCAAGAAGAAAGAGACAAAGAGTACAGTACCAAATATGAGTTTGGAAGAACGACTTTCCTACTACGTGGTCGAAGGCACGAAGGAAGGCCTTTTGCCAGATTTGGCTTTAGCAATTGAAAAGTACCCTGCTCCGCTTGATATCATTAATGGACCATTAATGGAGGGCATGAAAGAAGTAGGAAGACTGTTTAACGACAATCAGCTGATAGTCGCCGAAGTTCTCCAAAGTGCTGAAGTTATGAAGGCATCTGTCTCTTATTTAGAACCTTATATGGAAAAGGGTGATGTTTCTTCTTCCAAAGGAAAAGTCATCTTAGCAACTGTAAAAGGCGATGTACATGATATTGGGAAAAATCTAGTTGACATTATACTTAGCAATAACGGTTATGATGTTCATGATTTGGGGATTAAAGTATCACCTACAGAATTGGTTCAAGTGATTCAAAAAGAAAAACCGGACATCGTTGGATTATCTGGCTTGCTGGTGAAATCTGCACAGCAAATGGTGTTAACAGCACAGGATATGAAAGAAGCTGGAATTTCAACTCCAATCATGGTAGGAGGAGCTGCCCTTTCTAGAAAGTTCACCGATACCAAAATTGCAAAAGAGTATGATGGACTTGTTCTTTATGCCAAGGATGCTATGACTGGATTATCACTCGCGAATCAGCTTCAATCTCCTGAAGAGCACGAAAAACTGATTGCTGAAAAAAGGGAAAAACTAGCCGCGATTGAACTTCCGCGCGATTTGCCTATTCGTTCAGCTGTATCCACCGCAGTTAAAACAAGACCTTCTGTTTCGACAGAAGTGCCAGTTTTTACACCGATGGATACTAAGAAACATATCTTAAAAACCTACTCCCTATCCCATATTGAGCCATATATCAATATGCAAATGTTAATTGGGCATCACCTAGGGGTAAAAGGAAAAATTGCAAATTTACTTGCTGAAAAGAATGAAAAAGCTGTAAAAGTAAAAGAAGTAGTTGATGGATTATTAGCAGATGCTAAACAAGGTAATTGGATTTTACCAGCTGCTGTCTATCAATTCTTCCCTGCTCAGTCTGATGGGAATAAGATATTTATTTATGATCCAGAAGAGCCTAATACTGTTATTGAAACATTTGATTTTCCCCGTCAGGAATCTGCACCTCATTTATGTTTAGCAGACTTTGTAAAGTCTGTTGACAGTGGGGAGAAAGATTATGTTGGTTTCTTTACGGTAACTGCGGGAAGAGGAATCCGTGAAAAGGCAGACCAGTTAAAGGCTGAAGGCCGTTTCCTTGAGAGTCATGCCCTACAAGCTTTAGCACTTGAATCAGCAGAAGGCTTTGCAGAGTTGATTCATCGTCAAATGCGCGACCGCTGGGGTTTCCCAGACCCGCTGACATTTACGATGCAGGATCGATTTGCCGCTAAATATCAGGGACAACGCTTCTCTTATGGTTATCCAGCATGTCCGGACTTAGAGGATCAGAAAAAATTATTTGCGTTAATTCATCCAGAGGAGATTGGGATTGAATTAACGGATGGCTGCATGATGGAGCCAGAAGCCTCCGTATCAGCCATGGTATTTGCCCATCCTGAGGCAAGATACTTTAATGTTTTAAGATAGATAAAGTCCGCGGATTGATTCCGCGGGTTTTTTTTAACTTTTTTAAGAAATTATTGGGACTATCCAGTCAACCTGCGTAACTCATTAAAAAACATTGTTCTCTCCATTTCTGCCTGCCAGGACAATGTGTCAATTTTTATCGGCTTCTGATAATTTTCAATCCGGTATCCCACAATTTCAACAATTTCAGATGATAGTATGTCCAAATAATCTTCAGATTGAGATTCTTTAGTAAACTGATTCACTTGCAGCAAAATATTAATTAAATGTATATATTACGGGTCACCCAAAGATTTTCTTTTTTCAACACAATGGAGCCTTTCTATATAGAAAGACTCTAATTTTTTGTGATTATTTATATAAATACCTATGGGAGAAAACAAGAAATTTGTTATGTTTTTCTAGGAGATTAGAACCTACCTTAAGAAATAAAGACAAAGTGAAGATAAATTTTTTACAATGACGATATAAATAAAAGATTGTTGTACCTGTTTTTTGGAATAGGCCTTAAAATTGGGAATAAAGGTTTTATAAAGTGAATAAAGAATATATTTAAGTTTTTAGAAGAAAGATTTACATGTACTGGGGAGGTAAAAATTCTTGAATGAATACAGTCTTTATAAAAGTGAATTACTGCATGATAAATACTATCCAAAGGTTATATCGTATTATTTTAAACAATGGAAGGGTTTTGAAATGCCGTATCATTCTCATAATGAAATCGAGATTATGTATGTGATTGAAGGAAAATGTGTTGTCGAAACCGCTACCGAAACAGTACCCATGAAAAAAGGAGATTTAATTTTACTCGATTCAAACATTGCGCATCGTTTGGTTGTAGATAATGAGAATCCTTGTAGAATGTTAAATTTAGAGTTTTTTTTTACAATCAAAGAGAATGAGGGATTTTCACCATCTTTCAAAGAAATTGTCAGAACGAATGGTATGCTGTCTCAGTTCCTTTCAAAAGCTTATCCTTATATTGTGTTAAAAGATTCAAGTGATATTTACCATATACTAAAAAGTATTGTACTTGAGTTAGACGAGAGAAGGTTAGAGAATAAGGTGATGATTCAACTCCTATTTTCTCAACTATTTATTAAAATTGGCAGATTAGCGATTGAATATGAAAATCAGAATTCTTATCAAGTAAATTTATATATCAAACAAATCCTATCTTTCCTTCACCAGAATTATGACTGTGAAATTCAGGTGAAGGATATTGCAAATGTTGTTAATCTACACCCTGTTTACCTACATCGTATTTTTAAGGCAGAAATGGGATATACGGTGATGGAATATTTAACTTCATTGCGAATCAAAAAAGCTGAAATGCTGCTTGCTCACACAGAAATACCCATCATTGAGATATCTGAATACGTTGGTATAAACAGCCGTCAGTATTTTAGTACACTCTTTAAAAAGCACACTGGTAAGACTCCCGTTGTTTATCGAAATACGCTTAACAAATAATTTCAGTCAAGAAAAGATTGTAGAAGTTAGTATTTTATACTTCGATAGATGGAGAAGGTTAGAATATTGATAACGCTTTCTTATATTGCTTGGTAAGATAAAGAAAGTAATCTACCGTGATCAGCAAAGGGGAGTTACTCATTGACATTTAAAATTGCATTTATTGGGGCAGGTAGTATTGGATTTACAAGAGGGTTATTACGGGATATTTTGTCTGTCTCAGAATTTCATAATATTGAGGTAGCATTTACAGATATTAACCAAAAAAACTTGGATAGAGTTACAAAGCTATGTCAACGAGATATTGATGAAAACAACTTGAATATAAAAATACAATCGACAGTCAATCGCAGGGAAGCATTTAGAAATGCAAAATATATATTTTCGCTTGTACGAGTAGGTGGGTTAGAGGCATTTCTATATGATATTGACATTCCATTAAAATACGGCATAGACCAATGTGTAGGAGATACACTTTGTGCAGGTGGAATTATGTACGGGCAGCGGGGAATAGCTGAAATTCTTAATATCTGTAAAGATATTCGTGAAGTTGCAGACCATGAGTGCTTGTTGCTCAATTATTCTAATCCGATGGCCATGATTACATGGGCTTGTAATAAATACGGTGGTGTTAAGACTATTGGACTTTGTCATGGTGTACAAGGGGGACACCGACAAATTGCTAAAGTGCTAGGTTTAGAGAAACATGAAGTCGATATAATCTGTGCTGGTATAAACCATCAAACATGGTATATCCAAATAAAGCACAATGGTGAAGATATGACAGATAAGCTTCTCCATGCATTTGAAATTCACCCGGAATTTAGTAAAACGGAAAAGGTTCGCATTGATATGCTAAGACGTTTTGGCTATTACAGCACTGAATCAAATGGTCATTTAAGTGAATTTGTGCCTTGGTACCGAAAACGTCCAGAAGAAATTAACGATTGGATTGATCTTGGAAGCTGGATAAATGGTGAGACCGGTGGATATTTAAGAGTTTGTACGGAAGGCAGAAATTGGTTTGAGACGGATTTTCCGAACTGGATGAAAGAACCTGTTCGTGAATTTAAAGAGGAAAATCGTGGTGAGGAACACGCATCCTATATTCTTGAAGCCCTAGAAACTGGAAGAGTATACCGAGGACACTTTAATGTCGTTAATAATGGGATTATTTCAAATCTACCAGATTACTCGATTATCGAGGCGCCTGGATATGTTGATCGAAATGGTATTAGTATGCCACATTTAGGAGAGCTGCCACTGGGCTGTGCGGCAGTTTGTAATGCTAGTATCACCGTTCAACACCTTGCAGTGGAAGCTGCAGTTCATGGAGATGATTATCTATTACGTCAAGCCATGATGATGGATCCATTAGTAGGAGCAGTGTGTAATCCGAAAGAAATTTGGCAGCTTGTAGATGAGATGCTAGTGGCGCAGGAACAATGGTTACCACAATATCAGGATGCAATCGTAAATGCTAAAAAGCGATTAGAATCCGGAAAATCAATTCAAGCTAAGCACAATAAAGGTGCAGCGCGTCTCAAAGTCAAAACAGTAGAAGAAATGGCTAAAAACCGCGAAGAAGCAAATAAGAATGCTGGTGAATCTGACAAAGCGAAGGAACGCCCTTCTGCAGTGAAATAAATGGAATAAAACGGGGATGCTGGACGTTACTTTTAAAGGATTTAAGTATTAAACAATTATGAAATAAGGGGGATGGGAAACGATGATTCAAAAAAAGGATGAAGAATTTTACAAAGAAGAAGGTTATTTATTAGTTAAAGGCGTGTTTAATATGCAAGAAGTCGAAGCTATGCGAAGTGGTATAGACAATATCATTCGACGAGCAGCTGAAGCAAAAAGGGATGAGAATGCCGCATGGGATGGTGATTATTTGCCAAAGGAACAAATAAGAAGACTCGTATTGAAGGGATTTCATAACGTTCATTATCATGACTCTGTCTTCTTAAATGCCCTATTTCATGTAAATATGGTTTCTGTATTAAAAAAATTAATAGGGCCAAATGTACAACTTCATCATTCAAAAATGCTTGTAAAGCCACCTGAAAAAGGTGCTGCATTTCCGATGCATCAAGATTACCCTTACTTTCCTCATGAAAAACACAGCATGTTGGCCGCAAGTGTACATTTAGACGAAAGTAATGAAGAAAACGGCTGTCTGCGTGTCATCCCTAAGTCACACAAACAAGGTGTCCTTTCGCATGTTGGGCGACACTACTTAAATCACAAAGAATATCCTATTTCTAGTGGAACACCTTGTCCAGCTGAACCTGGAGATGTATTATTTTTCAATTATTTAACGATTCACGGTTCTGATGTAAACAAGAGTGGACGAAATCGCAGAAATGTTTTATTTCAATATCGTGATGCATCGGATTTCCCTGTAGAAGATACACATTTTGATTGGGGAATGGGATTAATGGTTAGTGGTGAAAATCCTCATTTTGATAAGGTGACACCAAAGTATACGATTGGTTAATTTCCAAATATTATAGGAACATTTGAATACAATAATGTCTCTTATCGGATTTGTTGCTTCTAATCAAGAATCCAGCAATTTGGTTTAATTTTCAGGAGATGAGAATACAGGAAAATTAACTCTTATACAATCTGATATAACGATGCCACATCCGGTTTGTGTTAAGTTTTTAGGATAATAGACAGTTTTTACAAAAATTCAACCCTACAACACATCTAATTGAATACAATCAATTATGGGTATCTAATTTAAGATACCCATTTTTGTTTAATATGGTCCTATAACGCTGCCCGATAAAGGCATCTTAACAAAGCTTAGGACTGAAAGACGATTCGCCCTTTTACCATTGTCCACAATACCTCGAAACGATTGTTCATTAGAACTAAGTCAGCATCTGCACCGGATTTAATCCGGCCTTTTTTCTCTAATCCCAGTATATCTGCCGGTGTTTGTGTCGCCATCATAACGGCGTCCTTTAAAGGAATTCCCAATTTAACTGTTTTTGCCAATGCTTGATTCATTGTCACTGTACTTGATGCAAGGGTACCGTCGTCTAACATAGCAACACCATCAAATACGCTAACTTCATGACCCCCAAATAAGTATGTTCCATCACCCATCCCCATAGCCTGAAGGGCATCTGTAATTAACACCATACTGTTTGGGCCCTTTTCACGATATAAAAGCCTTACAATGGCTGGATGAAGATGGACATCATCGACGATTGCTTGAACACTTACGCTGCTTTCTTCAAAAGCAGCTAAGATAAGACCCGGATCACGGTGATGTATTGGTCGCATACCATTAAAACAATGGGTAACATGGCTGGCACCACTCTTAAATGCTTGTTTCGCGTCATCATAAGTGGCATCAGAATGGGCAATAGCGGCAATAATCCCTTGTTCCTTTAAAAAGGAAATCATCTCAAGACCGCCAGGTAGTTCTGGGGCCAGAGTCACCATGCGGAGTAACGAACCGGATGTCTTTATGATGGTTTTCATTTCTTTCAAATCAGGATGCCTTAAGTATCGCTCATTTTGCATACCCTTTCGTTTTACATTAAGATATGGACCTTCTATATGAATGCCAATAATTTGAGCCCCGGGTTCTCTGCCAGACAGCTCTTTTACATTGGTTATCATTTTAAGAAGTTCGTCTAAGGAGGAAGAAACTGAGGTGGCTAAGAAGGATGTACAACCTGTCTTTGCGCATGCTCTAGATACGGCTTCCACACTGCCAATGGTACCGTCCATCATATCAAAACCTTCAGCTCCATGAATATGAACATCGATCATTCCTGGAATCAGAAACTGGCCGTTTCCATCGATTTCATAATCAACGGAAAAATCTGAGCACCTATTGCCAGTATGAACTGATTCAATTTGCCCATTCCGAATAAGTATGCATCCCAGCTTCGGTTCATCATCGAAGATCACACGAACATTACGAATTAAAATAGAATTCATGATTTTGATAACTCCTTTTTTTAATAATTTAAAAACATTCCTATTTAATATTTTCAGTGCATCTCGCTAAACATAGTTTGTCTATCAATTAAACTATGCTTTTTCGGAATTTGTAACAATTTTATTCCTTCTGGCGATAAGCTCGAGGGGATCGCCCCGTATACTTTTTAAATTGCTTGTTGAAGGTACTTAAAGACTGAAATCCGCTTGCATAGGCAAGGTCTATCATACTCATATTCGTCGAACGAAGGAAGTCCATTGCGCTTTGTATGCGCAGACGGTTAAGAAATTCATTGAGACTAAGTCCAGTCAACCGGCGAAACTCTTGAAAAAACATTGTTCTTCCCATTTCTGCCTGCCAGGACAATGTTTCAATATTTATAGGCTTCTGATAATTTTCAAGCATGTACCCCACAATATCGACAATTTCAGAAGATGGTAATTCCAAATAATCAGCAGATTGGGATTCTTTGGCAAACTGATTGACTTGCAGCAAAATATTGATTAAATGCATATATTGACGGGTCACCCAAAGATCTTCTCCCTTTTCTTGGTCTTCTATCGCAGATACAGCCGCCTGCCTTATTGCTCGTGCAAAAATCGTGCTGGACGGGATAAAGGGCTGTATTCCTTGTGGAGTATAGAAAGGCTTCAGAAGCTGATTGACATTAGGAATTTTACGTACAGCAGACGGTGTGAACAGGATGAGAATGCATTCGAACGGTTTATCAGGCTGAGCAAAACTCCAGTGCGGCTCGAATGGACGGCATAAAAACACATCTCCCGGCCTACCAAGGTAGGTATGTTCGTTGAACCTATATTCTAGCTCATTATTAAGAACAACCCCGATTTCTAAACAATCATGGACATGCAAGTCATGCTCCTCATGTGACCCCCATACACGGCAAAACGCAAACGATCGCTGTAAACGTAAGTGTTCTACATACATTTTTCACAACTCCTAAACAATCTTTTCTTTGAACAAAATGATAAGTTTTCCGCTTAATTGGAGGAGAACTTAATTTTTTGGATATGGTAGAGTAAAACCATTAATATTCTACAGAGGTGAATAAATTTGAGAATTTATATAATTGGCGCGGGCGTAATTGGCCGGACACACGCGGAAGCGGCAAAAAAACTTTCCGAACAGATTCAATTGAGAGCTGCTGATACAAATCCTGCTGCACTAGAAGCATTTTGCAGCCAATTTCCTGAGACAATTGGCTTTACAAGTGTGGAAGAAATGCTGAACTCCGAGACTGCACAAAACGATGATATTGTAATTATCTGTACACCGCCGACGGCACATTTTGATCCCTCAAGACTTTCAATTGAGTCTGGCCGCCATGTTCTTTGTGAGAAACCTCTAGCGATGAATGGTTCTCAAGCTCAAGAAATGGTCCAGCTTGCAGAAAAGCATAACCGATTATTAGGATGCTGCAGTGTACGTTTTAAAGGCATGCCTCACATGGAGGCAGTAAAGAAAGTAATCAAGTCCGGATCTCTAGGTGAAATCTATCATGTTACGTTTGTTAACAAATGGGAACGAAGCCGATCAGGAATCGAATATCAGCCTGCAAGCCGCTGGTTTTTAGATTCAACACTAAGCGGCGGAGGCGTGTTAATGGATTGGGGACCTTACGACTTTGCCACATTGAATGACATACTCAATCCAACCTCCATTGAGATAAATACTGCATGGACAGCGAAGCCCCATACTGAAATTGATCCCATGGATACACCCTTCGATGTTGAAACTCATGTCGGCGCCTTCATGACTTTCAGCAGTGGTAACCATCCAATTCACGTCCATTACGAGCGTGCTTCATGTGCACACGGAGAAAGTTATGTAAGGGCGGAAATCGAGGGTACACTTGGTTCACTTAGGTGGACACCATTTGATTCTAGGCAGCCTGTCTTCCTTCGTTACGATAAGCACGGGCAACTTGTAGAGGAACAGGTAGAAACAGGACCGAGAAGTGAGTACACGATTTTCGACAATCCACTCCTTCACTTTTATCGAAAAGTGAAAGGCATTGAATCACATGCTAACGTTAATCAACAAGCACTGAATAATTTTCTCTGCCTTACATCCATATATACAACTGCAGAAACCGAACAAAAACAACTGATAGAAATGGTGCAGAAAGGAGTAACACTTTGAACATCAAAGGATTTTCATCAAATATGTACGGCTGGACAGAACGCTGGAAAATGGATGGCAAAAAACCACATTGGGAAGAATTATTCCGCGCTTGTGCAGAAGCAGGTCTTGATGCTGTCGAGATTGATGCTGATACTGAAAAACTAAAATTGGCACGTTCCTTTGGACTGGCCGTATCAGCCTCCTATGTCGGTCTCCCTTTACATATACCATTCAACAATCTGGATGTGGAGAAAACGGTGTTACCTTTTGCTGAACGCTTGGCTGTAGCAGAAGGCTCCGACTTACTCATAAATGCTGATCCAATCAGCTGGAAAAATGTAGTTCCTAAGGCAGAGGATCATTTCAAGCAGCAGGGCGAGAACTTATCTCGTATTTCCGAACTTGTTGCCCCAATGGGTTTAGAAGTTTGTCTGCATAATCATGCCGCTGACAATCACAATGCTAAAGGAGATCTAAGATCGGTCATCCAATATGCAGATCAAAGTGTAGGACTGTGTGTAGATTCCGGCTGGGCCCATGTATCTGGCTGCAATCCCATTGAGTGGGTTAATGCCTATACTGAACGGGTCTATGCCTTTCATTTACGTAATCAATATGGGAATGTGCCATCTGAAGACTTACTAGAAGGAGATATTGATATCGCCTCCCTGCTCGATTCCGCAGGAGCCGCTCAGTATAACGGCTGGCTGGCACTCGAACTATGGCATCCCCAAAGCACTCAACCTGTCCGAACCATGACGGAGGATGTGGAGCGTTCACTCGACTTTTTAAGGCGTATTCTATCACAATCATAAAATTAGCCGCAAATAGTTTAAAATTCTTCATGATAGAGGCGGAAACCGATCGATTCGGTTTCACGCCTTTTTGTATGAATTAAATAAGAGCTTCGACAAACGGCGGCTTAAGCAACGTTCGCCTAAACATAGTTTAACCCTTCAGGGAATGGAAGTGGAATTGGGAAAATCTCTTTTAAATAACAATCTAAGTCTGGCTCTCCTTGAAGAATTAATCTTTCTAATGAAGCGTTGTCTAAGATCATTGACTTTTGATTGAAAATTAGTTTTTTGCTGCTTTTATCAACCTCTACTATTTTGACTTTTCCACTAAAGAAAGGCTCTGCTTGTTTTAACAACAAATCCAGGTTAGTAATTTTAACCGTCCCTGGGTATGATGCATTTGTTTTTTCTAAAGAGTTTAGTAGTTTGTTAAGCTCTTTTTCGTGCAAAGGAATTGAACATTTCAGAGATTTTATTCCATTCTGGAAGGTTTCTGCTAAAATGGTTTGGATAGCTTGCGGTTCCCCTCCCCATTCAATGACTTGTGCTGGCTGATCACAAGAACCTAATGAAGAATTGGGAACCCCCAAAACTACAAATCCCTTTATGTCATTTTCAGATTGGGCAACTAATATCTTGTGTTCCATTTTTAGAATACTAGCAAATCCTGCTGCTTTATATAGGACGGAAAAATCATAAATACTTTGTTCAACATAAACAGGACGAGCCTGAAGTAATTTTCGCAAATAAAACCAATCAAACGGGGATAATTCCCTAACTAAGTAGCCTTCATTACCTAGTAAATCTCCCTTATTTATTTCGTATTTAAATAATTTACCATAGTAGGAACAGCCAGCTTTTAAGTACATGGGTAAACTTCCTGATACAAATAAAATGGAAGCGTCAGCCCTCTGAACATGAGTAAAAATCCTACCTAAGAGCATGCTGGCAAAGCCTTTTTTACGATGGCCTGGATGAGTACAGACAGCACCGATTGAATAGGCTTTAATCTCTGCATCACCTAGATGGATGATAGAAGGAACTAAGCCAATATATGAAACCAATTCATTATTTATAAATGCTCCATATGATTGATTTAGTTCAGGTGAAAACACCTGGGGGAAGGCTACCCCCATCGAAATATGCCCCTCGTCCCGGAACACTTTGTCGGCTAATTTTATTGCTTGTTTGTACTCGGTTTCCGATTTTAGTAATCTTAATTCTACCATCTTGTTCTCCATTCAATTATTTAGTAATGTTATATTTTTCTGCCTTACGAATCCTCATTACTTATGGAACTCTGGTCTTGGTTTTGTTTTATTACTAGGGACTAGCCCATCTATTGTTGGCCACCCATTCTTCCATTTAATTGGATCAATCATTAGGGGGCGTCTTGTTGCTCCATTTGGTAAAAGTGGATTATCTTTTTCTACTGCATGATAAACCATCCAATCTGTACCTTTATCATCTTTTATTATCGCGTTATGACCTGGACCTGAATATAATTTGCTTCCCTTATCATTTGGGAAATTCCCCATTACAACCAAGGTTCCTCCCCCTAGTATTAGATCTTTCCCGTCTTTATCAATATATGGTCCGGTTATACTCTTAGAGCGACCAACCGCTACATTGTAACCACTTTTTGCTCCTTCACAGCATGACCCTCTTGAACCAAAATAATAGTAATATTCACCACGTTTGATCAAGTACGAAGCTTCAAAAGCATTCCCAGCAATATGGAATGGATCCCCTATCGTACTTAATCGATCCTTTGAAAGTTTAATTCCAAAAATCCCATGAAAGCTTCCCCAAAATAGATAAGCTGTATCGTCATTATCTACAAAGATCATTGGATCTATTGAATTTCCTATACCAATCGATTTACTATCAAATAATTTCCCCAGGTCTTTATAAGGACCCTCTGGTACATCCGAAACAGCAACTCCAATTCCCGGATTCACATCTCCCCATATTGAAATTGAATAATACAAATAATACTTTTTATTAAAATAACTAATATCAGGGGCCCACAGTGATCCATCACTTTTCCATTCAGGCTTTTTGTCAAAGGCTTGCCCTACATATTTCCAATCCACTAAATTTTTTGAACGGACAATTGGAATCAAACGAGCACCTACTTGATCTCCCCAGTCATCTTCAGTTCCAAAGGCATAAAAATATCCATCTTTTGCTTTTATAATTGAGGGGTCTGCTAGTACCGGTTCAAAAACAGGGTTTTTGTATGACAATGCTGGTTCTTCCTTTGATGTAGAACAACTACTTAATAACATTACTAAGCTGATGACTATAGTCGTCAATATTTTTTTCATTCTGCTGTTCTTCCTCTCAATCTCAGACTACTTTCGGAGAATCGTTAAACTAAATTAGCTGTCCTTATAATCTTTGCTGGCAGTTTGTTGAATTGAATCATCTGTTGACACAAGTTTGTTACCATTTCAAGATTTTCTTTGTTAATATCCATAAAATGAAATTCTGTATCTTGGAATTCTTTTACTGCTAGAATATCCATCATCAATCTTCGAGTGAATCCAATACTCCCAGCGCCCATCATTGCAATCTTCAACATAGATCGATTGCCTCCAATATTTTGTTCTAGATAAACAACACCATAAAAAGTATTTTATGGTGTTTTCTATGGAATTTATTGTTTAGAACCATATTTTAAATGTCTTAATTTCATAAGGTGAAACGGAGAATGAAAGATTCTTATTCTGATAATCAGCTTCCTTTTCTGCTTCTTCAATCAAGTTACATTCGACCGCTTTTTTAATTGGTTTTGCAAAGGAGACATTTATTTTATTTCTGTATTGTTTATATTCGTAGAAACGTATAAGAATTGCATCGCCGTCTTCAGCTTTTTTCACCGTTTCAAGCAGAACGTTGTCTTGGTCAATCTCGGCAAATTGATAGGAGGCTGGCAAATGCCCATCAAGGTTAGCTGGCAGTTCATTTGCAAATAATGGAACATTCAAATGATAGGCTTCTTTTACAATATTTCCTTCACGCCAATCCCCTTTATGTGGAATTAGGCTGTACGTAAATTCATGGTTGCCACGGTCGGCTGTTTCATCAGGTTCAATGGAAGACTTGATTAATGTTAATCGGATCACATTGTCTTTTACATCGTGGCCGTATTTACAATCATTAAGTAAGCTGACTCCGAAGTTACCTTCAGAAAGGTCAACCCATTTATGTCCCACTACTTCAAAGCGCGCCTGGTCCCAACTCGTATTCCAATGAGTCGGACGCTCCATATTACCAAACTGAATATCGAAGGTTGCTTTTGTTGAACGAACATCAACTGGGAATGCTGCCTTTACTAATGTTTGTTTCTCCTGCCAATTGGCTTTAGTAATAAAGTCAATTCTTGGTGAATGTTTATAAACCGTTATATATTGTGTAATTGTAGAATCATAGAACTCCCAAGTTAATTTAAGACTGCCGCGAATCGGACCTACCTCATGCACCTCTACCGCTGTTAAATGGTCGATCTCACGCATCTTTTCTTGATAATATAGGTCAACATCCCAGGCATCAAAGTTCATTGGTTTATCCTCAAACGTCTGAAGGACATTTCCCCTTGCCCCTTCGGCAATAACTTCTCGTTCTAATACTTTATCAAATAATGAAATAATCTGGCCTTTTTCATTAAAAGTAATTTGGTAGTAATCATTCTCCATATATTCCTTCGTTACAATAAGACTGGACCCCGAAGCTGATTGTTCAGCGAGTTTAAACGTTTTATATCCTAGTGCTGGTACATTTTTAGCTTGAACCAGTACCTTTTGGCTATCCTCGGCTTGAATGACCTGAGCTGGCAGGGTGTTTTCTTCTTCATCCACAATGGTTGTTGTTTCTGTGAAAATTGAAGAAACAGGTAATTCGATCAAACCATCCCGTTCAAAAGATAGAGAATTGTAGACTATAATTGCATCCTCATGAGTTTGAATGTTTTGTTCAATAGAGCCTTTTGCTTCTTTAAGAACATTTTCTCCTATACTCTGCACGGCTTGGTAATCTCTGCGCGCATCTTCATTTACCTGACGAATAGAGGAGCCTGGTAAAATGTCATGAAATTGATTTAGGAGTAATAGTTCCCAGCCTTCATTTAAAGCAGCATGTGGATAATTTTCCTTGCCGCTGAAATGGTCAGCAAGTGCACTTAACCATTCCGCATTATGATAGGTAAATTCTGCTTTACGGTTTGCTTTTTTTAAGGATGCCTGAGAGGTATAAGTACCCCGGTGATACTCTAAATACAATTCTCCATCCCAAACCGGTAATGATTGATCTTTCACCGTGTCTTGTAAACGTGCAAAATAGGCTTCGGCCTTGTCCATTTGAACTTTTGGCAGACCTGGCAGATTTTTCATGGCACGCGCGGTTTCAATCATTTCTTTTGTCGGCCCGCCGCCGCCATCACCCCATCCAAAGGCTAGTAACAGTTCATCATTTACTTCCTTTTGCTGGTAGGCATCCCAAATTCCTTTTACACTTCGAGGTTCCAGCATTCCATTATACGTATAGGCTCTTGCTCCCTCCTCAGGGGTGGTTATAAAATGGGTAAAGATTTCCGTGCCATCAATACCGCGCCAATTAAACGTATCGAATGGGAACCGATTATATTGATTCCAACTAATTTTGGTTGTCATAAAAGTGTCAATTCCACTTTTTTTCATAATCTGAGGCAGGGCCCATGAATATCCAAATACATCTGGTAGCCAAACAACCCTCGTATCAACACCAAACTCATCCTTCATAAACCTTTTTCCAAACTGAATTTGACGAATCAATGACTCTCCATTCGGGAGATTGGTGTCTGGCTCAATCCACATTCCGCCTGTGATTTCCCACTCACCAGAAGCAATTTTTTGTTTAACTTCTGCAAAGATTTCAGGATAATCCTCTTTTAAATATTTGTATAATTGGGGCGATGTATGGATGTATCGGTATTCAGGATATTGACGCATGAGATGCAGGACAGTTGAAAAGGTCCTTGAGGCTTTTTCTCTTGAATGAACCAAGCGCCATAACCATGCCATGTCAATATGAGAATGACCAAGTGCTGTAACCAATGGCTTTAATTCCTCTATTTCACTTAATTGCTCGACCTCTGTTTTCAGAAACTCATAGGCATCTTGAATAGATTGATAGAAGAAAGCTGAACCCGGCTTTATAAAATCTACTTTTAAGATTGACTCATTTACTAGCTGCAGCATTTTCGTTCTTCTAAATTCATTTTCATCTAGGACCTTCACTGTATTTATGAGTGTATGAGCAAGATAAAAATACTTTTCTGTTGGAACATCAACACATGCAAGCCTGGCCTTTTTAAATCTTCGACGATCAGGAGGATTCAACACCCCGCTCCATGCTTTTAGGGAAATTTGAATCTCACCTTTTTCAAGAAGCTCTGGCGGAAGCCATGCTTCCTCATGCCAGACATCAATTCCCTGTAATGGGACGCCATTTACATATAACAAAGATTCGGCCGTTGATCCTCCGCCATCTCGAGGGCCAACCAAAAAATGAAGAACCAAGCGTTCTTTTTTCCAGTCCTCAGGGACAGTGATCGTGGTCCTAAACCAAGCAGATTTATCATACCCGCCCCAAAAATCGCCTACCTGGAAGTTTGTCCAGTTCTGATCATCAAAGTCAGTTTTGTACGCATCCTTATCTTCATCACCAAATTCCCACTCTTTATAGCGAAAAACAGGGATATCTAACGTTTCTTTATAAATATAATTCTTCAATTCTGTTAAAAATTTCTCAATCTTTTCAACTGTAAAATACAACATTAACACTCCTTGATTAAGGGTTAGTTTTTCGCAGTAAACGTAAGCTTTTTACCTTCATTGATTTCACGTATTATGCTAAGGTCAACCTTTGGCTTCCTGTCATAGGTTAAAAGACCATTAATTTCCTGTTCAACATCTGTTATTTGGGTATAACAAAATCCTTGAACAAGCGGTGATTCCAGCAAGCCAGAAACAACTTGATAATATCGCTCAATAAAATCTTGGTCATTTGCGGCAGATGTATAGCCCCATCCTTGCCATTCATTTTTCTGATAGGCAATACCGCCAAACTCCGAAACCATAATGGGCTCACCCTTATGTTGAAAACCAGGAACAAATAATAGTCGGTCTGCAGGTGTAAACTGTAATGTACTATCAAGCTTGGAATACCTTTCTTTTAAAACTTTCTTTTCACCTTCATAGTCATGAATGGTTAAGATATCTGAAACGGTGTGTTCCCATCCGTCATTTGAAATGACTAGACGCGACTGATCCAATGATTTTGTTAAATAGTACATACTTACTAAATGATTCGCTTGACGGGGATCTCTTTTTAATCGAGGAACACCCCAGCTTTCGTTAATAGGAACCCACGCAATAATGGATGGATGATTATAATCTCGTTCTATTGCTTCCTGCCATTCAGACGAAATTCGTTTAATAGCTTTATCTGTAAACGTATGGCTGTTCGCCATTTCACCCCAGACAAGAATTCCTAAGTGATCTGCCCAATATAGATAACGAGGCTCCTCGACCTTTTGGTGTTTCCTCACCCCGTTAAAGCCCATTTCCTTCGTTAATTCGATATCTCTCTTTAAATCTTCATCCGTTGGTGCGGTTAGCAGGCTGGCAGGATAATACCCTTGGTCTAGAACTAGTTTCATATAATAAGGCATATTGTTTAATTCAATTCTTCCGTTATTAATAGAAATTTTTCTCATCCCAAAATAGCTGTCAACTTTATCAACAATCTTATTTTCTTCTTTTAAAAAAAGTTTAACAGTATAAAGAAATGGTTGTTCTGGGCTCCAAAGCTTTCCGTTACCGCTCTGGAAATCCTTCAACGAAACCACTTGTTTATTCTTGCGTTGAACAAGATTTACTTTACAAGACTCTTTTGCAACAACTAGGTCTTGAGAATAGATTTCTATTTCCAGCTCTTGTTTATCTGACGCATTCTGAATAAGGTATTCGACCGTTACTTCACCTGTATCAATGTTTGGTGTTAGTTTTACTCTTTCAAGGAACGAGTGATTGACTGGCTCCAGCCAAACACTTTGCCAAATGCCGGTTGTACGGGTATAAAAAATCCCTTCAGATTCCTTCTCCCAGTATTGTTTGCCACGCGGCTGCTCCAAGTCGGTTGATACGTCTTCTACCCTTACAACCACTTTATTTAATCCGCCCATTAAAGCATCTGTTATATCAGTGGAAAATGATGTATGCCCTCCTTCATGAACAGTAACGAACCTTCCATTGACCCAGACAGTTGCACGATAATCAACGGCACCAAAATGCAGCTGTATTTGTTTCCCCCGCCACTTGTCCGGAATCATAAATGTTTTTTCATACCAAACAACATCGTGGAACTCATTGGTATGAATACCGCTTAGTTGTGTTTGAAATGCATACGGAACCGTAATTTCTTGTTGATAGTCATGATTCACATACCACTCTTCTCTTAAACCATTATTGTGATCATCGAATGCAAAGTTCCATTGTCCATTTAGATTTAACCACTCATTTCGTCTGAAATTAGGTCTTGGATATTCTGGTCTAGGAATCATAGTAGTCATCGAATTTTCGCCTCGCTCATTAATTGTTTAAGAGTATCTACATTAATAGAAAGACTTTCATAAGGATCCCTTTCAAATTCCTCCTGCTCAACCGTGAACCACTCAACACCAACTTTATCCCCCATCTTAATTAGCGAGGCAAAATCAAGTTGACCTCTCCCTACTTCAATCCCAGTCTTTGTACCATTAACCATTTTCATATCCTTAATATGCAGGGACACCACACGACTTCCATATTTTTGAATGATTTCTAACGGATCTTGATCCGCAAAAGCGGCCCAATAACAATCTAATTCCATTTTTACTAAATCAGGGTCTGTGTGACCAAATAGCAGATCAAATCCCGTTTCACTTCCAAACTGTTCAAATTCAAATGCGTGGTTATGATAGCCGAAAGTAAAACCTGCCTCCTTGCATGTTTCTCCAATTTGATTCAGTACTTCTGCTGTTTTCTTATAATCCTCGGCTGTCTGTCTCATTTCCTTTGGAAGCGCAGGACAAACCAGTAAGTTATTATTAATGGCGCTATTGTATTCAAACGTCCTTTTTAATTCATCATCCAATAACTTCTCAATCCCTACATGTGCCCCGGCAGCGAGGAGTCCATTTTCTTCTAATACCGTTTGTAGTTTATTAGCTGGTGTATCATAAAAGCCCGCAAATTGGATTGCCTCGTATCCTAGCTCAGCCGCTTTTTGAATGGTCCCTAAAAAATCTTTTTCGGCATCTCTCCACACAGAAAATAATTGTAAGCCAATTTTACTCAATGGAAATTCCCCCTATTTAATAAATAAGTGGCAACTTAAAGAAATACTGCCGCCTCCCATTTTTTTAATTTTCAGTTAAACCTGAATATGTTCACTTAATTTAACAGCCTCACCTTTGGCCGCTGATTCGTATAGACCATTAATGATTTGTTGAAGATAGACACCTTGTTTGGCGGTGCTTAATGGTGTTGTTCCTTCTAAGCACGCATCCACAAATCTACTAAGTTCCAGTTCATGATAATCTCTCTTTGGTAAATATGCCGGAGTGAGATCAATTAACGATTCATGTTTTTCCTGATAGATTTTTAGTGGGAATACATCTGCTCCACCATTGTCCCCCATTAACGTTACATTCATTTCATCAGCTTTCTCAACATTCGCAGCAAATGCAGACTCTAATAGAATGGAAGCCCCATTTTTGAAAGTAATCATTCCGCGTGCCATATCTTCCACCGAAAAATTCTCCCAATCCCATGATCCCATGAGGCCTAGTCCTTTTCGGTTTCCTAGTTTTTGATAGGTTACTCCAAATACGGTATCCGGCTCTGGATAACCCATTAAATATAATGCCGTATCCAGCATATGAACCCCGATATCAATTAAAGGTCCTCCGCCTTGAAGTTCTTTGTTTGTGAATACCCCCCAGCCAGGAATTCCCCGGCGGCGCATTGCCGTCACACGTGCAGCATAAATATCACCAAGTTCACCCGCGTCGATAAAGCGCTTTAACACTTCCACCTGTGGTGCATGACGATAATGGAATCCATAGGTTAGGATTTTGCCAGCTTTTTGTGCTGCGTTGGCCATTTCTTCTGCTTCTTTTGCTGTCATAGCCGGCGGCTTTTCACATAGGACATGGCACCCTGCATTTAGTGCGGCTAGTGTGGCATGATAATGGAATTTGTTTGGTGTACAAATACTGACAGCATCCAATTTTAGAGTCTGAAACATTTCTTCATAACTCGTAAAAGTATGGGGAATATTAAATTCTGCTGCTAATTCATCAGCCTTTTCCTTTACAACATCACTTACAGCAACGATCTCAACTTTTTCCCCGCATTTTAAATAGTTTGGAATATGTGCATGCTTTGCAATGCCGCCCGCTCCGATAATCCCTACTCTTAATGTGTTCACCATTTTTCTTTGCCTCCGATTTATACTTTTTGTTTATCCATTATTATTTCAGCTATTTCTACTCTTCGTCCTTGATTGTGTGATATCATTGCTGCCTGGTTAATTAACGTTAACCCTAGTACATCTTTATCTGTAATGGTTGGTTCAGTTTCATCAATGATAAAATTTACCCATTGCTCCATCGGCAGCGGAAGTGGTTCTGGCAGCTTTTCAGGGGCATCCCATCCCTCGCCTGCCTGTTTAGAATTTAAGGTGATCTTATTATCTTCTATTAATAGAGTTCCTTCCGTTCCATACAGCTCCAGCTGGAAAGGGCTGCGTACTGAAAGAAATCCTGTTTCAATCGTTCCTAAGGCACCGTTTTCATATTCAATAATAGCGACGGAATTATCATCCACATCATAGCCAAATTGTTTTTGTAACCTTGCCGTAACAGCTTTTACCGGTCCTGCAAGACGATTGGTTAAATATATCGGGTGCGCTCCTAAGTCAATAAATGCACCACCGCCGCATTCCTCTTTATTAAGAAAGTGTTTTGGAAGCCATCCGTTTGGGTGTCCCTCAAACGGAACAGCACCATTATGTGCTAATCGGCAGCGAATATAGGTCAGTTTCCCTAATAGCCCTTCATCAATAACCTGCTGGGCATATAAAAAGTAATTTTCAGTCAGCCGGGGCAAAGAAACCATCAACTTTACATTGTTATTACTCACTGCCTCATAAATCTCTTTACAATCTTCCATCGTAAAAGCCAATACCTTTTCAGTAAAAATATGTTTTTTATTTTTTGCCGAAAGCAGGATGATCTCTTTGTGAAGGTTTGTTGGTGTATCTACAATAACTGCCTCAATCTCCGGATCAGCTAACACTTTCAGTAAATCTTGTTCAAAAGGAACGCCTAGCTTTCCTGCCCACTCATTGCCGCGTTGGGCATTTTCGTCCCAGACTACTTTGATTTCCAGATGTTTATTTTGAGTTGCCTGCCGTGCATAATCATCAGCATGGACATGCCATTTACTTAATAAAGCAACCTTTACCACTTGTATAACCTCCTTTTTGCATATTGATTTTTATAGTATGTTAATTTCATAGAAGTCAGGGGAAAAAACAAACTGGCTGCTTTATCCCCTCACATCCTTTCTAACTAGAGAAAGTATCACCTGATATAGGTACTACAAATACCTCCACACCTCTTTTTTCAATTTCCTTTAGAATTTCTTTATCTGCAAGATCACTAGTAATAAATATATCTGCTTGATTAAAAGGGCAAAAAGGGGTTAATCCTGATCTTTGAAGCTTGCTGTGGTCAGCCACAACAATAATCTTTTGTCCTGCAGAAACCATCGCCCGTTTCATTTCCGCATCATACAAATCAGAGCTTGTAAACCCATGCCTTAATGAAATTCCAGCTGTCCCAAGGAAAACATAATCGGCATTGTAGTTTTGTAATTCAGTCTCTACCTGCGGCCCAACAAGACTCATTGAATTCTTCCTTAGTTTCCCGCCTAATAAGTAGATCGAGGCAGTTTCATCTTTGCTGCATTCCTCTGCTACGTTCATAGCATTGGTTATAATCGTTAAGTTACTATTATCTGGTAAGTTTTTTCCTACATACCAAGTTGTTGATCCTGCATCAAAAATGATGGTTTGACCCTCTTTTATCAATTGGGCTGCAGCCTTCCCGATTAATTCTTTTTCAAGAGAATATTGTAACTTTCTTTTATCAACAGGAGGAATAAGAAATTGGCTTTCATCCTCCTCTATTAGGACTGCACCGCCATAGTTTTTCTCGGCAACGCCCTCTCTTTCAAGCTGATTCAAATCCCTCCGGATTGTTTCTTCTGATACATGAAGTAGCTCAACAAGATCAGAGACCTTTACACTCTTATTTTTTATTAATAACTCTTTTATTAACTTACGGCGCTGCGACACAATCATGTACTTTACTCCTTGTCATTAAGTAAATGCTCAGTAGACATTTCTTATTCTTCCCACTCCAGTAAATTATTTTCAAATACAGGCTGTGACGAATCTTTTGGAATACGGAATGTCTTTATTTCTGACGGCCTAAACGTAGTCTTTATTTGTCGATTCCATTTAGGTAAAGAAATGATGGCAGTAGTTTCATCATTTGCTGTTTCATAGGCACGCAGTATTAGATCCTCATTGTCCTCTGCTTGCTTTATGACACTAACTATGACATTCTCAACATCAACTGACAAGAAGGAATCTTTCTGTGGAAGGTGACCTTTATGATAGGTTTCAATAATGCTAATAGGTTTTTGGTTCAATTCGGCTGCACGTTTTACAGTCCCTGCTGTTTCCCAATTTCCTTCATGCGGCAGCAAGGAGTATGTGAATCTTTGAATTCCCTGATCAATAAATGAATAATACCTATCTTCTTCCGGAACCAGCGGGTCATGATGTGCATAAATTGGGCTGCGAAGGACCGTCATACTCATTTCTTTGTTATGGATGTCAAAGCTGTATTTGCCGTCATTTAGCAAGCTGAATCCGTATATCTCGCCTGTAGCTGGATGAGTTCCAGAAGTATCAATCCAGTTTTGTCCAGGCTCCTCTTCACCATTGCCCTCTCTAACAATATGCCCATAAGGAATTTCATAGGTTGATTTTCTGAAGATAAGATCAACAGGAAACTTAATCTTTAGTGCTTTAAATTGTTCCTGCCAGTTTAATGTACAATGGACATCAATCTGGTTTAACTCTTTATACATAGTAAAGTCTTGATGCAGTGTTGATCTTCCATATTCACTAATAACGCGAATAACCGATTTTACTGGGCCATGTTCCACCAGTTTTACACTCGTGGCTTTGAAGGTGCCATCTTCGCTCTTAAACTGAAGAACATTATGCGACCACGTGTCACTAAAATCGTTCATGACGACTGGTCTTGCCGCTGGTCCCCCTAGTATTTCCAGGTTCTTTTGTTTATCATATATACTTGTGACAAATCCTGTTTGTTGATCGATTTCAACTCTAAAATGGTCATTTTCCATACTAGTATCATTTGCCTTGATAGATGTGAATTCTTTATCAGTTTCACGTTGTACGATTTTATATACTCGGTACCCTATTGAAGGAAGATTGGCAATAAAGCTGATGCGTGAACGGCCCCCAGCGGTTGCCTGCGATTGAACCACTTGCATCGGAACTTGATTTCCCTCTTCATCTACTAAAATATCCTCAGGCTTTAATCCACCTATTTCCTGTTCAACATTTACATTACTGTTCCACGAATGAGGATTAAAGATAACAATTGGTTTCATCCCTTTTTCTTCTTCTATATCAATTCTCCATGACAAAGATTGGATGGCGTAGTTGACACCCCGTTTAGCGATTGACATTGCCTCTCCGTGCATATCCCGCGCATCTTCATATGCTGCTTCAATACTTGTCCCTGCTAAAATATCATGAAATTGATTGAATAATACATTTTTCCATGCCTGTTTATATTCAGCAGCCGGATATTTTTGCCCGGTTGCCCAATCCGCAAGTGCCGAGAATTTCTCAGCTTTAATAAGGGCATTTTCTGCCTCGCGGTTCCATTTTTTAATTCCTGAATGTACAGAGTAGCATCCGCTTGCATGGTGCTGAAGGTCATCATGGACAACCGGGAACGGAAGATTCTTTACCATAAGGTCATCAAAAAATTTATTTACTGTACTAAACAAAAGTGTTGGATAGGACGGATTTTCATTTAATTGTTTAATACTTTCGATATTCTCCTTTGTTGGACCGCCGCCATGGTTACCAACACCGTAAAATGTCATTAAATCATTAAATGGTGCTTTTAATTCCCCTGCATTTCTACGTACATGTTTTTCAACATCCTTGCCCCATGTGCAATATTCAAATGGTATACGATAGGCTAAAACGCGTGAGCCGTCATCTGATTCCCACCAGAACAACCTTCCAGGAAGTCCTTTTTCCTGCGGGCTTGGACGCATAAAAATATAGTAATCCATACCGCTTTTCTTTAAAATTTGTGGAAGCATCCCATGGTGTCCAAAACTATCCACATTGTAGCCAACCTTCGCTGTCACCCCAAATTTTTCTTGGAAATAACGCTGTCCATAAAGCCCTTGGCGAACAAACGACTCCCCGCTCGGAAGGTTGCAATCCGGCTGAATCCACCAGCCGCCGACAATTTCCCATCGTCCTTCTTGAATACGTTGTTTGATTTCTTCAAACATCTCAGGTTCATTGTTTTCAATCCATTCATAATTAGCGGCGGAACTATTCGTGAATACGAAATCAGGATACTCTTTCATTCGATCAAGCGCAGACCTAAATGTTGCTTTTGTTTCCTGAAATCCCTCTTGCCATTGCCATAGCCATACGGGGTCAAGATGAGCATTTCCAATCATATGTAAGGTTTTTTCTTTTGTCTTCGGCAGTTGTTTTTCCATTATCGTACTATTTTTATTATTCATTTTCTGCACCTCCTAAAATTGGCAAATCCTTAATCGTTACAAGTGCTTCGGCATGCTGTCCGAAACGTCGCTTACCTACAGTAAGATCCACTGCAATTCGTTCCCTGTAGCCCGTGTATCCTTGCGGAATTGTAATCAATGTTGTAAATTGTACGGCTTCATTGCCTGGCAGCTTCGCATTGAATTCCCTGTTATTGACTTTCCAGCCTGCCGGCGTAATCATTTTCGCGATAATATCGCTTTCTTCTGGGAATGGGTTCTTTATTTCAACGGTTACTGAAAAGGTTTGTCCTGACTGTACCTCTGTCTGGTATGGCACTATGGACGCACCAAATCCTTCCGCTCCAAAATCCAGCTCCTCTAAAGGCAGGAGGTCTTTATGGAGTTGTTCAAGCACCTTCCCTTTTTCATCAACCCGTAAAAGAAATTCCTCCGTTACAACGATTGGATCCCAATGTCCAGAAATAATAAGGTCAGGTTTAACAGACTTATAGAGTTCAGCACTATCAACATAGTCGCTTATTCTGAATCGGTTATGGTACACATAATTGAATTGACCATTTTCACCTTGATATTGGTCACCAATGGCAAGAACTTTTTTCCCATCTACGCTAAATTCAATAGCAGCAGCATATAGTGTATGCCCTGCCTGCTCATAAACAATAAATTCATATTCTTCCCACTTAAATATCTGGTTTAAGGGAAGCTGCTTATCCACTTTTATCGGATCATACCACAGACATGGCAAATCATATTTTTTAGGGTTCTCCAAAACTTCTGCCACGTTCTCAGGGCACCAAACCTCAGTTCCTTCTACATCCCGCAATAGATTAATTCCTGCCACATGATCATCATGGTAATGGGTGGGAATGACAACATCGATTTTTTCAACTCCGTACTGTTCCTTTAACCTTGATAGAGTATATAACCAAGGTCTTCTTGATGCTCTGTCACTCCCAGAGCCGATTCCGCCAATAAAGTCGTAACCAAAGTCAATAAACAGCGCTTTGCCGCTTTTGGATAAAACGACGTAGGCATTAGACATGCTTGTGCAGTTTTGTAATAAATGAGGTGTAATTGCTTGATATGGATTATCCAGCAATTTAAATAATCTAGGATTCTGCATTCTTTGTTTCATTAATAGTGCATAACGCTCAATAAGGAGTTCCATTGCTGAAGATGGCTCCTCCATTATTTGCCCATGAGAGGGCAGAAGTAAATCAGGTTCCCGATCTTTTAAATCTAATAGTGAAAGAACACTTAAAGCAATGCCCTCACCGCCGTTGTAAGACCATTGTGTAGCCGCCAGCGACCAAACCTTTCCAGGTCCATAAATTAAATCACCTGTGAACGCTGTCTTCTTATCATCAATATCCGTTATTATGGTAATGGAACCAATGGAATGGCCTGGGCTGGGAATAATCGTGAACTTGAGCCCGTTTATCACATGTGCAGAATAATCCTTTAATGTTTTATACACTGGTACAGATTGAAGGATTGAAAAACGGTCTTGTCTCATATTGTAGTTGTTAGTAATTTCTCTAGCCAGCCAGTGTTCATCCATATGGTGAAATAAATCTTGTTCACTGTGCGGTACCCAAATTCGGATCCCTTCCTTAACAGCAATTGGAAGCCCCTGGCACTGATCCCGATGATGATGGGTGATAAAAACGTCTGTTACACTCTCAACCCCGATTGTATCAAGATATTTAAGAACATTCCCATCCCCAAAGTCAATTAAGACCGCCTTTTCTTCGGTCTTAATAACGTATACATTACAAGTATCTTCATATAAATAAAGATTAGTTGAGATTTTCTTTATCACAATATGAATGACCCCTTTTCGTCAACAGCTTTGGATTCAACATATTCAATCAATGAGTACAAGACGTTCCCAGCATATCGTTTCGGATGGCTCCGTACTTCACTGGCCGACTCCTTCAGCCAGTTAAGCAGGGACTTAATGTCCTCAATATTTTCCATTGCCCTTAAAACATCGATGGACCTTCTTCCTGCCCACGCCCAGCTTTCCATCAGCTCTATCCATGGGACCAAATTATTACGCAAAGCATAATTGGTCATTCTAAATTTAAGCTGGTACCCCGCTTCGTCTAGTTCGTTCAAGTAATCATAAAGGTTTTTAACATCAACGCTAACTGATGCTTTTTCGCCGGATTGCAGGGAACATAGGGCTTTTGAAGTTAAATTCTCCAATGGCGCTGCCTTTGAATAATCCAGACATGAATGCAGACAATTTTCAGCAAATAGACGTAAAGCCTGGTAGTTTTCCTCTCCACCAATTGTTTTCAGTGCATAGTCCCAAGAGGTCCACGGGTCATATTCTTCCGGATTGTTGAAGAAGTCCCCAAAGGTTAGTAAAGCGACTTTTGATGCTTCTGCCTGACTCATCGTATTGACAATGAACCCTTTACATACTTTTATAAGAGAGTTTTCGCGGCCGGTTATAGGACCGATATGCATTTCACTAGTCATTGCTAAATCATTTACAGGGTAGTTATCCCAAATAATCGGCTTTCTTTGAACCGCAGCTGCAAAATCAGCTGCATCTTGCTCTGAAATTGTCTTCGAACAAATCTCTGGCCCTGTATAAAAGATGTCAATTTCTTCGTTCAATCCTTTACCCAGTTCATGAATATAGTCACTAAATGGCGCTGTACCATGATAATCAGTTGGACAAAGAGAGAGCCTGCATGTTTTATCAAGTGATTTTAACCAGTGATTCAAACGGTTCGCAACATGAACATGTGCTTGTGCATAACTGGTGAACTTTTGCACTTCTTCCTCATGTTGAAATTCCGCAGCTATATCATCTAACATGATCATAAAATCCCTGACACCAATTTTATAAAATGCTTTAAATTTTTCCGTAATTAACTGAAAATCCTCTTCACATGCATAATTAATTGAAACACCAGATCCAATACTGTAGGCGAAATCTACTCCAACGTTCCTCGAATGAGCAACGGTTTCAGCAAACTGTTCCATAATAAAATCAGGATAAGGCTCCCGCCAGCGGGCGCGATGCTGACGGTCATTTTTTGGTCCATATATGTATAGATTAAACCCATGATCACCCATAAAGGAGATTAAATCCTTTCGCTCAGGAGCACTGTAAAATAATCCATAAAATCCTTCTATCACCCCTCTAATAGGGAATGGGGACTGGCTCATCAAAAATAACCTCCTTTAAAGATAAACTGCTCTCGAATCTCTATAACAGTTTCTATGTTTCTATAAAAGAACTTCTTTTTTATACCGGAAAGCTTGCTGCCTGTTGGGCGCTTCCAAGAAAGTACTGGATTTTTTCAATTACTGCAGCCTCAACTGCATTTTGGGCAATCTCTAACTGCTCCTTTGAAAGTGCTTTGCACTCCTCATTTGTCATTCTTTCTTTTCTTCCAAGGGAGTTCAAAAGTGCAAGTTCTAAATCGGTTGCGATATTCACTTTACTTATACCGCCGTTGGGAAGCATTGTCGCCTCTTTAATCATTTCAGATGGTACACCAGATCCTCCGTGGAGAACTAAATGAACAGGGGTTAAGTTTCTGATTTCCTTCAAGCGTTCAAGGTCGACCTTTGGCTGTTTTACCAGATAGACACCATGTGCCGTTCCGACCGAAACAGCCAGCGCATCACAGCCTGTCTCGTTCACAAATCGCAAGGCTTCTTTCGGATCGGTATAAAGCTCTTCATCATTGTCAGTTTCTACAAAATCAGTTGTTCCGATTTTCCCAAGCTCCGCTTCAACAGAAACACCTTTTGCATGGGCAAATTCAACCACTTCTTTACTTATAGAAATATTTTCATCCAGCTCTTTTTCAGAAGCATCGATCATGACAGAAGTAAATCCAGCTTCAACACAATCCTCAATAACGGAAAATTCCTTTGTATGGTCAAGATGAAGGACAACGGGCACTGTGATTTTCTCTTCTTCCATTGCCTTGTAAAATGCCTCTCCAAATTCAAATGGAGTAATACCATAACGAATTAATTCTTTTTCGGATATTTGGATAATTAAAGGAGATTTTGTCTTTTCTCCTGCCCGTAAAACCGGACGAATCATCGGTGTATATCTTGGTGAGAAGGAACCGACTGCATAGCCCTTTTTTTCAGCTTCTACCAAAACTTCTTTTAACGGCAGTACATTTATAAGATTAATATTCTTTTCCATAAACTTGTCCCCCTTTGATTTAAACTCTCTTGTGAAAATTTTGATAAAAGTTCCGTAAATGCAGCTGAAGACCCATATACCCTTCTTCGTACAAGCGTTTATATTCATGATGGTACTGCTGATTAGGTATTATTTCTTTAGGATTAGTAAATTGAATTGCCTTTGCAGCCTCTTCTTCGTCTTTATATACACCTGAGCAAATCCCTGCTGAAATTGCGGCTCCAAGCAGGGTCGCTTCATTTATTTCCGGGATAGCCAAATGGCAGTTTGTAATATCGGACTTTATTTGCATCCAGTAATGGTTTTTTGTCCCGCCGCCAACTGAAATCATTTGTTTAATTAGCCGACCACCTATATTTTCAGCACTTCTGCGAATCGATTCCAGTTCATACGCAGTTCCCTCCATCATCGCTTTCAAAAGATCTTCACGTTTATGAGATGTCTTGAGACCGATGAAAGCAGCTCTTGCAAACGGGTCAGGCTGTGGGGAACCACTCCCAGATAAGTATGGATAGTATAAAATACCTGACGGCCCTTCTATTGATCGAGCTGATAGACTCATAATTTCATCATAGGACATTTTTTGATCCGAAAACTGATTTCTAAACCATTCAATTGAACCCCCTGAGGCTGAAATTCCTCCCATCCAAAAGAATTTATCCCTCACAACATGACATCCAAATGTAAGTCCTGATGCAAAATCCACTTCTGTAAGCTGCTTTTTTTCTATCGCCCCTACAAGTGTTTCAGCTGTACCAATAGAATCAAATACACTTCCAGGGGTGACAGCACCAACGGCAAGGGCAGCTGCAAGGTGGTCATGACCTGCAACTGTAACAGGTATCCCTTGAGGTATTCCAAGCTCTTCTAACTCTGTAGACAGAGTGATTCCCATTTTTGTTCCGCTCGGCAATGCCTCCGGGAATAATTGGTCCGATAAATTGAAATGCCTAATCCAGTCCTGGTCCCAAGAAAGTTGATCAATTTGAAACGCATAGGTTCTTGCTGCTAAAGAATAGTCTGTTGCAAAATGACCGGTAAGCTTATAGGCAATAAAGTCTGAAGCCGACAGCCAGACTGCATCGTCCAAAATGTCTGTTTGCTGCTTTCTCAAGTGGATTATTTTTGCAAGTCCATATTTATAACTGCTATGAAGACCCGTTTTCTGAAAGCGATGTAAAGGGCTGTCCTCATTAGCAATTTCCTCCGCTTCACCTTCAGCACACCGGCTGAACCAAGGAATGAAAGGGGTCCTTGGTTTACCAGTCTGCCTGTCCAACAAGAGACCAGTTTCCGCCATACTTGTAATGCCGATAGCCGATACTTTCTCATCACAGCAGAGCATAACTTCCTTTAAACATCTCGTAATATTTCCCCATATTTCATCAGGCAAATAATACGGTTCTCCTTGCTGGTTATAATGGGCAATGGTTGGGCGAACAGAATACTGAATAACTGATCCATTTTCTTTAAATACCCCTGCCTTACAATGAGTAGTTCCAATATCAATCCCAAGTAATGCCATTTGTTAAACAATTCCTTCCTTTAAAATTCCATTAGGTTCGGATTATCCCTTAGATCCAGCTGTTAAGTTCATTCCTTCAATGAAGTAACGCTGGAAGAAGAAGAAAATGGTGATAACTGGAAGTAATACCATAATCGATCCTGCCATCAAAAAGTTCCATTGCGTATCATTTTGACCTTTAAATATTTGTAATCCCAATTGCAGCGTATAGAGAGACTCATCGTTTATGTATAATAATGGACCAAGGAAATCATTCCATGCTCCGTTAAAAGAAAAAATGGCAACAGTGGCAATCGCCGGTTTTGCCAGTGGAATGAAAATTTTCCACCAGATATAAAGATGATTAGCACCATCAATTTTGGCTGCTTCAATTAATTCATTTGGTATCGTCAAAAAGAACTGTCTAAGCAAGAAAATATTAAAGGCACTTCCAAAGAAAGCAGGGAGAATTAACGGTAAATAGGTGTTTAACCATCCCAGCTTGGCATAAATTACATATTGCGGGACTAATGTAACAAACCCGGGAATCATCATCGTTGCAAGGACGATTGCGAACAAAACATTCCTGCCTTTAAACTGGATTTTTGCAAATCCGTAAGCAATAAACGAGTTTGCCACAACATTTCCGATTACAACGAAAAAAGTAATAAACAGCGTGTTTAAGGTATATTGCAAAAAAGGACCTTTTTGTAGTGTTATTAAATAGTTTTCCCAATGCCATTCTTTTGGGATAAAGGTTGGCGGATAGGTCATGATTTCTTTCATATCCTTCAAAGAGGTGGCAATCATCCACCAGATTGGGGATAAAATTAACAGACTTCCTAAAATTAAAATGATCAGGACAATCGTCTGACCAGTTTTTTTCTTGAAATTCGCACTTTTAAAATAGTTTTCCTTTGTTTGGGCTGCTGCACTCATTTCCGATCCTCCCCTTCATAATGTACCCAGCGCGGGGCAATCTTTAGGTTGAAAACTGTTAACACAAGGATGATGATGAATAATATCCAGGACATGGCCATCGCGTAACCCATATCGAAAACCTCAAACGCTTTGTTCCACATATGCAAATTGAAGAATACCAGTGAATTGGCTGGTCCGCCGTCTCCACTCTCACTCATTACGTAGGCTTCCTGGAAAATCTGGAAGGCTCCAATTGTACTCGTCACAAGATCAAAAAAGATAACCGGGGTAATCATTGGCAATGTAATATGAAAAAACTTTCTAAACGAGTTAGCCCCGTCAATCTCAGCTGCTTCATATAAGGACTGTGATACACCTTGAAGGCTTGCTAAGTACAAAAGCATTCCGCCGCCGACACTCCACATTTTCATAAAAATTAAAGCGTTCTTTGTCCAGGAAGGATCTGTCAGCCAAGCAGGACCGTCAATCCCTACAAAACCAAGCAGTGTGTTTACCAATCCTGAAGAAGGACTTAAAAGCTGCATCCAAAGCAAATAGACGCCTACACCGGATAAAACAGCAGGTAAATAAAAAATGGTTCGAAATACTCGCATCCCCTTTATTCCCTGATTTAAAAGAACGGCCAACAGGACAGCCCCCGTCGTTGTTAACGGCACAGAGATTACGACATAGTAAAGCGTGTTTTTCAGTGAGAGCCAAATTAGTGGGTCATTTGTAAACATTTTTTTGAAGTTATCGAGGCCGATAAAATCCATTTTTGAAGTGATGTTGAAATTGGTAAAGCTTCCATAGAGGGAAAATATTAGTGGTCCAGCCATAAAAAACAGAAAACCAATAATCCACGGTGCAATAAAAAGGTATCCCTGTAATCCTTCTTTTCGCTGATATGAGGACATTCCTTTTTGTTTTTTATTTTTTATTGTTATATCTGGTTTACTTGATACAATTGGTTCCATCTCGTTCATCCCTTCTGTCAAGGTTAAACAATCAGGGAGCGAATTGATGTCACTCCCTGAACAATTTCCTATTATTTTTTGTTAGATTTAACTAATTCTTCTACTGCTTTTTGAGCTGCATTCAATCCTTCTTTCGGTGATTTTTTCCCTAATAGAACGGACTCAATTTCAGGCTGGATTAAATTGATATAATCAGGTGCTTCAATTGGTGTTGGAGTTAGTAAGGTTTGTTTCATATTTTCAGCTGCTTCAGAATAAACCATTTTTCCTTCTTCTGAAAATTCTGAACTACCTGCAGATTTTTCTGCTGCTTCTTTGTTTGCTACAATATCAAAGTTTTTAACAGCCCAGTATTCCTGTGCCTGAACATCCGTTAAATACTTCAGGAATTCCCATGCTTCATCAGGATGTTTTGCTCCTTTAGGAATTTCAGCGACAAAGCCGCCGCCCCAGCTTGAATTGCCGCTTCCTTCTTCCATTGCTGGCAGAGGTGCAACACCGAAGTTCATACCTTCACCGTAATCTCTTATTTTCGTGAAGAAGTTTGCATTATCAGTAGTAATTGCTAGTTTACCAGCAACAAATGGATCTGCAGTTTGCTCACCAAACTCTGCCTTGAAGGTATTAATAATTTTATCACCGTAATAGTCATAATAGTTTTTCATCCATGTTAAGGCTTTTACATTTGTTTCATCATTGATAATTGCTTTATTTGCATCAAAATCCCAGTAACCTTTTCCATCTGCATTGATCATCCAGACATCTGCTCCGATTCCCTGGTTTGGCAGATAACCGATTCTTTCATACCTATCTCCTTTTTTCACATCAAGCTTTTTACCCATTTCTTCTAACTCTTCCCATGTTTTTGGAGGTGTATTAGGGTCAAGGCCAGCTTCTTCAAACATATCTTTATTCCAGAACATTAAACGTGTATCTGTGTTGAAAGGGAGTGCGTATGGATCTCCTTCATACAAACTTGCATTATACAATTCTGGGTAGAAGCGGTCTTTCACTTCTGGATCTTGCTTTAAATATTTTGCAAGATTAGTATTTTGATTATTTTGCGCACGGTGTCCTACTGCGTTAATGTCGTTAATGATTAAGTCTGCAGGATTTCCTGCAGCGATTGAAGCTAAGTTCTTAGTCCAAACATCCCCCCATGGAAGATATGTATGTTTGACTTCAATTTTATCCTGAGATTTATTGAAATCATCGATAATTTTTTCAATGATTGGCCTGCGTGTTTCAGAACCCCAAAATGTCCAGAAGTCGATAACAACTTTTTCGCCGTCTTTAGAATTACCGCTAGACTTTGTCGCTCCGGATTCTTTGCTTGAACAGCCAGCCAGGATTAAAGAGAAGCTTATGGCCAGAATTAACAGTGACACTAATGTTTTTCTTACTGTTTTCATTCATTTTCCCCCTAAATAGATTATTTGTTTTTGGTCACAACCCTCACAAACTATTGATTTGTAATTGTAAATTTTTCTCCCTCAATTTTTTCTCAGAGGCCTATGGAATTATATCGTTTCTTGATGCATTCATTGACGTTTGTTGTGGGATGTTGTGGACTTATTACTATTATTATATGAATACGCTTTCATGTCAATTGATTTTTGAAAATTCTATTAATGTTTTTAGCCATTTCCATAAAATAGACACAAAAGCGGTCAACAGGCTTCATCGAGTGATATTTCTGGTAACCCTCTAATGATAAAATGTGCAGAAGCCGTGCAGATTAAAGCTATTGAGCTCGCAAATAGTAATAACCCCACGCCCGTAGCAAACATGAATAGCAATAAAACCAACAAAAATCCACACGACATCAAAAATGTGATAACGGGGTTCCGGATTCCTAGCATAAAAGCAAAAAACAGTGTTTTATACCACGGGAACTGATAGCGCAGAAAAACAGGAAAACTATAGGACACGGCAATTAAAAATAATAAGCTAAACAACAATACTGCATAGCGAATGGTCACAAAGATATCAGATATTGCATTTCTTAGAATCAGCAGGTCTAAAAATAGCAAACCGCCAATTAGTACAATGGAAAGTCCAAGCGGATAGCTTTTTAGAAATAATCTCTTAAACTCACGAAAATAGACTTTAAAATCTGGCTCATACTGATCTTCCCTAACCCATTTGTCCATTACGCTAAACATTGAAGCTGTTGCTGGGATCACGGTAATGACCGGTAATGAAAACAATATCCAGATCGCGTTTAAATATAATAGTCTCCATAGCCACTCCATTAAAAAAGTAAGCGCTCTGCCCATATCACTCTCTCCTTTACATGTAATCAAAGAGAATGCCGGCGAACACCTTTTAAGCAGTCTCGGCACTCTCTGACGCCGTTCCTATTTAACTATTTACCTTTTTATCTGCTTCAAGGACCTCCAGTGCTTCGAGGGCAACTGTTAGAGATTGAATACTGTCTTTATAGGTTGCTAGCACGAATTTAGGATTTTGCTCTTCAATGGCCTTCGCGAATGCCTCCAGTTCAAGCTGATATAGTCCATGTTCCTCCGCCTCGAAGGATACTGCTGTCCCCTCCAACTTACCGCTTACACTTCCTTTAACAAGATCAAGTGTTAAATGCAGCTGGTCGGAAATCAGTTCTATTTGCGTAAATACATCCGGATAGGACCAAGTATGGGTATGATTTTGTAATATTCCATTTTGGTATTTCATCAAAAGGGTAAAGCTATCCTCAACCGTAAAGTCCCCGCCTTTTTGAACAACCAGATTGCCTTGGTAACCAGTTACTTTCTCTACTTCCCCAAGCAGATAGCGGGAGAGATCAAAGATATGAATCGCCTGATCAAATACAGGCCCACCTGAAATTTCTTTATTAAAAAACCAGCGCGGCCAGTTTGGTCGAAGTGCTAAACCATCAAGCATGGCACTGCGGACCCATGCAACCCGTTTGCCTTTAATAAGTTCTTTTAAGTAGGCAACAGCAGGACTGTACCGGTACATAAAGCCAACACTGTTAATGACTCCAGTTCTGTCTAGTATCTCATCGACTTTTTTAGCCATCTTGAGATTTTTTGCAGGCGGTTTTTCTATAAAACAATTAATCCCCCGTTCCGCTGCTTCACGGACAAGAAACTCCCGCACTTCTGGGGGTGTACATATAATGACTCCATCAGGCTTACTTTCCTCAAGCATTTTCACATAATCAGTAAAACCCTTCACACCAAATTTATTTGTGGCTTTTAAGAGGGTTTCTTCATTTAATTCACAAACACCAACTACTTTAATTCCAGATATTTTCTGCATCGTACTTAAATGCCCCTGGCCTTGCCAGCCAGTGCCAACTACTGCAATCCGTACCATCATTTCATTCTCCTCATCATTTTTTGGTTAAAAGGTAATTAAAGCAAAACCGACTAGGAATCAGACTTGCTTTCATCTAGTAAACTCTTAACCCATTGAAGAGCACTGGCGCAGTCATCAGTTGGATCATAATCCCCCGCTTCTTGCTCGATTGATACCGTCCGGTCATAGCCAATTTCTTTTAGGGCATATACACACTCAGCAATACCGGCAATTCCCGTTCCAAGTGCGACAGGATTATGCATACCTGCTTCCCTTACATCTTTTAGATGTACATTAAGTAAGGAATCCTTTAATTGCAAAATCGCTTCAGATGCAGAAAAGTCCTGTGTTCCATACCACCCCGTATCAACAACAGCACCAAGCAAGTCTCCATAATCACCGATAATCGCCTTGATTTCATCAGGATGCTTTTCTGGATGGTTCTCTACACCAACCTTGATCCCAAATTCATTACATAGACTATAAATTACCGGAGCTGACTCTTTGGAAATGCCGCTTGTAATTAAGTCAATTCCTAGCATTTTGGCTGTTTCAAAACACAGCCTCGTCCATCTTGGATAGCGGATTGGGTCGCCAAGCGAACAAGAATAAGAATAGACGCTTAAACTATAGCTCTGCCAAATTTTCTTTAATTCTTCTGCAAAATAAGGAGTCATAAATTTAGGAAAAGCATGTCCCATCCATAATTCCATATTTTGAAACCCCGCACCTCGTATATCCTGGCAAATGGTGTTGAATTCAGCTAAGCTAAATGTTTCAATTACTTTGCGCTCAGCTTCTCCCCATGCTTCCATACTTGACTGGTAGTTCGTTGCACGGGCAAAATAATTTGCACTTTGAAAGCCAATGATCATTATGAACACCTCTATAAAATTTATCCGGAAAATGTTCCAGCTGTTACAATCCGGTGATACGAATTTCTTCCTAAAGCACCTACTGGCATTTTCCATGGTGCATCGTGGTTTAGCCTCTCGACTTCTAACTCTTCAAACCGGTCAATCTCACCATTTAGCCACTGGTCAATTCGATACTCTGCAGATTCTAATCGTGAGAGTATTCCTCCATAGCGGATATCAATGATTTCCCAGCCAAAAGGTTTCATTGTTGAAAACCATAGTGAACGATGAAGCTTTCGTAAATCATCGACCATATTTCGTAGTGTTGGCAGTTCACCTTTCAGGCGTGTTAATCTCTGTTTATCATTTTGATCAAAGGCACTCTTTAATTTGATGCCTATGTCTGCTTTAATACTCAATACATGAGCCAGCTGGGTATAAAAACTAAAAATCCCTGCCCAGCTTGTGTTCCTGTCTTTCGCTTTTTCCAAGCGTGAAGCCAAATTTGCGTAATGTTCATTTAAATGCAAGGAACGAATATTCTCATCATATAAACCGAGTAAAACATCCTGCCATAACAAAAATTTAGATGGATGTGATTCATGCAGGTTATCTTTATAAACGCCAGGTGTCTCATCGAATTCATTTAAGGCAACAAAATCATCCCAATTGCCACCGGTGCAAAAATGGAACCGTTTGGCTAACTTCTTTTGACTCACTTCACTTGCATATCCGTGTTCGGCAAACAACTGCAGGCCAGCCAATCCGGTAAATGGATGTGTTTCTGCTCCGTTATCGCCCCACATGGTTGCAAATACCTCGCGGATTCCTTCTTTTTTACAAGCTTCTAAAGCGGCATTCGTGGTAACGATTGTTTTTCCATAGTTCGGAGCAATGCCATTCCAAGTCCATACGCCCCCGGCGAAGATCGGCTCTGAGCCAAATTCTTTATGTTTTCTCAAGAATATTCGGTAAAATTCTTCATCCGTATGATAATAATCCCAATAAACAAATTGAACATTTTTTGGCATAGATTCAATAACATCCTCTGGGATATTAGCATTTAAATCATAGTAATTTCCTGATTTGGAACCTAGTCGAAAATACATATCGCTCCAAATCATCGGTTTTAAGGCTAATTTTTCAGCGAGTGATAACACCCTGTGGAGATGTTTATTCATAATATCAAAGCGTTTTTGATATCCATGCTCCTCCAAATATTTCCCTAAGCCAAGCTGGTGTGCTTCGTCCATTCCAATATGGATACGCTTACTTCGGAACGGTCGTGAGGCAGCTTTTATCAACTCTTCAATAAATTCATAGGTTTCTTCACTATCTACTAATAAAATATCAGCGGTATCTCTTATTTTTGCTGCATAATTCCATTTCAGTGCCTCTGTTAAATGGGCGAGTGTTTGAATACATGGAATCATTTCGATGCCGAATTGATGTGCATAGTCATCACATGCTTGTAATTCCTGCTCAGTATATCGGCCCCGCATATAACCGAAATATGGATATTTCTCAACAGTAAAGGTATCCTCTGTGTACATCATGACAATATTCAAACCCATTAAAACCATTTTTCGTAAAAGGGTATGAATCCCGTCTACGGTCATTACGGCATTACGCGAGCAATCCACCATAACACCATTTGTTTTAAATTGTGGCTCTTCAGTTATTTCAAATTGATTACCTTCATTAAACTCCTGCAGCCACAATCCTAATGCACGAAAAAAGTGAATTTTTTCTTGATAGCGGATTACTCCATGGTCTTTCTGGCAGGCAGCCATTAATGAACCCGTTATTTGTTCCACAGTGATAGGAATTCCATCTTTCGATTGCTGAATATCCAACTCTCTGCAAATAATCTCTAATCCTTGCTCAAGCCCCTGCAAATCACCACTAAAATGAATATTCATCGTAACACCTACAATTCAAACCAATGGTTTTGATTCAGTTTCTTGTACCAGAAATAGCTGTCTTTTTTCGTTCGCTTCAATGTATGATAATCAACATGAACAAGACCGAATCTCATACTATAGCCATAGGACCATTCATAATTATCCATCAATGACCAAACACAATAGCCTTTTAAATTCACACCTGATGACAGCGCACGACTAATCTGTGTTAAGTGCTGCTTTAAGTAGTTGATTCGTTTATCATCAATAACACGACCATCGACTGGATCCTGATTATAAGTTGCACCATTTTCTGTGATGTAGATTTGTACATCACCATATTTATTTTTTATATCCATCAGCACCTTGTAAAAGGCATCCGCATAGATGGTAAACCCGATGTCAGTTTTATCAAATAAACCTTCGAGATGTTCACAATCAAACGTTCCATTTCCTTCTTTATATCTCGAAACCGTTCCAGTATAAAAATTGATTCCTAAAATATCGATAGGCTGCGAAATGATTTCCATATCGCCTTCTTGAATATTTACTTTTGCTCCTTTTTTTGCAAACCAATCTACTAAAATTTGCGGGTAGCTTCCTTTATATACGGGGTCTAAAAACCATTCCATAAACCATGCCGAGATTCTCTTACAAGCCTCGATATCTTCTGGTCGATTGCTAAATGGTTCATACCAAGTAACATTTGGCGCAAAACCAATTTCTCCAGAAATACCAAGTTCTTTAAATCGCTTTACAGCTCGTCCATGTGCCAGCAAGAGGTGATGGGCAACATCAAGAGAAGTTTGGAGATCTTTTTCCCCAGGAGCCTGCTCGCCAACGAAATATCCTAAAAAGGAAACACACCACGGTTCATTAATCGTTAACCACGATTTAATTTTTCCTGAAAACTCACGGAACAATAAATCAGAATACTCAACAAATGCCTCAATTGTTTGTCGATTCTTCCAACCGCCCTCATCTTGGAGAGCTTGCGGTAAATCCCAATGATAGATGGTACAAAGTGGTTCAATTCCATTATCTAATAGCTTATCGACAAACTGATGATAGTGGTCCAGCCCTTTTTGATTGACGTCACCTCTTCCGTTTGGTAAAATTCTTGGCCATGCAATGGAGAAACGATAGGTATTCACACCTAACTCCTTTAATAATGCAATATCTTCATCCATTCGATGATAGCTATCACAAGCAGTATCACCATTGTCTCCATTTAGGACCCTGCCAGGAATTCTGCTATAGGTATCCCATATAGACATACCTCTGCCATCTTCGTTATAGGCACCTTCAATTTGATAAGATGCTGTCGACACACCAAACCGAAAATCTCTAGGAAAAGTAATGATTGCCATAATTTTCATACCCCTTTCTTTATAACCATTTATATTCTTCTTGAGATGGCTTCATTTTCGTCCGCCTGATCCGTAATGAGGATATATGGTTGAGGGCGGAGAGTATTCATATTCTTCTCGAGCCAGTCACTCCACCTTTTTTGGTCTTTTTTAATACTGAGTCCGCTTAATCGTTTTAATTCTGTATATGCCTGCTTACTAAGTAACGAACGTACATCATCAATATAGGTAATTAATATTTCATACCCTTCAGAACTGCCGCACCGTGCTAATGCCCTGCCGACAGCTAGCTCTAGGAGGGCTCTCCTTTCTAAGAAAAAGTCTGCTTGATAGCCTTCATAACAATACTGATTGCTTATTGCTGGAATTGACAGTAGCTGTTTAAGGAATGGAACTGCGTCCACATCACCTAATTTTTCAGCACCAACACAAAGCGCATGAATGTAATAAAAAATCCCCCACATTTTGTCTGTAATGTCTTCTTCAGTTGGATTTAGCAGATCAGCTACCCTCTGCCACACCTTAATAGCCCGTTTATCCCTTGTTAAGCCTAATGAGTAAAGCAAATAACACACATCTGGCATTGCCCCATGGTCAGGAGGCATCGTAACATACAATATATCCGCCGTCCGTTTAGGAAGCTGTTCCCCTTGAAGCATGGTCATTATTTCTGAGATTAAGGTTGGCACTCCAGTTGTTGATCCATACATTGCTAAGGCTTGAGCTATTCGCACCTTACGAGTACCTACTGCTCCCGCATATTCTTTTTCAAGGAAAGGAATGATTCGTTTCCCCACTGTAGAAATTTCAACAAATGGTATTCGTTGTTGATAGATCTCATTCATCCGCATATTCGAGTATTCATAGAGTGGCTCATTCACCTCAATGGAATCTATAAGTGCAACTAATTGCTCATCAGAATATTGAAAGGGCTCAGTAGTTCTTGTCAAAATTTGTTCAGGAATCAAGCCCTCTTTCACAATTCTCTTTTGCAAATTCGAATATTCTATTTGTCTAGGAAACTTATTTTCCTTTACAGCCAGCGATGCTGCCAATGCTGCAATCCCGCCGAGATTTTCTAAATCCGATTGCATTCGAATCGCAGGCAGTGCATCATGTGTAGCAGAAATAGCTTTACCGACTACTAAAATTCCATCCAGCCCTTTTGGTAACAGCATTCTGTATGGGATTTCAATTTCAAGGTTTGGTGGAATGAACCCAGCATTCAGCCAGTTTGCTTCGCTAATCCCCTTCATATCATGGTTGCTGAAATGAATATTAATACAATCGTGCCAGCTCCTATGAAGCAATTGATCACTCATATTCATTACAACATCACCTATAATATGGCGGCTTTCACGAGGAGCTACATAAATTCCGTGATCATGACAGCCAGCAACGTCTACATTCCATCTTCTTCTTCCTGAGAGAATTGCTCTTGTGTAGTCATGGACATCTGACACATTCACCATACTCGTAAAATTATTTTGTAATTTTCCCGGTTTGTTATATTGAGCCAGCGAATACCACATTGTAACGTGATCACGAGCAGCACCATAGACAAATTCGGCCCCTGCAAAAGCTGCAAGATCACCATCACCGGTTGCATCAATCACACAGTCAGCTAATAGGGAACATGCCCCCCATCTTGTCGCGATCATACTTCCGCATACACGAGTCCCTTTTGTAATTGCTCCAAAGGTAATCGTATTGAACAGCATTTCAATTCCTAAACGGTCTGCTAATTCTAACAGCGCATACTTTTTTGCCTCAATATTCCATTTATGACCCTTATAGTTAATTCTTTTCTGGACATCATGGACGAGTTTCGTTATCTTCTCCGCATAACCATGGCGCTTCCCAAACCAATAGCTGTCAACTCCACCGAATGTACCTGTTCCCCCAAGCCCAGGATTGAGGTCAACAAGGATGGTGTTCATTCCTTCCTCTACAGATACAATCGCCGCAGCACCACCACTAGAGCCGCCGCCGGCAACTAGCACCTGGGCCTTTTTAGAAAGGAAGACTCCTTGGGCGGGAACGTTCCCAAAATCATGACTCTTTTCTAAAAAATCAACCGGAATTTTCACTTCATACTCAGTAATAACTTCAGCAGTAACACCTTTAACTTGAATTATCTGCTGATTCATCATTGAGAAATCGGTTACTAATTCCGCAAACTGTTCGCCAAAGGATGCTGCCTTTACTGGATCAAGCCAATTCGTATTGTTATTTTCATATAGGTCTTTATAAAAACTCCACACGTTCGGATAGTTAACTGCTATTTTTTCAAGATCGAAATTATGATCAGTCTGTATGTCCATACAATATGGACCCTTTAATTCATATGAACTTGCAGATAACAACGCTTTACTGAACGCTGGGACCTCTTGAATTAAAAACTCACTAAGCGAGATTCCTAGTTTTTGGGCGATTGTTTCACGAATCTGATTTCCTTCTAAACTATTTTCAGCCTCTAAATATAGTTGGTATTCCACATAGACATGACCATTCTCATGATAGCCATGAAAAAGGTTAATCATATTTTCCTTTATGTTTAAATCTGTTGGAACGGATATTTCCGCTTGGTCAATCTCTTGGACATTCGTAAACTCTAAAACGCGCTTATAGAATGTCTGCTCTTTTTCAGCGGTAGATTTCAAAGCATCTTCGGTTAAAAAGGTAGTGATAGCCGTTTCCGTTGCATCGACAATTCCTTTACATCGGATTAGCTGCCGTCCTGATTTATTTGCCATCACCAATCCATTCCAATCAGCTTCAAAGCGAGTGATAGTGATTGGAAGTGAACTATACAATAATTCAACACCAGCAGCAAATAATAGGTCCTCAAGATGTATTTTCAATTGATCCATCTGAAAAACAATCATATTTCCATTCTGTACAGGTTTCCCACATGCATTTATACAAGAGTCGATTAACTGGGATCTAAATGAATGAGATTGCTTAATCCAAGGGCTAAGTGAAGCGGTCATTTCAATGCCTAAATAGGTTCTGGATTCCACCACCATTACACGTTTACCTTGCTTGGCAAATTGCAATGCACTCGCAATACCTGCAAAGGATCCACCGAGTATGACAACATCGACTTCTGCTAAAATAGGAATATCACCGGCAGGCAATTGAGGCTTTTTCATATTCATTACCTCCCTCACCTTAGTCCGTTAATTCTATTTCTAGAAGCACTTCACCATCAATGGCTTGACAATCAATCGTATAAATATCCTGGTTAACGGAATCACTTTCGATCGGTACCACTTCACCATTAACAGTTGCTTTTAATGGTTGTCCTTCAGACAAGAATGCAAAGACTCCGCCTTCTTTTAACGTAAGCTTCAAACCACACTCTGTGTTCCAATTATTTATAATTCCATGATTACAAATAAACTTATTGATAAGCCCAATCGGAGTAATCGAATCTGTTACTGGAATCAGGAGGTATATAGAACTTCCATTCTCGGCTAATTCGATATTGATCCGTTCTTCTTTTTTCAGCTTCCAATGTCTCTTAGTTAAGACATCAAAAAGGATGAACTCTTCACCTGCTAAATTTGGCACATCAATTGGCCCGATAGAACCTTTAACGGTTTCATTTCCTTCAAAAATATTAAATGCAGCAACAACACCTGCACCTTTACTTGAGTTCCAAATTTTTAGCGGCACCCTCGTTTTGAATGGATCGATAAACAAGCAATCCTCTGTTGGCACTCCAGGCTGGTCACAGCGTATAATTCGGCCATCACTGTAGATTAACGGCCAAATCATTTCTGGATTCGTGCTATCAACAGCATCACTGAAATAAATGGGTCCCCCACTAATGACGCGCAAAATCATATTTTGCTGATCATCATGGTTTTTCGTCCAATACATATCCCAATCGCCCCAATAAAATGCACCGTGGTAAAAAGAATTATAGGCATTTTGCAGCGCATGTTCTTTAAAACCATTCATTTCTTGCGGGACAAAATCATCGCTATTTCGTGATACAGCGGAGTATGGACGATGCCAAATATTTTCTTCAGCCATTCCCATACAGTTGATAACCGTATTATTAAAATGTAAAGAACAGGACGCTTCAAGTGCTGTATGAGCACCGCTTGCTGCTTCACCGACTGACTGGTTATGAGCCATAAAGTTTGAAATGGCACTTTGACTATCGACCTTAACAAAATCGATTCCATCCTTTTTAAGCTTAGAATGCCAGGCATGCCAAAAACCAAAGCCTTCTTCCGCGTTAGGTGATGGGATTAAACTGCCGTTTTTCGCTTGGTATAAATGCTTATCTAAAGATTTGGCTAAAGAACTATCTGGTGCAATTCCTTCCCAATATCCTGCAAGCGTGTGCCACACACCTACCCAGTTCACTCCAAACTTCTGCTTAAGTGAGGATACAGTACTTGATAATCCATTAGGGAATTTCTCCTGGTCAGCATCGAAGGATTGCAGTTTTCTTCCATTAACCTCTGACCAGCCATCATCGATCATTACCCATTTAACAGGGAGATTTTTTTGCTGCAATTCTTCAGCTTTTGTGAGAATTCCTTCCTCATTTACCGCATGATAAAAGGCATCCCAGCTGCACCAGCCTAAATAATCCAAAATTTCCGGATATCTCTTTTCCTCTCTAGGCAAGACACTTTGACCACAGAAACTTAAAGCCCTCTTTACATTGTCATTCACTAACTGGAAAGGATGGTTTGATGCACCAAAAATAAAGGCAAAGGTACTAATCTGGTTATAGCCGCCATGAAATGGAGAAACAGAAATCTGCAAGCCCTTTTCAGTGCCTGACAAATCTGTACGTGCTTCTTTATCACAAACAGGAAGCAGATGAAAATAACGATTATCATTTTTTAAAAGCAAGGATTGTGTTCGTTCAGGGATTTCCTTGATGTTGTTCGTAAAAAATGGGCGCGTCCACCAATCTTTATGTTGATAGTTCGCCATTGCCTGATACTCTTCTATATGGTTAGCAATCGTAATGTTAATTGCTTGCTGTGATGCAAAATAAGCTTGTTTTTTGAACAGTTCATCATTTTTAATAGATGCAGTTACAAATGATGTCATAAACGAATCATAACAGCGGAATGTTAATGCTGCCGTTACCGTTTCCAAATCATCACAATAATGATAACTATATTCCTTATAGGTGCCGAGGAGGTCTTCCACTGTATTCTCTGACACGGTTTTGAGATTTAAAGATATAGTAGAGTGAGAATCAAGATTTACTGAGACTTGAATTCCTGATAAAATACGCTGATTATGGTAAAGACAATCTAGCTCGTCTTGTTTGTTATCGAATTGAAACATAGTATGACTCCTTTAGTCTTTTTTGGTCTGGACCTATCCTTCGAGTTCAAGTGCATATTTAGCAACAGAGAGAGACGCTAGGTCACCAACACTTTCTTTTAACCCTGAAGGAACAACCTCGCAAACCTCGAGCGAGAAAGGAAGGGCTTCTTTTCGTAGTTCTTCCATCACGATTGGTTTTAATAAAGCTTCTTGCCGCAAGTAAATGCTGCCGATAATAATTTTTTCGGGATTAAGCATATCAATTAAAAGAGCTAAGCCTCTCCCTAATTTCTGCCCAACTACTTGATAAATCTGATTGGCCAGCTCGTCCCCAGCATTTGCAGCTTCTGCAACACTTTTGGCTGTGATTTCAGCAATTTCTTCCCTTGAAGAACAAATCTCGGTCGTTTTTCCTTGATTGAACCATTCATTAACCATCCTTTGAGCTAAACGGGCAATACCGCCGCCGCTGCAAAAGCCTTCAAATGATCCTGCCTTCCCGTATCCGATTGGACCGTCCTGTTCCAAACGAACATGGCCGACTTCACCAGCCATATCATTTGTACCCGTATACAAGCGTCCATCCAATATGAAACCTGCACCCATTCCCGTTCCGAATGTTAGAAAGACCATGTTGTTCGTGTCTTTTCCTGCGCCCCACTTCCACTCAGCCAGCGCACATGCATTTGCATCGTTTTGGACAGAAACTGGGACTAGAAAACGTTCTCTTAGCGGTGTTAATACATCAATCCGGTCCCAGTTTGGTAAATTTGGAGGCGATAAGATGAGCCCTTTCTTACTATCAAGCGGACCGCCACAGCTTATTCCAATGGCTGTTAAAACAAAATCTTCCTGCTCAAATAACATTTTCTCTAATGCATCCATCATTTTCGTCAGTGCTTTTTCAGGGGTATCAGGAGTAGGAAAACTTTGTTTTGCTACAATCTGAATTCCTTGCAGATCTTCAATACCTACTACTACAGCACACTTTGTTCCACCGATATCTAAACCTGCTAAAACGGGTTTCATCCAAAGAACTCCTCCTCAAGCATGATGCAAAGGGTGTGGTAAATAGGCAGATGCCTTTCCTGAATATCCGGTGTGCCATCAAAAGGAACACAAATGGTAATATCACAAAGCTCTTTTAAAGCCCCGCCACTTTTACCAGTGAATCCGATCGTTGTTATTCCAAGCACTTTTGCCACTTTTACAGCATGGTTAATATTGTTCGAATTACCTGAAGTACTAAAGCCAATGAATACATCGCCGAGTTTTCCGTAACCGTAAACCTGTTGTGCAAACACCATGTCAGGAGCAACATCATTGGCAAAGGCTGTCATCAGTGCCGAATGGCTGACAAGCGAGATAGCAGGGAGCGCTCCCTGCAAATTTTCACCAAGATAGTCACTTCCATCTGCAGCTTCCCTTAACTTTGCTTTGATTGTTTGAGGTAATGGCCGCTTCGACATAAACCCCTTCATTAATTCACCAACAACATGCTCACAGTCAGCTGCACTGCCTCCATTTCCAGCAAGCAGCAGTTTTCCATTTGCTTCATAGGACTTTTTAATCGCATTAAAAGCTTCAATAATACTGTTCTGACATTCTAGTAATTCTGGATATTTTTCAATTAGTTTTTCTAATGTAGCATTCATCGTTACATCCCCTATTAAAATCGTTCATTAATTTTCCTTAAGATGGTCAATCGCCTTAGCAAAGAAATCAGGACTCCCAAAACTGCCTGACTTTAAGACAAGCATCATTGATGGCTTATTTAAACTCATACATGAGGGAAGACCGGGTTCAATTTCCTTCCAGACTCGAAGACCTTCAATCCCAAGCCTGCTGCAAACAGAAGCAGAGGTTTCACCACCTGCTATTAACAGGCGATTAGCATTAGTCCGTTTTACCGTTTCATCAATTACAAACGCTAATGATTCAGATACGCTCCTTGAAACTGCCGTATTCGAAAAACCTAAACTTGCGGCAATTTGTTTTGTTTCTTTCACAACATCCGGGTTATTTGATGAGTGCACCAGCACATCTTCACCCTTTGTTAAGCAAGTGACAAGTTTCGTGATAAGCTCCTCTTTATGGGCTTCCTTTTGCCCAGAAAACAACAGACGTGATTCCAATTCCAATACAGGAAATCCACGTTTCTTCATTTCTTCCACTTGCTTAAAGGTCTGTGGCATTAAACTGCCAGCGGCACATAGTATTCCTGTATCTAATTTTGGAATTTTAATAGATTGTTGTTCCTTTTGACCTTGATTCATTACGAGTGCTAATTCTTCTGCAATGCCTGATGCCCCGCAGATAATCTTTTCCTCTTTGATGGCTCTTGCAATGACTTGTAAAGATAACTGGTCTCTAACATCAATCAGCAAGTAATTGCACTCTGTACGCATGCGTTCAATTTCTTGTTTAAGTAATTCGCTGCCTTGATCAATGATATCGACTTCCACAAGGGCTACTTTTCTCTTTGTTTGTGCTTGTAAAATTTCAACCAAGTTAGAGTCGTGCATCGGATGTACAGGGTCATGACGAAACTCAGAATCTGCTAATTTTTTTCCATGGACATAATGCTCTCCATTTATCGTGGTTCTTCCGTTTTTCGGGAAGCCAAGTACAACGACAGCAAATTCACTTTCAAGCGCATCTAGCATCGCATCAAATTCAGCACCAATATTTCCACGAAAAACCGAACATGTTTTATTAAAAAATTGTTCACATCCTAGTAACTGAAGATTTTTTGTGCTCGAAAAAACCTTCTCGTAGGCTTCGTTATAGGAATCGAGACGAGACTTCGTATCTATGATTAATACTTCTGGTAGGAACGTTCCTATTTTTGTTTGTGAAAATGTGTAAGGATAGACATCTGTCTGCCAGGCTGCTTTCGCATACATAATTCCAATATCATTTGCTCCTGTAATATCATCCGCAACAATTCCGATCAATTTTCCCACTTCCTTCGCGGCTTATATCCTGAATCATGAAGAAAGCTGTGTATCTTATTATCCGAAAGCTCTTGAAGAACGATACCGGAGCTGCGGGAAATGATGAGCATGCGGCATGCCATTTCTAATGTTTGCAGTGCCATTTTCGCTTCCTTAATGCTTGTATCATAAACAAGGACTCCATGGTTTTCTAATAAAAGAATGTTGGCGTTTTTCGCCTTTTCTCGAACGAGTTCTCCTAATTCAATTGAACCAGGATGTGCATATGGGACACGTTCAATCCGTTCTAAATAATACATCCCTTCAACAAACCAAGGTGCATGTGCGTCGAGATGGGAAGAAGCGATCAGTGTACTATATAAAGGTGAGGCGTGGAGTACTGCACCGATTTCAGGCCTAGTTTCATAGATTGCTTGATGCATTGGGACTTCTTTCGAAGGCTTTGGACCGAAACTAGGACTCTCGTTAACTTCTAAAGAGCATTCGGCAAAATCTTCTACATCTAAATCGCCTAAATAAGTACCGCTTGCCGTAATAAGGAACGAATTGTCCTCCGTTTTAGCACTGATATTCCCTGAATTTCCCCAGGCAAGGTCATATTCCATCATGAATTTTCCTGTTTCCTGCAATTGCTTTTTTAGTTCTAGCAGTTTCTTATCGATGACCATTTTTACTCATCCCATTCAATTAGATTCGTTTCCCTAACTAGATTTTCGCTATCTTTAGGGATTCGGAAGGTTTTGATTTCTGAAGGTTTAAAGGATGCCTTAAAGGAACGATTAAATTTCGGCAAAGTGATTTCAACTTCTGCTGCGACTTTATTCGTTTCATAAGCGCGAATAATCAAATCTTCATTGTCTTCTGCTTTCTTGATGGCGCTTACGAGCACATGATTCGCACCACTTATGTTCACATATGAATCTGTTTGTGGTAATGAACCTTTGTGGAATGTTTCAATAATAGCAATTGGTTTACAATTTAATTCCGCTGCTCTTTTCACTGTTTCTGCATCTTCCCAGCTTCCTTCATGTGGAAGTAACGAGTATTCAAAGCGCTGAATTCCTTGGTCGATAAACGTATATTCCCCGTCCTCCTCTGGAACAAGTGGATCATGATGGGCATAAATTGGACTGCGCAATACCGTTAAAGAAAGCTCCTTATTGTGGATACTGTAACTATATTTTGCGTCATTCATCAAACTCAAACCATATACGCCTTCGTGGTTTGGACGAACACCTGTTACATCCACCCAGCTTTGCCCCGGTTCCTCTTCGCCATTATGTTCCCGCTCGATTGTTCCATATGGAATTTCATATGTTTGTTTCCTGAAGATTGAATTGATAGGGAAAACAAGCTTCAGCATCTTGAACTTTTCTCGCCAATCAACAGTAACATTCACATCAATTTGGTCTTTCTCTTGATACATGGTGAAGTCCTGAATTACTATAGAGCGCCCGTATTCACTCTTCACCCGAATCACAGATTTAACTGGACCATGCTCTGCCAGGTAAATCTTCGTCGCTTTAAACTCGCCTACTATATCATTGTAATGGAGGGTATCATGGCTCCAAGTATCTGTTTTATCATTCAGGACTATCGGTATCGCTGCAGGACCCGAAAAAACTTCATGCTCTACTTGTTTATCATATAAACTCTGAATCCAACCGGTTTCATGATCAAACTCGATTCTAAAATGGTCGTTTTCCATGGAGTATTGGCTTACATTAATTGGTTCACCCACTGGTGTAACGCTGCTTAGTTCAGTATAAAGCTTGTACACTCGATATCCCATGGCCGGTAAATCAGCTAAAAAGTTTAAGCGCCATCGCCCCCCTGCTGTTGCTTGTGACTGTACTGTTTGAAATGGAACAGCATTGCCTTGATCATCCACTAAAACAGAGGTTGATTTAAAGCCGCCAATTTCAATTTCTACATTCACTTTGCTCTCCCATGCATGTGGGTTAAAGACAACAATTGGTTTCATTCTTTCATCCTGTTCGATATCGATTTTCCATGAAATCGATTGAACCGCATTATTTAAGGCACGGTCAGCAATCGAGATCGCTTCTCCGTATAAATTCCTCGCATCTTCATATGCAGGCTCAATACTCGTACCCGCTAAAATATCATGAAATTGATTAAATAAGATATTTTTCCAAGCCCGTTTGAATTCAACTGGATACGGTTGTCCTGTTAACCAAGAAGCAAGGGCTGAATATTTTTCAGCTGTCATCACGATATTTTCTGCTTTACGATTGTATTGTTTCACACCAGAATGGGCAGCATAGCATCCGCTTGCATGGTGCTGAAGATCATCATGAACAACAGGTAAATCATTTGTATTTTTCATTTTTTCAAAATATTCTTCAGGTGTTGAGATTGTTAGATTAGGAAGACTGGCATCCTCATTTAACCGATAGATACTCTCAATGTTTTCTTTCGTTGGTCCGCCGCCATGGTTTCCTACTCCATAGAAAATCATCAGGTCATTGACGCTGCCTTTAAACTCGCCTTTACTTCGATGGACAATTCGATCAAGCTCTTTGCCCCATGAATTATATTCCTGCATAATTCGGAACGCCATTACACGTGTGCCATCATCAGATTCCCACCAAAAGAGCCTGCTAGGAAGACCTTTTTCATTTGGTGCAGGCCGCATAAAAACGTAAGAGTCCATTCCACTTTTCTTTAGAATTTGTGGAAGCATGCCGTGATGACCAAAACTATCAACATTGTAGCCAACACGAGCTGTTACACCAAATTTCTCTTGAAAATAATGCTGGCCATATAGACCCTGTCTTACAAACGACTCACCATTAGGGATATTGCAATCTGGCTGAATCCACCAGCCGCCAACAATTCGCCAGCGCCCTTCTTTTACCCGCTCTTTGATTTCAGCAAACATTTCCGGATCATTTTCTTCTACCCATTCAAACATCGCTGCTGAACTACAGGTGAAAATGAAATCCTCATATTCTTTCATTCGGTCCAAGGCTGAACGAAATGTGGCTTTTGTTTCTTGGAATCCCTCTTGCCATTGCCAAAGCCAAACTGGATCTAAGTGAGCATTTCCAATCATATGAAATGTTTTATCTTTCATTTCCTAAAACCCCAATCTGTTGATTCTTTTTGTTATTGGTTGAAATGACATGCTTTATTATCACTTAATAAAAATTGAGTGATTTTTTCTGATACCGTTTCTTCGACAGCATTTTGACCTGCCTGCAATTCATCTAATGGTAATAGCCTACATTCAACATTGGTCATTCTTTCTTCTAGTCCGATTGCCTTTAACAAAGAAAGCTCTAGGTCAGTGGCAATATTTACTTTACTTACACCGCCGTTTGAAAGCTGAAATGATTTATGGATCATTTCACTCGGTACACCGGATCCGCCATGAAGCACTAAATGGACAGGTGTTAACGCACGAATACCACTTAAACGGTCATAATCAACCTTTGGTTCACGAACCATGTACACACCATGTGCTGTTCCGCATGATACCGCTAAGGCATCGACACCTGTTTGTTTAACAAATTCAGCTGCTTCAATTGGATCAGTATATAATTCTTCATCTTTATCTGTTTCAATAAAATCGGTTGTACCAATCATGCCAAGTTCTGCTTCCACAGATACTCCTTTTGCATGAGCATATTCCACAACCTCTTTTGTAATTTTTACATTCTCGTCAAATGGTTTTTCTGAAGCATCAATCATGACAGATGTGAATCCAGCTTCGATTGCATCCTTAATCACTTCTAATTCTTTCGTGTGGTCTAAATGTAAAACAACGGGGACTGTAATCGCTAAAGTTTCTACTTGTTTATAAAACTCATCCGCAAATTCAAATGGTGTAATTCCATAACGTTCTAATTCTTTTTGTGAGATTTGAACAATAAGTGGTGAAGCTGTTTTTTGTCCTGCTTGTAAAACTGGTTTAATCATTGCTGTATAACGTGGTGAAAACGAACCTGTTGCATATTGAAATTTTTCTGCCATTTTTAACGCTTCGGTTAATGGGAGTACATTAGCTGGTTTTACTTGATTCATCATTATCATTCCTTTTATTTAATAGTTTGTAAGGTGTTTTTCACTGCTTCCATACCTAGCTCGGGACTCGTTACAAAATGGCGCTGCTCATCTGCCGGAAAAGTAGAAACAACCCTTGCCATTGATGCTTGAGCTAGTACGACGATATCTACTGTTTTTGCTAATTCACGTAAAGCCTTCGAAAGGTCCGAATCATGACCATCTTTATCGCCTGCCATTAATTTCTGATAGGCGGATGCAACTAGAATAGGTTGAAACTCAACTGCTTTCTGCTTCTGTGCTGCTTTTTGTTTTAACAATTCTAAGGTCGGTTTTAGCGTCGTTTCCAAAGTTGCCGCAACCCCAATTTTTGATGCAGCATTTACTGCATATTCTGCCATCGCGTCATCAATGCGGACGATTGGTATTGCTATTTTTGATTGAGTTAAGGAAACAAGTTCTCCTATTGAAGAACAGGCATTCAATATACAATCAGCCCCCTGCCCATGTGCAACCCTGGCATAACTTTCCCAGCGTTCAGCAATTTCATTGATATTCCCGCCATTTTTACTTAGCTGCGGGAGGATGGAGTCATCTACTAAATTGACAATCTCGCATTCTCCAATCATTTTCTGGGCTAAATCCTTTAACGGCTCAATGGTGACTGGAGTCGTATGGATAATCGCAAGCTTCTTTTTCATCTCTTCATCCCTCCAATTTGATAGTAAGATAGCTACTGCCGATATTAGTAAACTCAACTAACCATCATGGCTGACCAGGATGGCTAATTGAATTTTCAATTAAGATAGCTTCAAATCGCTATTAAAAGTTAATGCTTCCTGGGCAGCATAGAGCACTAGACCAACACACCAGGAATGAGATAGTGTTAACATCATTCCCTTCGGCTGAAAGCAATTCGTATTATAAAAACGCTCAGTGACCATTCCTTTATAGGCGTTAAAATCACCATCTTTTCTCGCAATAAATTGCAAGAAACAAGCGATATGATCTCGTGTTCGGTCCAAGTAATAGGAATCATCACTATATTTCCATAAACGCAGCATTTCTGGCACACAAAACAGTCCATAATTATGTAAATGCTGATTAGACGGCGATGCTTGGTCAGCACCACGAGAGCGGAAGTCGTACTGATTCAGCAATGTATGCTCTGGAAATGCTAGATTGTAAGTCCAACGGAAAGTCATTAACCAATCTGCTGCAGATTTTGCAAGCACTAACCATTTTTCATTTTTATCACTTTCATAGAGTAATACATATGCGACCACGGCATTATAAGCATCTTCAGATGTTGGTGTTAAATGGACATCTTCTGGCGCTCCATAGATGTATTCGTCTACCACAAATCTCTCATAATAATGGCCTGCCTTTTCTGCTGCAGCACGATATATTTCTTTTTGAAAAAATGTACTTCCTTCTAATAAAGAGGCAATCCATAAAATACCTCCTGCACCGTCCCACTCTTCGACCTCTCCCGTTTCACAGTGGTAATAAGAACCGAAATTTCCATCAGGACGCTGGCGTTCTACAGCAAAATTCAAATTAGAGGTTACAGCCTTTTCCCAATCAGGGTGGCTATATCCTAACTGTTTCTCAAAGGAAAGGGCACGAACCATAAACAAGGCTGCCTCAGAAACCGTTCTTGCCTGCAGCCAAGTGTTTTTCGGATTCCAGCCAGTTCCCCAGCCTTTTCCGAGCACCCATGACGCCCAAAACGTACCACTCGGGGCGAGTGCCGATGCAATATTATTTATAACATCGATTGCGGCATCCACATATTGCCCTATCCCATTTTTTCTTCCATATGTTAGTAATGCGTAGGCGTACGGTGCCCCGCTGACCCAGCCGACATGCATATGGGGGCGGTCTCCCATTCCTTTTACATTGTTATTAAACTCACGGTCAAAGGCAGCAGTTTCTGCTAGAATCCTATGTTCAGGCATATAATGCCAGCGATATAAGCCATGTGCGGTTAATTCTGCTGCTTCTTCAAGTCCAATCCACGGATTTAATGCATACTCTTGCTGATGCTGCTTATAGATTTCACGCACGAAAGGATCATAGGAATGTAAATCAGCTGAGCCTGTATAGATTTTCACTCGCAAAGTGACACTTTCACCTGGTTTAAAGGTATATAAAGAAATATCCTTTGGCTCAGGAATTGGCTGCCCAACAAATGTGACCGGTTCCTCTTTATAAGGAAAATTCACCCAAATGGAAGTTTCAGATTCATTTCCTTTAAACCCTAAACCTGTCAACCCAAGTGCAGACATTTCCTCTACACAAAAAGCACCGCACATCTCATCATTCCAAGCAAAAATGGCTGGAAGTGCCGCACGGTCTGCTCGAAAGGACCAGTGATCAGATACCATTTCTTCATGATTGCCATCACGGTAATCATATCTTGGGTATTGCCTGGAATTATGCTCAAAACGATTCTCTTTGTAAAAGGCACCGGGAATCATCCAAGTCGGCTTTCCGTTTCCTGCTAATTCGGCTTTAAACTGTAATCCAAAATCACCTGAAACCTCCTGCTTGTAGCGAACGTTTAAGTCAACCTGTATATAATGACTGCCATCTTGGTCAGGTTTCCACTCAGATTGAACAGAGAATAACTCCCCTTCGCCCGACACGTGGAAGCTGTCATCCACCTGATTAACTTCTGTTATTTGGATATCCTCTACTGTCTGTTCACCGTTATATATTTCAAGCAGTGATAACAGTTTTAGAAAAGCATTATTGCTCTTTCGTTCTGATGAATACACTTCAATTTCATTATGATGAAGGTTAATAATAGTACTCAAGGAAATCACACCTTTAGTTTGTAAAATTCTAGCAGGTTATCTCTAAAAATTCGCTGTGCAAATTCAACCGCTTCACTTTCTGTTAACATTTGGTCTTGTACTTTTTCGACTAAAACGTCTCCTACAATCTTACGGGCGAGCTTCTGATGAGCATAGGTTCCTTCAATAAAATTGTAATCTCCTCCAAAACCAAAGATCTTTGTTTGCGGAACCATTTCAATCATTTGATGCAATATTTGTTTCGCAATTGTAGGAGAAAGGATATAAACCCATGTAAAGTCTGCATATACATTCGGATAGTTTTTCACAATGTTCAAATATTCTTGGTGGTATGGAATACCGCAATGTAACAAAACAAATTTTGCATCAGGATAAGCAAGTAATAGTGGAATTAAATCGGTAACATTTGAGTTTGTAATAATATTGCCATTCCCCGAAACACTGGTTTCATGATGTCCTGTATGAATCTGAATCGGTAAATCATGTTTTATTGATCCTTGGATAATATGATGAATCAAGTAATCTTGTAAAACAATCGCTTCCTGCTGCGACATTGGCTCGTCTAAAAACGAAGAAAGCAAGCGATTAAAACATTTTTCCGCTTCATATAATGTTGGTTTCGACGATTTAAGCGTTCTCCAGTAGGCATGTCCGAGCTTTGTCGCAACCATCCCTTCAGAGACAAATTTATTTAATAAGGCATCAACAGCATGAAGATAATCCTGGAATGTATGAACATTCACTCCTGAATGCCTTTCAATTACCTGTATATCCTTAATTGTTCTCAATTTATATGCGTAGTCCAAGAACATGACTGGACGAAAAAGAGAAAAATCAACATTCGTCGTATAAGCTAGTGTAATAGCCAAATCAATACCCGACTTTTCCTTTAACACTTTCGGATACCAATGATCATCATTTGTAGCACCTCTTACCTTTTCATTTAAGGATAATATGCTATTAACAGACCATTCTTCCATTCCATATAAGTCCTGTACAGCTGTATTTAAAGTACGTGCATAAGTTGTATTTTTTGTTTTTTGATAGTAGGTTAAAAATTGTTCAGCTTTCTCTTCAACACTTAATGGTGAATTATTGCTTAAGATACCGCGTTTCATTCCAGCCGTTATTAAGTCTGACTCTAAATAATGAAGAAGACCAAAAAAATCCACTTTATTTTTTTTTCGAATTTCCACCGGATCAATGTGTTCATGGCCATCGATAATGCGAATTTTGTTAATTTCTTCATGGATACTACTCATTATACTGCTCCTCTCAAAGATGAAAGGATGACTTAAAAGAATACATTAAGCCATCCTTAACTCTTACAACTTGCTAATTAATCAACCTTAAGTTCAGGGAATGAGTTCTGTACTTCTTTTTTGAAGTTTTTAATCACTTCATTAATATCAGCATTATCTTTGATTCCCTGTCCTGCTACTTTTCTCCACTTACTTAACACTTCTTCACCATACTTGTCTGATTTAGTTCCAGGAATTTCCTTCACCATTTCGTAATATGGCTTTAAAATATTTTGCTCACCAAACATTGGAGTTTTGAATGTTTCTAAGTTCTTTTCATAAACAGTTAATAATCCTGGCATATTTCCTGTTGCTTCTAGGTTGTGCTGCTGCCATTCTTCACCTGCAATGAATTCAATAAACTTATATGCTAACTCTTTATTTTCTGACTTTTCATAGATTGAACGGTATGTCCCACCCATGTAGAATCCTTTTGGAGTTTTCGCCACGCCGTATTTATCTTTTGCGCTATCATCTTTGTTATCAACCATGAAGCCTGCCCAAGCTGGCATTGCATTTAATACAACACTTCCATCATTGATGGCATTTCCCCAGCCTGCTGAGAAAAATTCAAGCTTTGCATCAACGTCATTATTAAAGATTTCTTTTTGAATTTCATAATTCTCTTTCCAGCTATCAGCGATCGTTAATTTTCCATCCTTCACCCAAGGCTTGGCGTGATAGGCTTCAACATTGTATACATCACCAAAATGAGAAATTAAATGAACCTGTCCATTACTGTCTTTATTCACTTTCTTACCTAATTCAATAACTTTATCCCATGAATCTACCATGGCACTGATTTCATCTGGGTTGTCAGTTCCTAAATATTTTTTAGCATTTTCTTTGATATACCAGAATCCACCTGGTGAAGAGTGGTCAGAAATCGCTCGTACATCACCCTTACTATCTCTGCCTAATGCTTCTACATACGGAACGTAATCTTTAACAAGATCTTCAGCACCCATATCAGATAGGTTCGCTGCATACTTAGAATTAATAAACTTGTCAATATAGGCTCTTTCTAAGTCAAAAATATCGGGTACACCTTTACCTGACTGAAGCACATTTAGAAGCTTTGTTTGATATTGATCGCCAGGGAAGATTTTCACTTCAACCTCTGCATCTGGATACTTTTTCTCAAATTCTTTGGCCATATCTTCAACTTGTCCAAAGAATGTCCAGATTGTTAATTTACCTTCTACTTTATTGCTATCACCTTTTTTATCATCAGATGCATTTGTATTTTCATTGTTAGAACATCCTGCAAATAATGCTAGAACAAGAACAGAAGCTAATAGGATTGAAAGCCACTTTTTCATATAGATGTACAGCCCCTTTTTTGGTATAATTAACGTCTATTGTTTTTCTTATCGTTCTCTTTTAGTGCCTAAGACCGTCAATTCTTTCACACTTAATCGAGTTTGATAAGTTCTATATTCTTCAGTGATGGATGGTTCATCCTTTCACTGAAGTTTTTAATTTATGTATTTTTCACATCACCCCCATTAGTTTAAGAAGGATTACCCTTTTAATGCTCCTGCTGTAACTCCGCTGATAATTTTCTTAGAAACAATCGAGAAGAAGATTAAGATTGGAATAACTGATATAACAATTCCTACATACATGGCTCCAAAGTCTGTTGAGAATTGTGATTTTACCATTGCAATCATGACAGGCAGCGGCTGCAGTTCATTATCGAACAGAACAATCATTGGTGTTAAGAAATCGTTCCACTTTCCAATAAATGAAAAGATTCCCAATGTTGCGAGCGATGGCATTAGCAATGGCAATACTAAACGGTGGAAAATTTTTAACTCCCCGCAGCCATCGATTCTACCTGATTCTAGAATTTCTGTTGGGATACTAGAATCACACATTTGCTTCATAAAGAAGATACCAAATGCATTTGAAATCGATGGAAGAATGAGCGGCCAATAGGTGTTTAACATTTGGAAGCTATCCATCAACTTGAAAAAACCAATAATACCTAACTGCCCCGGAATCATCATCGTCCCTAACACAGCAAGGAAAAGAATATTCTTATATTTGAAGTTATATTTTGAAAAACCATAACCTGCTAAAGCGGAGAAATATAAGTTCAATACAGTTGAAGTAACAGTAATAAACACGGTATTTACAAAGCCTCTCCAAATTGGCACGGTATCAATTAAACGTTTATAGTTCTCGATAAACTCACCGCCAGGAACGAGCAGCAGCTTCCTTGCAATATCTGAATTTGCGTGAGAAGAAGTGACCATCATACTGTAAAAAGGCAGCAGACAGGTGAAGGCAACTGCAATCAGCAAGAAGTATACTGCAAATTTACCTAAGAATATTTTTGCATTAAACTCTTTTTTTGATTTCCTTTTGCTAAAGGAAATATTTTTTTCTACAATACTATCATTAGCTTTCATAAGGATCCCCTTTCATTCCAAGCTGAAAGTCTCCTACTTTTCTAAAGTAAAAAGATATTTTACTGTTCAACTTTGTTCATTTTCGAAAACTTCATTGTAATTATTGAGAAGAACAAGATAATGATAAAGATTGCATATGCAATCGCTGCTCCATAACTATAATCAAAGCGCTGGAAAGCCGTTTGGAATAAGTACATCACCATCGTCAGTGTCGAATTATCCGGTCCATTTCCGAGCATCAACGGCGCATCAAACAATTGAAGACCACCGATAACGGAAGTAATAAATGTAAATAATAGAACTGGTTTTAATAAAGGCAATGTTATTTTAGTCGCAATATCCCATTTCGAAGCTCCATCAACTCTAGCTGCCTCATACAACTCTTCAGAGATCGATTGAAGACCAGCGATAAAGACTAGCATATTGAATCCAAAGTATTGCCACATAATCACTCCTGCTACAATAAACCTTGAAAGCCAAGGGCTGTTAAACCAGTTTACTGGATCATCAATAAGCCCAATTCCCATCAAAAATTTATTAACACTCCCTGTTTGCCAATCAAACATTAAGCTGAACAAAACCCCTAGTGTGACAGGTGTAACGATATTAGGGAAATAGAACACAGCGCGAAAGAAATGCTTCCCTTTAATAAACTTTTCGTTCAGGATCATGGCTAACGCTAATGCAAGTAACAATTGGGGAACGATTGATAAAATCCAGATGATTAATGTGTTTCCTATCGCTTTAAAAAAGAATATATCTTGGAGTAATCGTGAATAATTATCTAATCCTACAAACACGGGGTCTGAAAACCCATCCCACTTCGTAAAGCTTAAATAAAGCGAGAAGATAATAGGCACTAAACCAAAAATAAGAAATGTAATGAAGTATGGCAGCACAAAATAGAATCCATATTTTGATTTATTAATAGAAGAACTTCTCATGTTTTCACAGCCTTTTAAACTTTTTTGTCCACCTTTTCCTATTTTTCTTTGGATTTTTCAATGTCATTTGAGTAAAGTCTATTAATCTAGGAACTCGACTTATTTTAAGTTAGAAATCGGCTCAGATATTTTCCTGCATGAGTCACGGATAATTAATTCAGGTTTTAAAAGATGGCGTTTTGCTGGGTACTCTTCTCCAGTTTCCATCCTGCTAAATAATTCCGTTGCTGCTTTCATGCCCATTTGCATAAATGGCTGTTTTACTGTCGTTAATGATGGATATACCCAGCTCGCCAAAGTGATGTCGTCAAAACCCGTTATCGAAAAATTAGTGGGAACATGATATCCTCGCTCTTGAAACGCTCTTAATGCCCCAATTGCTGTTTCATCATTGGAAGCAACAACCGCAGTGAAATCTCCGTCAGCTAGTAACTGATTCATCGCATGATAACCACCCTCATTCGACCAGTCAGTAGTAACAATCCAGCTTGGATTGACTTCTAATCCTAGTTGTCCGATTGTTTCAAGATAACCTGCTAAGCGGCAATTTGTGGCCGCAGCATCCTCTGGCCCTGAAATATAGGCGATTTTTTGGTGTCCAATACGATGAAGGTAGCGAACAAGTTCAGCAATACCGTAATAATTATCTACATCTACCGAAATGACATTCGGAACACCAGCAGAATCTCCAAAAACGACAACTGGGAAACCAGCTTCTGCTATTTCAACTAATTCTTGTTTGTCTCTTTTTCTGAAGCTAATCATAATGATTCCATCAACATGTCCTTCAAAAAATAAATTTTGAAAATAAGACTCCTTATATTTATTTGAGGTCATACTGTAGAACACACAATTAAAACCTTTTTCCTTCGCTACCTCTTCAATTCCTCTGAATATGGATGGATAAAAAGTGTTCGTAATACTGTCAACCACAATACCAATGGTTTGTGTTTTACTTCTAACTAACCTTCTAGCATTTTCATTACGGTGATAGTTCAATTCCTTTATCGCCTTTTTTAAAGCCTCTTCTGTTTCCTTTTTTACTGGTAAACCATTCAAATAACGAGAGACAGTGCTTTTTGATGTATTGGCAAGTTTAGCCACATCTTTGATTGTAGGATTCATTATTGCCCTCCTCTCCTTTAGTTTAATATTTTTCTTTTCATAAATAGGAACGTTCCCAAAATAGATAAAACCAAATCATTCCTTTAATTAAACGCTGTTGCTCAACTACGTTCCTCAATCCTAGTAGAATAATGCTCACTTTTTAGGAAAATTCACTTTACGAAAGAATAGAGTTCCTACTACCAAAAGAATAGAAACCGTTTTCAATTAACAAAAAAATTTTTTTACAACCCTTAATGCTATCGTTAATTTGGTAACCCAGCAGGATATTGTACGCATCCTACTGGGAAAACCAGGAAAACTAGGAACGTTCCTAGTTTGGTGTAAGAATTATTTGTATATTTAAATTTTATGGTATCTTTATACTTCTGTCAAACAATTATTCGACTTTCTATTAAAATATATCCGATAAGGTTCGATTATTGCCGAAATTACTTCCATTCATCCTCATGATTAAAAATGTTTACCTTTTGATTTTTTACCGCATTCTCCGCAAACAAATACATCGCGGCTGACCACGATTGTCCTGCAAATCCCATCGGACGCCCTGATTGACCATGGAACCATTCATTAAATTCCCACTCAGCTTTCTTACCTGCTTTATTCATGCTTGCCAGTTTTCCTAGTTGAAACTCAGCTTCTTCAAATCTTTTCGCTTGAATAAGTGCAGCGACATAGATACCGCCAATGAAAGGCCATGAGCCACCATTATGATAATGGTGTGGCAAATTAAGATTGCGAACCCGATAATAGTCGCGCCAATCCTTTTCACCCTCGCGAATAGCAGGATATAAGGCTTGTACCGGAAAAGGTTCATTGATTCCACACCCCTGGATATAATCGAGGATTTTATTAGCCTTTTCTTCATCCGCAATCCCAAAAACGATTGCTAACAAATTACCTAGCGTATCAAACCGGTCTGCATAATCACGAAATCCCATATATGGAAGATAAAATGGTCTTTCCACAAGTTCTGTTTCCACCCGCTTAATGGGATAAAGCCATTCTTTACGCTCCTTTTTAACCCAGTCCATTTTTTCCTGATTTTCTGGCGTAATCCACAATAGAATATTAATCTTCTCTTTAACATCTCTTGCATTTTCATAATAATAACTGGAAGGAAGGCTTAATGCTTCTGCCATATGGCCCATACACTTCCAGGCTGCAGCATATAATACATTATCGAAAAGGACATTGTATCGGTTTGCAAATAAATCCGCCCAGTCCATCGCTTCATGGACCTCTAATAAGCCGCACTCATTTGAATCTTGGTAGCGTAACCAAAGCAATGCTTTTTCTAAATTGCCCCACCATTTTTCTAAAAATTCCTTGTCCCTCGTTTCCATAAAATATGAGTAATGGCCTATGATATACCAAAGGTTTCCATCCACACAGCCTGCATGAATCGAATCCTCAACAGCTTGTCCTTTTACACTCTCATCATCGAGCTTCCCGCCATGGGCGATTAACGCAGGATCAGCTACATTCGGAAAACCAACATTATGGGGGATCTTTCCTAGTTCACTTTGAAATCGTCCCAAGGTTTCCAATGAACAGCGATGAATGCTCGGGCCGATATCATCCTGACAGACAAGAAGGCCCAGTCCACAAATCATACTATCCCTTGCCCAAACCTGTTGATAGGCGGTACTTGAGCCAAGCAGTCCAAGCTCTCCACCATTTTTCAGTAATATTTTTTCAGCTTTTTCTCTGCCTAATTCTACTATATTTTCTACCATATCAGTCTCTCCCCACTGGACTTTAGTTACATATTTCATTTCCTTGCTTTTAAACCTATTAATCTAACAGAGAGTAGTTCTTCACACAGTCACCAAAGATTTCTCAAGATCTTCGATTAAGTTCGTTTCCTTGATTGGCTCCTCGGGTTTTTTCGGGATAGATAACGTTTTAATTTCAGATGGTCCAAATTTCAGCTTAATCTTCCTGCCCCAATTCTTCAAATCCACGTTGACTACAGTTTCTTGGTTATGGGCTTCATAAAGACGAATAATTAAATCATCATGATTTTCAGCCTTTTTTAAAGCAGAAAGAATAATATTGTGCTGGTCAATCTCAATAAATGAATCTTCTTGTGCTAAAGAACCTTTATGATAGGTTTCCACAATGAGCTGCGGCTTTTGATTCAGTTCTAATGCATGCTTAACACTTCCGGCTTCTTGCCAGCTATTTTCATGTGGCAGCAATTGGTAGGTAAAGGTTTGAATCCCTTGATCAATAATCGGATAATCCTCGTCCGGATCTGGTACGAATGGAGCATGATGGGCATAAATTGGGCTTCTTAGAACCGTTAAATTGATACTATTTCCACTTACATCGACACCATATTTGCCGTCATTAAGAAGACTTAAACCATATATATCTTTCCTTTGTTTGCTAATCGTGCCTGTTACATCAATCCAATTTTGCATTGGCTTTTCATCTCCGTTTGCCTCCCTTGATGCATGCCCAAAAGGAATCTCAGAAGTTGCATGCCGTTGATTAAAACTTACTGGAAACTTGAGTTTTAACGTTTGGTAACTTTCTTGCCAATTTACTTTCACTTTCACTTCAATCTTATTCAACTCTTTGTACATGATAAAGTCCTGGACAATAGTGGATGATTGAAACTTAGACGTTACCCGGATAACTCCTTTTACCGGACCTTCTTCCAGCTTTTTAATCCGGATTGGCTTGAAGACACCGGCGATTTCATCAAAGCGAAGTTTCCCATGTCCCCATGAATCGGAAGAATCATTCATGACATAAGGGATAGCAGCATCACTTTTGAACACTTCGATTTCCATCTCTTTATCAAATAAACTGCTGATTCCACCAGATTCTTTATCAATCACAAGCTTGAAGCGGTCGTTTTCCATTTCGTGATCGGTTACTTTTACAGATTCAAACTCTTTTGTCGGCTTAACCGCACGAAGTTTATACGTGCTATATCCTAATGGCGGAAGCTCAGCCAAAAAGGCAGCTCTTTTTCGATTCGGTATTTTCGCAACAGAATCAATGATTTGGTACGGCATTTCATTTCCATGAACATCTTCAATAATGAATTCTTCAGGCAATAAATAATTCACAAACAGCCCATACTCAATTTCAACATTTACCTTTACCGGCCATGAATGAGGATTAAAGATGACCATTGGTTTCATGTCTTTTTCTTCTTCGATATCTATATTCCAACTTAACGATTGTAGGGCGTAATTCATATTTCTTGATGCAATACTGATCGACTCGCCAAATAAATCTCTAGCATCATCATATGCTTCTGAAATGCTTGTCCCCGCTAAAATATCGTGGAATTGGTTAAATAAGATTCCCTTCCAAGCCTGATTCATGTCTTCTGGATACGGTTGACCTGTCGTCCAGTTGGCAACCGAGGAAAACTTCTCAGCCATTAAGGTAAGATTTTCAGAATAGCGATTTAGCTTTTTTACTTCGGAATGAACAGAATAACAACCAATCGCATGATGGAGCAGATCATCATGGACAACCGGGAGAGTTTCCTTAAAACCCTCTACATGGTCAAAAAATTCATTTGGTGAACTAAGAATAAGATTAGTATCTTCCATCGTTTGGTTTAGTTTTTCAATAATCTCGATATTTTCCTTTGTCGGCCCGCCTCCATGATTACCAACACCATAAAAGCACATAAGATGGTTGAAAGAATGCTTAAGTTCATTTTTACAATGCATGATGTGATTTTCTAGATGGTCAAAGGTGCAATATTCAAAGGGAATACGGAACGCTTTTACACGTGAACCATCTTTTGATTCCCATAAAAACAACCGGCCCGGCAGCCCTTTTTCCTCTGGCCCCGGTCTCATAAATACATAAGAATCCATTCCGGATTTCTTTAATATTTGCGGTAGCATTCCATTATGACCAAAGCTGTCAACATTGTAGCCAACAGTCGCAGTAACCCCAAACTTTTCTTTAAAATAGTTCTGGCCGATCAGCCCTTGACGGACAAATGATTCACCACTTGGAATATTGCAATCCGGCTGAATCCACCAGCCGCCACAAATAATCCATCTGCCCTCTTGAATTCTTTGCTTGATTTCTTGAAACATTTTTGAATCGTTTTTTTCAATCCATTCATAATATGCAGCAGAACTTGATGTAAAAATAAATATCTCATATTCAGTTAGACGGTCGAGTGCTGAACGAAATGTCGCCTTCACTTCTTGAAAACCTTCCTGCCAGCGCCAAAGCCATACGGGATCGAGATGTGCATTTCCAATCATAAACATTCTTTTCATAGTTGAATGCCTCCAATTCCAATTTCCATCTTCTCAATGGTTAAAAACAAATAATGTCTCATCTTTAATTTGAAACCGCCTTCACAAAAAAAATAAAAAAGACTTACCTTATTTTTTGGATTCATTATAACATCCTACTTTAACTTTGTATATCCAATAAACTAAGTTTACGATATAGAGTATATCCCCCCATTAAGAAAAATAAAATACTAATTACACTTCGTTTAATTGGTAAGCATTTTCGTGTCCAATGGATTAAGAGGTCCAAAAATGGATTTTCTGATTTACTCACCAACTGCCAGTATATGGAGCATTCCTTGACATTTCCCTCCTAAAACGATATATTTACCTAGGTAACTAATATGAATTTATTAACTTTGGAGTGAATTTATTTGACCAACCACGCATTATTTCATACTCTACATCAACTTTCCCGACAACTAACCAATAAACTAAATGAAGCTCTAAAACCTTTTGGATTATATAGTGCTCAGTGGTCTGTCCTTTTTGTTTTACATACAAAAGGCTCACTAACCCAAAAAGAACTCTCTGAGTATTTATTTGTTGAAGCTCCTCCCATGACCCGGACGATTCAACGTCTTGTTAAACAAGGGTATGTAAGACAAATACCAGGCAAGGACAAACGTGAAAAATTTATCCAATTGACAGAGGAAGCAGTAAAGGAATTTCCCGTCTGGGAACAGGCTGTTGCGGAGTGCAATCAGGCATTATTAAAGAATCTTCCGGAATCCTCACAACAAGAATTATTAACATTACAAAGCGTTTGGTTAAAACAGCTTTTGTAAAAGGAGCGTAAAAAAAATGAACAAACCTAAATTATGGACGAAGGATTTCATTAATATTTCCTTAAGTAACTTTTTCCTATTTTTAACTTTCTATATTCTGCTCGTAACTTTGCCTATTTTTTCCTTACAGGAATTTGACAGTAATGCTTCACAGGCGGGGTTAATGACAACTGTATTCTTGCTTTCAGCCATCATATCAAGACCACTTGCAGGTCAATGGCTTGAACGTGGCAGCAATAAGAAAGTGTTATTAACGGCTCTAATCATTTTCGCAGCCGCTTCGCTTTTATATTTCTTCCCAAAAACGGTAACAGGCTTTCTGATCATTCGTTTATTACACGGAGTAGGCTTTGGAATGGCCACGACCGCAGTAGGTGCGATTGTTGCAGACCTTATCCCCAGCTCACGCAGAGGGGAAGGAATGGGATACTTTGTAATGTCGACAAACATGGCGATGGTCTTAGGACCGTTTGTAGGTTTAACAGCCATCCAACAGTGGGGAGCTAAAACAATGTTTATCCTGACTGTCATTGTCGCCATTGGAGCGCTAATCACTGGTCTTACCGTCAAATTATCAAAAAACGAGGAATCTAATCGAAAGGTTATTGCTCCGGCTTTCTCATTGAAAAGCTTTATTGAACCTTCAGCAGTATCGATTGCCATTGTCGGCGGTTTTCTAGCCATTGTATATGCTGCCCTGCTTTCCTTCGTATCTGTTTATGCAAATGAAATTCATGTTCCCGAAGTTTCAAGCCTATTCTTTGTGGTCTATGCGATTATTTTATTAATGTCTAGACCTTTTACAGGAAGATGGCTGGATCAATATGGTCCTAATGTGATTGTTTTCCCATCCATCGTCTTGTTTGCCTTTGGTATGTTTGTCTTAAGTCAAAGCAGCGGAGCGATTATGTTTCTCGTTTCTGCCGGAATGATTGGTTTAGGATGGGGTACTCTTTTTCCAACCTTCCAAACAATTGCCATTCAAAACGCTGCACCTAGAAAACGCGGTTTAGCTACCGCTACCTTCCTATCAATCTATGATATTGGTATTGCACTCGGCTCATTCTTGGTGGGGTTAATTGCAGCAAAAATGGATTTTAGCTCTTTGTACTTCTTATGTTCTTTCTACATTCTTATTGGAGCACTTCTTTACTACTTCATGCAAGTTCGAAAACCAGAAATGAACCGCAGCCAGCAGTACTTAAAAGGAAAAGAGCAGTAATGGACTAGAACCATCGTTAGTTTTGATGGTTCTTTTTTACGTACTGAGCAGTGATTTTTACTTTTCCAATTCCTTAGGTTACACTTTTTTTGTATGTAATTTTTTGAATGGAGGTTTTTACATGTTAGATGTTGTTGTGATTGGTGCTGGACCTGCAGGTGCGAGTGCTGCTTTATTTACAGCGAAAGCAGGAAAGAAAACATTGGTGATCGATAATGATAAAAGTGCTACAAAGCGAGCATGGATGGAAAATCATTATGGTATAGCAGAAATCTCCGGACCGGACCTCATTGAAATTGGTAAGCAGCAGGTAACTAAATTTGGCGGCGAAATTGTCCAAGCTACTGTTTCCAACATTACTAAAGTTGACGGTGGTTTTAAGGTCGAAACAGACAACGGAGAACATGAAGCTAAGCATGTGATAGTTGCCACTGGATTCCTTGTTGACCTTGCTGAAAAGGCAGGTATCGCAACTAAGCCTGGTAAGGAGCCAAGAGTCAAAGCGATTTTTGATGTAACTCCAGAAGGAAAAACGAGTGTAGAGGGTATTTGGGCAGCAGGAACGGCGGCTGGTGTCAGTGTACATACCATTATTACTGCTGGTGACGGAGCGAAAGTGGCGATCAATGTGATCAGCGAATTGAACGGCGAGCGTTATGTTGACCATGATGTATTAAAAGCCTAATTATCATAATAAGACCCCCTTCGTGAGGGGGTTTTGTTTATACCTCTAAATCTTTTCCTTCTTCAACAATATGAAATAGAAGATGAGCAAGATGGTGAATCGGACCATATTCTTCTTCCTCTTCACTGACTTCTTCATTAAATTCAAGATCATTTAGATAAAGAGCTGTAAATTCATAAAAATCCTTCAATTGGAAGGAATAACAGCCCACCGGATCTTCACTGCCATCCTCTCCCGTTGGATCATCATATTGAAGCACCATGTATGACACATCACCATCGGCATCTTCAGCGTCGAAAAAGACAAAAAAGCCAATGTTCGTATCTAATTCAAAAAGATGTCTTGTACCTCCTTCTGTTGCTTTTTCAAAGTCTTCCTGGCTTAGTTTTTGAATCTGCATAGAATCCACATTGTCTTCTTGATGAAAACCAACAATAAATGATTTCATATTCTTTTCCTCCTTGTTAAACACATATAAACTACTTTTCCCTTTATTTATAGTTTTAATTACGTTATGAAGAAAATAAAAAAATCTCGACAGCAGACAACTGTCGAGATGGCTTTTATGATTACCCTATTGGCGGATAAATGGGATCTGCTTGTGCTTCTGAATAAGCCTTTGCAACATCATATGATGTATTTTGACTGTTAGCATCATTTATAGGTGTTGCAAGAACTAGTAATGAGAGTGAAAATAATATTATTATAACCTTATTCATTTTCTTCCTCCTCAAGTAATTTTGGATAGATAATTTACAGCCTGCATATATTTCCCCTGTTGATTATAGTGCTCAGAAAGGAGCTTGTAATAACGGATTAATTCCTCTTTATGTTCTTTCGATCCCTCTAAATAGGGGATTACCTTGACTTCTAAATATTTCATTGCCTTTTCAGGGGAATCCATATGAATTAAGTAAAAATCAGCTAAAAGACCCTGCTTTTTTATGCCAGTTTCTTTTGAAAGATCTTTTACCTGAAGAAAATATTCCTTAGCTTTCTCCATGTCTGATAATTTGTAATTGATTTCACCAATTCCATATAAAGTTACAAGATAGTTTTGATTTTTTAGTGGCTGTAAAGATAAACTTTTTTCATAATAGGTTAATGCTTCTTTCACGTTGTTCATTTTGTCCTGCAAATAACCCATATTATGATAGATTTGCGGAAGCATTCTTTCTTCCTTTAACAATTCAGCATTTCGGATTAAGTGGTTAAAACAAACCTGTGCTTCCTCATATATTTTTGAATTCGTATAGTTAATCCCCAGCAGCATTAGCGTATGAAGAATTCGATAAAAATTATGCTGATTCATAAAGATTTGCAGTGCTAACCTTCCAAAGTGTATGGCATGTCCAGGTTGATCGAGTGAACTCTTTACAAAAGTCCAGTGATATAAGAATTCTCCATTCGTTGGTTCATTGTTGTTTTCTATAAATAATTCATCGAAAATTTTATCTGCTTTTTTATAGTGACCCTTATATAATAAGAATACTGCATTATAATAATGGAATAAATACCTTTCATGTTGGGAAAAATTTTTCTTTTGCTTATGTAATAAATCTCTTTGTGCCTCAGCCTCTGAAAGTAATCCCTTGAATAATAGATAGCGATATTTATATAATTCATATAAATACATATGTGCAGAAAAAGGGACAACATGTTCAATCTTCTTAAGTTTTTGATAGATATCTTCTATTTCTTCTCGTAAATAAAAGTTAATTTTATCACCAAAATCTCTTAATAAGGTTTTAATTAACTCCTCTTTTTCCTCCATTTCTTCAAAGCTTACTTCCAGCCTCCCAAGCAATAAGGAGATCGTCTCTTCATTTGCGTCTTTTGAGTTATTTTCTATTTTACTTAAATGGGGAATAGAGCAAATTCCAGCAGCAAGTTCTTTTTGCGTGATCCCTTTTTGGGTTCTGTAGTATTTAACTAATGGACCAAATTCCATAACATAACCACCTTTAGAAGCTCTTCCTTTTCCTATCATTTTATACCAACTAAGCCACCTCTTCCACCTATTTGTTCAGACTATTTAAAAAATTGTTAGATTGCATAGAAAAAGCCATCTGTTCGCGATAAACAGATGGCATTTTTCCTATTATCGTACCCTTGGGAAACCATAGCCAGATGCATAATCGTCGCCAACGGCTGCACCTGTTCCACCATTAATATCATAAAGTTTTGCTCTGTCCTGAAGCTCTTTACGAAGCTGTGTGTGTGACATCGAAGGATTTTCGGCCCAAATCTTGGCTGCTAATCCTGATACATGAGGTGTAGCCATTGAAGTTCCGCTAATGGTATTGTAAGAACCATCATGCCATGTAGATTCGATTGCTCTACCAGGAGCAGAAACTTCTACATCGCGTTCTTGAATGACATAATCACCATCCGTTGCAGGATTGCCTCGAGAAGAGAAATCAGCTACACGATATGTACCGTTTTGCTGAACATCTTCCAATGCTGCTACCGCTACAGCATTGACTAGTGCACCTGGATACCCAATGGTATTGCTTGAAGGGCCATCATTTCCAGCGGCTGCAATTACTAATACCCCTTTACCATAAGCATAATCAACCGCATTTGAAATCAGGGTGTCCTTTACACTAGAACCTAATGACATGGAGATAATTACTTTTGAACTGGTCCTAGCTGCCTCATCTGCAGCTTTACGAATGGCAGAAGCAATATCATCTGAATATCCAGACCCCCGATTATTTAATACTTTATATGCCCATAGATCAGCCTCTGGTGCCACTCCATATATCCCCTGGCCTGTTCCGCCGTCTGCAAGTACTGTACCTGCTACATGCGTACCGTGACCATTTCCATCTGAACAGCTGCCCTCAATAAGCGGTGATTTATTCTGTGTAAAATCCTTACATTGTTCGACTCTATTTGTTAGATCTGCGTGACTTGTATTAGCACCCGTATCTAGGACAGCCACCTTAATTCCAGCGCCTCCAGAGGTTGACTGAATAGCAGCATCGTTATATATGGCTTGAATTCCCCACGGTGTTCGATCACTTGGACCAGAATTGGCAGAACTGCCTGGTTTAGCGGCAGCCTCTTTGTTCGGTGCCAACTGGACTTCTTCAACCTTTTCAATCGTTAAGTTTTTATTTTTCAATAGTGCTTGGTATTGCTTGCTGTTAACCGTGGTTGTAAAACCCTCTGGCCCAAAATCCCAACGAACTCCAACATTTTTCTTTGCCTGTGCCTTATCAGCGGATGGGCCTTGAATGATGACCCGAATAGGCTCATCCTGGCTCTTTGGCTGCTGACCGAAGGCACCTGTTGCAAACATGGATACCCCCATTACAAAGCTAAGTACTGACACTCCTGCCACTTTTCTCTTTTTCATCCACATTCTCCCCTACTTTATCAACTCCAGGCTTGGACCTGTTTCTCTATTCTATTTAGAATATTCAGAATATGTAAATGAGAAAATACCTAGAAAAGTTGGGAAATTTTTCGATTCCATTAAAAAAGACCCTGAAGATTTACTCCAGAGCCTCCTACATTTTACATGTATTACGTTAAAAGTATTTCTTTTTCCAAAAAATTAACGCCGTTAAGGTAGATAAAACACATGCTACTGTGATTGAAATCCAAAAGGCGTGCGGGCTTTTTTGCAGCGGTAAATCCACATTCATCCCATAAAAACTGAAAACGATCGTTGGAAAGGAAAGAATGATGGTAAATGATGTTAAGAACTTCATGACAATATTCACATTGTTGGAAATAATCGAAGCAAATGCGTCCATCATCCCACTTAGAATGGAGCTGTATGTCTCAGCCATCTCAATCGCCTGGATTTTTTCAATCATTACATCTTCTAATAAATCCTTATCTTCCTCATACATTTTTATATAACTAAAACGAAGAATTTTATCTAAAACGACCTTATTGGATTTTAGGGAAGTTGTAAAATAAACAAGGCTCTTTTCTAAAGCAAGAAACGCATACAATTCTTTATTTTTCATCGATTGGTGAAGTTCCCGTTCAATCTCATTTGTTCTTTTATTAATTTGTTTCAAGTACCGTAAATAATAGGATGTAATAATGGCCAGAATTTGCAGAGCAAATCGGTTCTTTTTAAAGGTATAAAACTCTTTTATTTTATTATTCTTAAAAACTTCTAAGATTGGTGTATCCTTTAATGATACAGTGATAATACACTCGTCGGTTATAACAATTCCAATCGGTATGGTCTCATAGATGGGAAAGCCAGCATCATCATGAGTTATATAGGGATAATCTACGATGATGTAAACCTGGCCATCCTCACGCTCAATTCTTGGACGTTCTTCGTCATCAAGGGCGTCTCTGATAAAGTCAACATAGATGTTAGCTTCATCTGCAACCCTGTTAATTTCTTCTTCGCTTGGGGCGTACATATTTATCCAGCAGCCCTTTGAGATATTTTCTACCTGTTCAAGTACTTTTGTTTCACTGCTTTTATAAATCTCCAACATGATAAAACCTCCTCACTTACTTGTTACGAGGAAGCCAAACTACCTTCTTAAGAGCTGATATTCCTGAAGAATCCAATTCAAAGATAACGCTGACTTCCCCGCTGCTACTAGGGTCCGGGTCTATTGCATAACTCAAAAATATCAACTCCTCAAAGCATAAATTACTTCATTATCATAAACCCAAAATCAAAAAAGCACAAACAAGAAATTATTCAGGAAAATAGGGGTTTAAGTGAATTAATACTTCTTCAATATTGTCGTATCTTTCCATCATTCTCCCTTTAATTAACTTAGCTAGGTCATGGCCTTCCTTAATGGTTTTAAAGTGGTCAATGGATATTCTTAGATCAACTAAAACATAATGACCATGTTCCCTCGCTCTCATCCGATCTATTCTCTTTACCTCTGGAAATTCATTCACTACATTCATATATTCTTGTAATGTGGCGGCATCAATATTACGTTCAAGTAAGATATCAAATGCCTCCATTAACATTTCCTTGGAGATTTTAAAAATTAAGTAAGCTACAAATATACTTGCTGCTTTATCTCCATAGTGTAAGATAAAAATATTAAAATGTTCGCCCATTATAGAGAGGAGAACCCCAATAGCTGCAGCGATCGAAGCCGCAATATCTGCTTTGTGGTCAAAGGCGATGGCTTCTATTGCCTTACTATTATGCTCTTTTGCCACCTTTAATGAAGAACGGTACAGAATAATCTTAGTAATATAGGAAATGATTGCTACCCACATCGCTAAGTAGCTCGGTGTTTCTACCTCATGGAAGAACCCAGTGATTCCTTCATAGACCACATAAATGGAAACGAGGAAAAGTAAAATTCCTACGATCCCGGAAACAATCACCTCTGCTTTTCCATGACCATATGGATGTTCATTATCAGCAGGTTTATTGGCAAGTTTAATGACCAATAAAACGATTACAGAAGCAAAAACATCAGCAGCAGAATGAATACCATCCGCAAAAACAGCGTCACTATTTCCATACCAGCCTATGAAAATTTTCCCTAATGTTAAGATGATATTACTAATCACACTAATCCAGGCAATTTTCTTAGCTAAGGATTCCCTCATCTATCTAGTCCACCTCAAAAAAAATTTCTACTTCTCCACCTGAGTATTCCCATTAATCTCCATCTTCATTTCTTCCTCTTCTTCTTCGACGGTGATTCTGTTAATCGCGTCATGAAGAAAATGAAAAGCCTCATCCAATTCTTCCCTTGATGGATACTTATCTTTGTTCATAATTATCAGCTCCTTGATTTTTGTATGAGTAATCCTTGAATAAAACGTAGAAAATACGGTTGTACCAAATTTATTAAAGGAGTGTGCAGCATGGATAAAAAGAATTCTGCGAACAACAGCACTGATCTCGCTGGTCGTATTTACGAAACAAGCGATTATCAAAAGAATGATGTTATTGCTACTGGCCTTTCGACCACCCATGAACAGGCAAGTGACAGCTATATGGAAGGCGAAATCGACACATCCACTGATGACGATTTAAACGCAAAGGATCTTCCAATTGCCCAAAAGCCATTCAGAAATAGATAAAAATTAGGAAAACAGCTTTCCAAGTGAAAGCTGTTTTCTTTTTTTACTTTTCGTCGTCTACATAAGGATCATGTTCATAGGCCGGCAGGTCTCCAAAGCTTGTCATAATTCCTTCTTCATCAAGTGACTGTTCATATCGTTCATGCTGCGGGTTTGGGTACACGGTAATATTGTTTCCATACATATCATTCCCTACAAAGTTTTCATAATCCTCTACATAACCTTCATTTTCATCTGGTTCACTACCAACATCATTGTAGTGCTCTTGTGGAAAGGCTAGATCCGATGGTGTATCGGATGTTCCCCATTGTTCTACAATCTGCCAAGAATCCTCTGCGTCAAAGGCTACATTTTCATCCTTTGAATCCATATCAAATTTTCCAAACGGCGGCATTAATACTCCCTCTTCAATAGGTCGATCATGTGAAACAACCTGATCTGGACTATGTTCCTTACAATAGGTCGTATTAGGCAATGCCTCCAATCGCTCATAAGAAATCTCATTCCCACATACTTCACATTTTCCATACGAACCATTTTCCATTGCTTCAAGTGCTTTATTAATATTTCTTAACTGTAAATCAGTATGCTCATTTAACGCAATATCCTTTTCTCGTTCATACAACTCTGAACCTTCATCAGCAGGATGATTATCATAACTTGATAACTCCCCCATCGATTCATGAAAATGACCTCGTTCTAAACCATAATGGTCATTTTGCTCGAGACGCTCTTCTATTTCCTCTTTTTCCTTTAGTAATTGCAAACGAAAACCAGCAAGCTGCTCTGTCGTTAACATTGTAAACCCCTTTCAAGGCTTATTGCTTATCTATATCGCCCATTTAATTTCACCTTTATCTAGTACCTTTTTATTTTCATTGATTTGGCCGATGATTATGTAATTAATTTAGTGATTCCAACAAAAACCTAATTGCTCTTATGAACAAACTGAATAAGTTTTTGGCGAGCGTGTATCTTAACATATAGAACGATATTAGAAAAAGAAAAGAGGGGACTTCAATGGTAAACGAAAATTTTAATAAATTCAAAAAAGAACAGCAGAACCACCAAAGCGTATATTTGGGCGGCGCTAACCAACAACGCGGCAAGAATGACCCAGAATATAATAACCAGGACAATACAGATAAATCAGCAGGAGCAACTGGGAGAAGTGTGAATGGGCAAATCGAGTAGCGGGGAAAATGAACAAAAAAATATGAAGTGGTGGCAGCTTTCTTTATTTGGGGTGGGGTGTACAATCGGTACAGGATTCTTCCTAGGGTCCAGTATCGCCATCAAAATGACAGGACCTGCTATTCTAATCGCCTTCATCCTAGCCGCTGCTGGAACCTATTTGGTCTTTGATGCACTGGCAAAGATGACTGTACAGGAACCTCTTAAGGGCGGGTTTAGGTCCTATGCGAAAAAAGCCTTCGGCAGATGGGCTGGATTTAGCAGCGGCTGGGTCTACTGGATGTCAGAGGTTTTAATTATGGGCAGTCAAATGACCGCTCTTTCCATTTTTTCGCGATTTTGGTTCCCAAAAATTCCACTATGGGCATTTGCTGGTGTTTATGCTCTCCTTGGACTAGTTGTCGTCTTAATCGGCGTAAGTATACTAAACAAATTAGAAAATATTCTTGCCGTCATAAAAATCGCGGCGATATTAATGTTCGTTGTCATTGCTTTATTGGCGATATTCGGAGTGATTGATGGAGACCGGCCTATTCAATATCCTGACAGCAGGAAGGATTTAATTCCCAATGGGTTATTAGGGTTATGGTCCGGGGTGATTTTTGCCTTCTATGCATTTGGGGGAATTGAAATCCTAGGCTTAATGGCTACCCAATTAAAGGATCCAAAGGAAGCTCCTAAGGCTGGCAAGGTAATGCTGATAACTCTTATGGTTATCTACATACTCTCCATTGGTCTTGCTGTTTTAATGGTTCCATGGAATCAGTTTAATGGTGAGAAAAGTCCATTCGTTAATGCTTTAGACAACTACAATTTAACGTTTATTCCACATCTTTTTAACGGAGCATTAATCATTGCAGGATTTTCAACGATGGTTGCCTCCCTATTTGCTGTTACCAGCATTCTTGTTACACTCTCAGAAGAAGGAGATGCACCAGGATTATTTTGCAGACAGGGGAAACTAAAAGTACCTATTCCCACTTTACTCATTACCGTTTTGGGAATATCTGCTTCAATTGTCTGCGCCCTTTTAATGCCAGGCCATGTTTATGAATACATTACCACCGCAGCAGGACTCATGCTCCTCTACAACTGGATTTTTATTTTAGCATCATCATGGAAATTATTAGAGGTAACAGCAAAGGATAAAATTAAATACTCCATTGGGATCCTGTTCATTCTTATCGCAGTTAGTGGAACGTTATTTCATAGCACAAGCCGGCCTGGTTTCTTCATTAGCCTGGCTTTCGTTGGTATTATAGGCTGCATAACTTTAATTATGAATCTCAAGTGGAAAAAGAAAAAGAAGAAGGGCAAAGTACTTAGTCCTTGGCCAACTGCTTAATTGCCAGCGCTTATATTCGCTGGCTTTTTTGAGTTATCCAAATAAAACATTAAAGGCTTGGAAGCCAAAGTAAATCCCGAAACCAATCAGAGAGACTCCAGACAACAGCGAAATCCCGACGAGCAGCTTTGATGTTAAATACTTCCGAAAATTACTTGCAATCCCAGCCATCGTAATATCCCAAATAAGTAATCCAATAAAAATGGCACTGCTGTAAATGATTAATTGACTTGTTTCATAGGTTGCAGCAGTCTTAGCCAGCACAGAGCCGTAAATCCCCAGCCAAAATAATATTGTTAACGGGTTAGATATCGACATAAAGAAACCAGATAAAAAGGATTTTACTAAGTGTTCATCCTTCCTTTTCTCCCCTATTTTCAGCTTATTAGCGGATAGCATGGTTTCAATTCCGGTGTAAATTAGGACAAAACAGCCAAATAACCATAAAAATGTTTTCATAAAAGGAGTTTCAAGGAAGTGAACCACTCCAAAATACACAATCAACATGTAAACCCCATCAGCTACGACCGCCCCTACTCCAATAAGCCATGAATGCATAAAACCATGTTTTATCCCTTTATCAATTTGGGCGGCATTAATGGGACCAATAGGAGCCGCCAGCGACAATCCCAATAAAATATAACTTAAAAATACATTCATCCTAATCTCTCCCTGAATTGAAATAGAAGCCTGTCTATCAATTTCTATTCAGGAAAAAGGGGTTGTACCACTTTATTTTCAAAAAAAGGAGTTTTCTTTTGGTAAGAAAACTCCTTATGCCGTCTTTACAGTGTTGAATACAAAGTATTTTTGCCCTAGGTAATTACCTATTGTATATAACACACATCCAATAAGAACAGCTCCATTTTGTTCAACAAATGTACTTACATAATGAAAGGAGTTGAACCAAATCATTAGCCTTTCACTAAAGAAATAAGCTCCAAAATAGCATATGAGTATGATGGTTACAAATCTTGGCAGACCTCTTTGAAAGGAAACCGTACTATTGAAGGTAAAAGATCGGTTTAATAAATAACTAATACAAGCCCCCGCTGAATTTCCCACAAAGGTCGAAACCCAATACGAAAGATGCAGAGCATTTAGTAAAACGAATATGATAAATAAACCTACACATGTATTGATAACCCCAACCAGAAGAAAACGAATGAAAGAATTAGTTCGTTTTATAAAATTCCTCCTCCTCATTTTTTCTAATTAAGTGCCGCCGTGGGATTGGCATAGAAAAGGTATCAATATCAACAATAAACTTGGGACGCTGCTTTGATTCCTTATAGATTTTTCCTACATACTCCCCAATTAGCCCGATAGCAATTAACTGCAGGCCGCCAATTAACCAGATAGATGTTATAAGTGACGTCCAGCCTGTTTGTGTTTCCCCTAATGTTTTTAGCATTAAAAAGTATACGCCAAATAACAGGCTTAGGAAAAAGGAAACAAAGCCGATCATTAACACAAAGCGAATCGGTGAAACAGAAAAAGAGGTGATTCCATCAAAGGCAAAAGCCAGCATTTTTTTTAACGGATACTTTGTTTCACCTGCTTGTCTTTCTTTACGGTCATAGTAGACGATATCGGAACGAAATCCAAGCAGTGGAACAATACCGCGTAAAAAGAGATTTACCTCTTTAAATCCTTCTAACTCCATTAAAGCTCGTTTACTCATTAAACGAAAATCTGCATGGTTATAAACAAGATCAACACCCAATTTTTTCATTACCTTATAAAAACCTTGAGCCGTACTCCTTTTAAAGATGGTGTCAGTATCCCTTCGCTTGCGAACGCCATACACAATCTCATTTCCTTCATTAAACTTTTGGATAAATTCACGAATAACCTGAACATCATCCTGCAGGTCTGCGTCAATAGATACAACACAATCTGAAGAGACTTTTGCTGCAAACAATCCTGCTAACAATGCGTTTTGATGACCAACATTTCTTGATAATTTTATTCCGCGGACATGCTCATTTCTTAATCCAGCTTTATAAATGATTTCCCATGTTCGATCCTTACTTCCATCATCTACGAACAATATCTTGGTTTTGTTAGAAACAAGCTGTTCACTGATCAACTCTTTTACGAACAGGTCAAGTTGATGAATGGTTTCAGGTAAAACATCTTCTTCATTAAAACAAGGCACGACTATTGTCAGGACAGGCTCCATATCTGTAATAACCCCCGATGTTTACAAAGTCTTGTATAGATAGATTTTCCATGCGGAACTTTTCGATTCAAATATCTTATCCAATGTCAGTTGATTTTCATCTGAGTTTGTAATGGGCAGTGCAGAAAGGATATACTGACCACCCATCTCTTTAAACACGGATGTATTTAATTGCAGGTTGTTTAATTTCCTTTTAGAGTCCTTCTTAACCATATATTTTTTCCCAAGCTGGTCCGTAAAGAGATAACAGCGGCCGCCCCATTGATCAAAGTATTTGTGAATCGTTTTATTTTTTGCTAATTCCGACTCTATTATTTTTCTAAATTTGTGCTTATAGGTTAATGGATAAAAGTTATTATAGGTATCTAGCGTGTAAAAGCCATTATACTGCGAAATGGCAGGATGAATTCCGATACTAGCTACCCGGTAATTTTCTTGATCTTGTCCGATGTGCTCTTTAATCTCTGCAAATAATTCCTCCGCATAAAATTCTTTAACTGTTGGCTTTTTCTGATAGATAATCTCATCATTAAATAAACATAATAAAAGAATTTGCAGGATAGCCAACCATTTTGCCGTTTTCGACCAGCTATGTCCTTGAAGGGAGAGTATCTTCAATGCCAGGGCAAATCCAGCATATATGACCATCGGCCTTAAAAAGTGATAGCGGGCAAAGTTAAAGGTATCCATAAAGTGAAACCTTTTCGTTAATGGTAACCAGCCTTTATAAAACCAAAAAGCATACCAGAGAGATAACAAGATATTTAAGACAAATAAAAAGACAAAAAGCTTTTCCTGTTTCCAAAGTTTTTTTGAAAAGACAAAATAAAGGGCAATTAACGTAACGGGTAAAATAAATAAACCATGCACCGTCATGACATGCGTATGTCCTAAAACATAATTTTTTAGCGTTAATCGTACTACTCTCCATAAGGGTAAGGAAGCATGGAAATATTCGTCACGGCTGTTTGGTTCAGTGGAAAATAAAAAGGAATAAATCAATCGGTATTCAACGAGCATGAAAATACAAGTCATATAGGCAATAGCAAAAAAGAAACGAAGATTCCATACTTTGCCTCTGACAACATCCAAGAGCCAAAAGATTCCCATGGCACTTAAAAAAAAGAAAAAACCTAGAACGATACTTGCGTAAAAAGGAATTAACGCTAGGACTATGTAATCTTTCTTCGTTCCTTCTCCGTTTCGAATATTAAGGAAAGCCCACAGTGCGAGCGGCATTCCCAGTGTACTAAGCATTCCTGATGGCCAAAAGGGGGTTAAAGCAAATGCCAGCGCTGTACCAATCTGCAGGAAGATCCACCTATCACCTGCAAGGAGATGTTTTTTTAATAGTAAATACATCCCTATAAATGCGACTATTCTTGTTAATGCCTGACTGAGACCATAGGCAATCATAGTTGGAAATAACGCATAGAGCCAAACAATGATACTGTATTCCGTTCCAAATGCATTTCTTGGCACCCCATTTATAATTTGGGGAATCACAGCATTTACATCTCCAAACATTTGACCGCTTCTGGCTAGAACTTTATACCATGCTAAATTGGAATCCAAGTTATCATGAACACGGATATGAGCGTCCTCTTGGAGAATAAAGAGTGGGGAAAGATAAATTGTTAGAATTAGCAAAGCAAAAAGGATGAACTTCAGTTCTTTTTTCGTATCAGTGTACACTCATTCACACCTCGTAAACCTGTGTCCTCTATTTAACCTTATGTTTAATAAAGTTTGCATATGGAATGGAAATTATTCCTTTTTATCAATTGTTTTCCTCCCTAAAAAGGCTTTAAATAAAAAAAATAACCTTCCGAATGAACGAAAGGTTATTTTTACTATGATTTAATGCTTTATTTGTATATTACCGTATACATTTAAGAGAAGGTCGAGCTTTTGGCTGCATTGAACAACATTTGGGTTCGAGAATCCATATTGTTGTGCTAAACCAATCATTTCTATCCTCGTTTTTTCAATATCAGTTAACAAATAGTCCATGCTAGTTTCCATAGCTCCAACCTCTTTTCATGTTTATAACCTATTTATATTATTAACCTTAATTTATAAATTTTAACAATATAATACAAGTAGAATTAGTAAAAATTATTGTATCTTTCGTGAACATTATCCTAGTACAATATTCCTAACTGATTTATTCTGTACTTAATATAGATTCAAGTTCCTTTACAAGAGTCTTCCCTGTTTCAATATACTGTTCAGGAAAACTGGCGTCCTTATCAACTGGTTCGGAAAATTGATTTAAAGTGCCTGCGTCACCAATATGGTCATCAAGTCCTATTTGATATTTATGAGACAATAGGAATGGAGTGCCAAGCTCCACTGTACAGTTTCGTGCATCTAACTGTCCATCGATGGCTGAAAATGGCAGCCTCAGAAATTGGTATCCCACTTCATCATTTATTTTGTAATCAAAGGCACCATGGTCATACTCCCAGTTACCGCCGATTGAATAACCGATTGGCTTTAATTTTTGTTCCAGCTTATACAAATCAAACTGCTTACCTTCTATACTTGATGGTATTTCAATCATGATTAAACCCCCTTATCATCATTATTTATTAGTTTCTCCAAAAAAGATAAAAAATAGAGTACTGATTTTGTCAGTACTCTATTTTTTATTTGCTGTGCTGAATTGGGTCTGTTGATTTCCGTTCCACTAAGGAAAGCTTCTTTGAATAATCACCGCAGGGACAGGCGGTCTTTGCCTGTCACGAGGCACTTCGCTTTCCGCGGGCGGTTCGGGGAGCCTCCTCGCCGCTTACGCGCCTGCGGGGTCTCCCCTGCCCCGTCCTCCCGCAGGAGTCTCGTGCCTTCCACTCCAATCAACAGAGTGCCAAAATCAACCAATTGCTTTTAAAGTCTTTTTTCTAATTCAGCCTTTTTCTCTTCGAAGCCTGGTTTGCCTAATAATGCAAACATGTTTACTTTGTATGCTTCGACTCCTGGCTGGTCGAATGGATTTACTCCTAGGAGGTATCCACTCATTGCACATGCCTTTTCGAAGAAATAGACTAGGTAACCGAAAGTATATTCATCAAGTTCAGGGATTGATACGATCAGGTTCGGTACGCCGCCATCAGTATGTGCAAGCATCGTTCCTTGGAATGCTTTATTGTTTACAAAGTCAACGGATTGTCCGGCAAGATAATTTAAACCGTCTAAGTCACTTTCAGCTTCTTCAATCGTCAATTCATGGCGAGGTTTTTCTACCTTAATGACTGTTTCAAATAAATCACGGCGACCTTCTTGTACATACTGTCCAAGTGAATGGAGATCAGTTGAGAAGTTCGCAGAAGAAGGGTAAATCCCCTTTTGGTCCTTTCCTTCACTTTCTCCAAACAACTGCTTCCACCATTCTGAAAAATACTGAAGTCCAGGCTCATAATTGATTAGCATTTCAATCGTTTTCCCTTTATTATAAAGAGCATTTCGAACAGCTGCATATTGGTAAGCAGGATTTTCTTCTAGCTCTGAATGGCTGAAGTCTTCTTGTGCTTTAGCAGCTCCCTGCATCATCTTATCAATGTCCGCACCACTTACAGCGATAGGAAGTAAACCAACTGCTGTTAATACTGAATAGCGTCCGCCAATATCATCTGCGATAACAAAGGATTCATAACCTTCTTCATTGGCCAAGGTTTTCAGTGCACCTCTTGCTTTGTCTGTTGTTGCATAAATTCTCTTCTTTGCTTCTTCAGCACCATACTTTTCCTCAAGAAGTTTACGGAAGATTCTAAAGGCTATCGCTGGCTCCGTTGTCGTTCCAGACTTTGAAATAACATTGACGGAAAAGTCTTTTCCATCCAGGACGTCCATAACATCTCTCATATAAGTGGAGCTAATATTATTACCAACAAAAATAATTTGTGGTGTTTTACGCTTTTCTTTTGGCAGGGCATTGTAGAAACTATGCTGAAGCATTTCAATTGCAGCTCTTGCGCCTAAATACGATCCGCCAATCCCAATCACAAGGAGTACATCTGAATCGGCCTTAATTTTTTCTGCCGCTTTTTTAATACGTGAAAATTCTTCCTTATCATAATTTGCAGGAAGGTCTATCCAGCCTAAAAAGTCACTTCCTGCTCCTGTTTGTTCATGCAGGGAATGGTGTGCGACCTTCACGGCGTCGCGTAAATATGTAATCTCATGTTCTGCAAAGAAGGCTAACGCTTTTGAATAATCAAAACGTATGTGTGTCATGTATGTAATCCTCCAATATTTTATTTTCAATACTCACTTTAACCAATGCTGGACAGATTATCAAGAATGGGCTTCCCTTGTAAGCGTACCCATTTTCGCCAATTTTTTTACATTTTAAAGATTTTGTCGAAAAGGAAAAACGAGCATTAAAAATGCCCGTTATTTTTTACAATGATTCACGGTAAATCTTTTCTACATCTTCTCTATTCAATTTAGAAAAATTGCCGAATTCACCGTACACCATTGCTTTGTCAGTCATCAAGTCAATTTTGCTGTCATCAATATTATAGTCTGCTAAACGCGCAGGTGCTCCAATACTATTCCAGTACTCACGTAATTTTTGAATTCCTGCTAGGCCTGCTTCCTCTGCACTTTTCCCTTCTGGATCAACCCCAAACACCCTCTCGGCAAGCTGTTTAAAGCGCTCTGGTTTTACCTTAAGATTATGTTTCATCCAGTGAGGAAATAAAATCGCAAGACCCCCGCCATGTGGGATGTCATATACAGCCGAAACGGCATGTTCAAGATTATGGGTAGCCCAATCGCCGCGATAACCCATATTTAGTATACCGTTTAAAGCCATTGTCCCATTATAAAGAATGGTTGCTCGATGTTCATAGCTTTCTAAGTCCTTAAGCAATTTAGGTGCAGTTTCCATAATCGTTATTAGTAACGATTCACACATACGATCCTGGAATAATGTATTCTCTTCTAAATGAAAATAATGCTCTAATACATGGGTCATCATATCGACAATTCCATATATCGTTTGATCTCTTGGAACTGAAAAAGTATGTACAGGATCTAGAATCGAGAATTTCGGATAGGTATGCGGACTTCCCCAGCCGTATTTTTCGTTCGTTTCCCAATTGGTGATAACAGATCCAGAGTTCATTTCAGAACCTGTTGCAGCTAAAGTTAAAACTGTTCCAAAAGGAAGTGCATCTGTTACGGCTGCCTTTTTTATTACCAAGTCCCATGCATCTCCGTCATATTTAGCGCCAGCGGCAATTAACTTCGTACAGTCGATAACACTGCCGCCGCCAACAGCTAAAAGGACGTCAATACCTTCCTTTTTACATATTTCTACTCCCTTACGTGCCGTTGTAATTCGAGGATTCGGTTCTACCCCCGGTAATTCAAAAACCTGTGCATGTATTTCTTTTAGTAGGTTTATCACCTTGTCATAAAGACCGCTGCGTTTAATGCTGCCGCCGCCATAAACCACTAAGACCTTTTGTCCATAGAGAGGTATTTCCTTTTTTAATTGCTCAAGCTGCCCTTTACCAAAAATTAATTTGGTCGGATTCCAAAATGTGAAATTTTGCATGAGATGCACCATCCTTTCACATTTCATTATTATTGAAAAAAATTTTTTTTGCAAAGAAACAGAAATGAATATTTATATACATTTATCTGCAATCTAATAGGGAACATAAATTTGATAGGAGGAATCCTACTTGAGTACGATTCAAAGAATTGCTTTAATTCTTACAATCATTGGTGCTATTAATTGGGGATTAATTGGTTTTTTTGGATTTAATTTAGTGGAAGCCATTTTTGGTGATAATTCAGCACTATCAAGAATTATTTATGGATTAGTGGGAATTGCTGGACTTATTAATCTTGGGCTTCTCTTCAAGCCAAATGAAGCGTATGTAAGGGATCCAGAAACAGAAACCACAAGATAAAGATATAAAAAATCCTTGCAAACTATCGCAAGGATTTTTTTATATCCATCCTCTAAATTCTGAGGCTTCAACTAATTTTCTAACACCAACCATATAAGCGGCAACACGTAAATTTATATTGTGTTTTTTTGAGATCGTATAAATTTGTTGAAAAGCACTGACCATCTTCTCACGTAACTTATCTGCCACTTCTTTTTCATCCCAATAATACCCTTGCTTATTTTGGACCCATTCAAAATAAGAGACAGTCACTCCTCCGGCTCCAGCCAAAACATCAGGAACTAGCAGTATCCCACCTTCAGAAAGAATCCTTGTTGCTTCCCTGGTCGTCGGGCCATTGGCAGCTTCCACTACGATCTTGGCCTTTATACTTGGAGCATTTTTAGCTGTAATTTGATTGGAGGTCGCTGCTGGTACAAGAATATCACATTCCTGTTCAAGTAATTCCTCATTGGTAATGGTTCCGTCAAACAGGCTAGTTACCGTACCAAAACTGTCACGGCGCTGAAGTAAATACTCAATATTTAGGCCATCCGGGTCGTAAAGGGCGCCATAGACATCAGATACCCCAACGACAATGGCCCCCGATTGGTGCATAAATTTTGCAATGTAACTTCCAGCATTACCAAATCCCTGAACAATAACACGGCAGCCCTTTATCGAAAGTCCTCTTATTTTTGCAGCTTCTTCAATACAAATGGCTACCCCTAGTGCTCCTGCTTCTTCCCTGCCTTCTGAGCCCCCAAGAAGGAGTGGCTTTCCTGTTATAAAGCCAGGGGAGTCAAATTTTCTGAGACGACTATATTCATCCATCATCCAGGCCATAATCTGAGAATTTGTATACATATCCGGTGCCGGGATATCTTTCGTTGGACCCACTACTTGACTAATGGAACGTACATACCCGCGGCTTAGGCGTTCAAGTTCACCCAATGATAGAGTTCGAGGGTTACATAGGATACCACCCTTTCCGCCTCCAAAGGGTAAATCAGCAATTCCGCATTTCAAGCTCATCCACATGGACAATGCCTTTATTTCATCTTCATTGATCTTTGGATGAAAACGTACACCGCCGATCGTCGGTCCCACTGAATCATTGTGCTGCGCTCTATAGCCGGTAAAAACTTTAACAGACCCATCATCCATCCGAACCGGAATCCTCACATTCAACATTCTGATGGGTTCTTTCAAAATCTCAAACGAATTATCTGTAAACCCTAGTCTTTTTAAAGCATCCTGAATAACAATCTGCGTGGAGGTAAGAAGATTTAAGTTCTCTTTCTCTTTCTCTTTATCATTTTCACCTGCACTTTTTTGTACATCATTCTTCCCCATTTTGGCACCTCAGTTTTTTTTCATTTAGGCAAGCACTTTATTGATACGTTCTATTGCCCAATCTAATTCTTCTTTCGTAATAATCAGAGGAGGAGCGAAACGAATCACAGTATCATGCGTTTCCTTACATAAAAGCCCTTGCTCCTTTAGTTCTTCACAATATTTTCGTGCTGGCTCTGTTAATTCTACCCCGATAAACAAGCCGCGGCCTCGTACTTCTTTAATCCTTGGATTACGAATTTCTTTTAATTTGCTAACAAAATATTCCCCTAATTCTAATGATTTATCGGAGAGCTTTTCGTCAATCAGTACATCCAGAGCGGCAATTGATACTGCACATGCCAGTGGATTTCCTCCGAAAGTAGAACCATGAGAACCTGGATTAAATACACCTAAAATATCAGTATTTGCCACAACACACGAGATTGGGAAAACACCGCCGCCAAGTGCTTTACCAAGGATATACATATCAGGCTGTATTCCTTCCCATTCGCATGCGAACATTTTTCCGGTACGAGCTAAGCCAGCTTGAATCTCATCTGCAATAAAGAGAACATTATTTTCTTTACATAGGTCAAAGGCTGCTTTCATAAAGCCTTCAGGTGGGATAACAATTCCCGCTTCTCCTTGAATTGGTTCAATTAAAAATGCTGCCGTATTGGCGGAAATAGCAGACTTCAGTGCTTCTAAATCCCCATAAGGAATAAGTTTTATGCCCGGAAGCATTGGTCCAAATCCTCGTTTATATTCAGCTTCAGAGGACAAGGAAACTGCCGTCATCGTTCTGCCATGGAAGTTTCCTACACAAGCAATAATTTCAGCTTGGTTCTCATCAATCCCCTTTACATCATAGCCCCAGCGTCGTGCTGCTTTAACTGCAGTTTCAACGGCTTCCGCACCTGTGTTCATTGGGAGTGCCATTTCTTTACTTGTTAATTTACATATCTTCTCATACCATGGACCTAATTGGTCATTATGAAAGGCACGCGAAGTTAATGTTACCTTATCCGCTTGATCCTTTAATGCTTGAATAATTTTTGGATGGCGATGGCCTTGGTTAACTGCAGAATAAGCACTTAACATATCCATATATTTATTTCCTTCTGGATCCTCTACCCAGACTCCTTCAGCACGTGAAATAACAATTGGAAGCGGGTGATAATTATGTGCCCCGTATTTTTCGGTTTGTTCTATTAAGCCTTTCGTTTTCTTTTCTGCTGCCATTAAACTTTTCCTCCGTTTCGTTGGTGAGTTATGTACATACCTATTGTAGCCGAGCATTTAAAAAGAATGAACAAATACAGAAAAAATCTTTTTTTATAAAATAAAAAAACCTAGCTCCTGCTAGTTAATAGCATGGTGCTAGGTTTTATTATGCTTATTATTTCTTGATTAAATCTTCACGTTGAGATTGGTCAATCCATTCTTGCAGCTTATCTTTTAACGTGTTAAAGCCTTGTTGTCCATCAACTTCTGGTACAATAGCAGCTGCTTGACGCTTACGAGGTTTCTTTGGTTTAGCAACAGCCTGTTGAACAGGAGCTTCTTCCGTTGCACGAATAGATAAACCAATTTTTCCAGCATTTTCATCAATTGACAATACTTTTACGTTAACTTCATCTCCAACTTTAAGATGTTCGTTAATGTCTTTTACATAACCATGTGTGATTTCTGAAATATGCACAAGACCTTGTGTATTTTCATCTAATGCTATGAACGCACCATATGGTTGAATTCCAGTTACTTTACCTGTTACTACACTTCCAGTTTCGATCTTTTCTGTCATGAAAACACTCCTAAGAAATAATTATTTTATCTTCTATATACGCAATAAGAAATTATAGCACATTGTGAACATATAATCAAAAAAGGTTTTCCTCAGGAAGGAAGGGAAAACGTTAACATAATGTTCATATAGGTTTTTTCCTAGAAAAAAGAAATTTATGTTAAAATAAAAATGAGATAATGTCTTAGTGGGAGAGGTGATCATTGTGAATACAATTGGCAGTACGATCAAAACTTATCGAGAACACTTGAAAATGACAAAAGAGGATCTGGCACAAAAAATTAGAGTAGGGGTTCATACAATTGAAAAGTATGAATCTGGCGAACAAATTCCAAGTTCTCAAACAATTTTAAAATTATCTACCGTTCTTGACATTCCAGCTTCTGAACTATCTTTAGACCAACTCGATCAACACATTTAATTTTTATTATGACTGTATAAATGAAGTAAAAATGGGAAAACCTTAAGTTATAAGCTTTCTAGTATTCCCCCCTTTTTTGAAGTGGACAACCTAATAAGGTATGTCCTCTTTTTTTTGAAAAAGAATCTAGGAATATGTGTGAAAAAAGAGACGACTGGAGAAATTATTACCACGAGCAATTCAATAGAAGGTGGGTTACATACGTGGAAGAGAAGGTTTTTTACCGTAACCAGCTAGTGAATGATATTAATATTTATTATGAATTTTATCCAAACCCTAATTCCGAAAGGACACTAGTCCTGCTTCATGGGTTTCTGTCCTCCACTTTTAGCTATCGAAGATTGATTCCCTTTTTAAATAAAGATTATCAAGTCGTTTCTATTGACCTCCCTCCCTTCGGAAAGAGCGGGAAGAGTAACCAGTTTGTTTATTCCTATCGTAATCTTGCTCAAACGGTTATTCAGCTCATTTCTACACTTGGTTTAAAAGAAATTACTCTTATTGGTCATTCAATGGGCGGGCAAATTGTCCTCAATATCCTGCATCAACAGCCAGAATTAGCAGAAAAGGCAGTCCTGCTTTGCAGTTCATCCTATTCCAAGCGTTCAAAACTGCCATTAATCATTGGCAGTTATATTCCTTATTTTCATCTATATGTTAAGTTTTTTCTCGCTCATTCAGGTATCATGCAAAACCTTCAAAATGTCGTACATGACCACTCCTTAATATGTGATGAGATGCTTTTTGGTTATTTACAGCCTTTTTTAAAGGATGAAATTTTCCTTGCCTTAACCAGAATGATTCGCGACCATGAAGGGGACCTCTCTACGGTGGTGCTCAATCAAATTGCCCATCCATGTTTATTAATTTGGGGTGAGTATGACAAAGTTGTTCCCCTATCTGTCGGGAAGCGCTTGAAAAATGATTTAAGAGAATCTGAACTGGTTATTTTAAGGGAAACGGGTCATTTAGTTCCTGAGGAACGTCCTGAGGATGTTTTTCAGCATATTAAACAATTCTTAGCCTAAAAAAACGACAGCAAGCTTAAAGATATCTTTAAGCCATGCTGTCGTTTTATCTCGTACATGAGTCATTTTCCTTTATCATCAGCAGTTCATTAGCAATTTTCAAGCACTGTTGTATAGGTATGATTCTCTCAAAGGAAAATTCATATATACTTTGTATTCTTGCTGCTAATGCCTCTCGGTTGTCTAACTCATGAATGGCTTGGATGGTATCAGCTATCTCGGTGTCATAATTGCCATTCTTTAATTTGAATGGATCCCATTCGTTTAACGCATCCACAAATTGCAGATTCGTTTTCATTTCACTTTCCATTAGTCTCCTCCTGCTTTTCTATTTCAGGACATACTCCGCAAGTACTGTTTGAAGTTCGTAAATATTTAAGTTTTTGTTAAATTGTTTTTGAAGTGGGAGTGCATTACCTGAGATCCAGATTTTTAATTCGGCGTCTAAATCGAAGCTTCCCGCCGTTTCAATGCTAAAATGGGTAATACTTTTATAGGGAATGGAATGATACTCAACCTTCTTTCCTGTTAGCCCCTGCTTATCCACTAGAATCAGCCGTTTATTGGTAAAAATAAATAAATCTCTAATTAACTTATACGCTTTTTCAATTCTTTCATTCTCTGCAAGAATTCTAGCGAATTCCCTTTGTGCATCTGCAGGGTTTACCTCTGCGGCATTTCCCATCATACCATCAAAAAATCCCATCAAACCCACACCTTTCCTAACTACTTTCTAAATTATTATATATGAAAGCATTATTAACAACCATCGCTATTGGATTAACTCCAACAAATGCTGCAGCATTTGTTCACCTGTAATGATGGCTTCTCCTCCTCCTTGCGCAAATGAATCACTTCCGCCGCCCTTACCATTAATGATCGAAAGTGCATTTCCTATTACCTTTTTCATGCTTGCATTTTCTGCCGTCCCTCGTGCACCAACAAGCTGCAGCCTATTTTCATTTTGAGAAACGAATAACACGATGGTTTCTTCATCCTCTGCAATAATCATTCGGGCTAATTTTTGCAGTTCCTGAATACTTCTGTTTTGAAACACACCACTGACAATTCTGTTATCACCTTTACCCTTTTCTAGGATACCCTTTGCCTCGTTGTGCAGCAGAGTCTCAAGTGATTGTTCTAATTCTTTCTCCATTGATTTACTATTTTCTAGAAGCCGAGTTACTGCCTCCTGCATATCCTTTTCAGGGGCATTAAGTAATTTCGTTAGCTCCATAAGCACCCTATTTTTTTGGTGAAACTGTTTCAAAACACGATTTCCGCAAACAAATTGAACGCGGACTTTTTTCTTTTGTCTTTCCCAGTCTATTACTTTTATTGCTTGGACTTCACCCGTTGCATTCGGATGAGTTCCGCCACAGCCGTTATAATCAAAGCTTGGAATAATGACAAGTCGAATATCCTCTTTTACCTTTGTCTCTTTTCGCAAATCATAATTAACTAATTCATCTTCTGTTACCCACTTCGTTTCAATGGGTCTATTTTCAAATATGACCTTGTTGGCTAGTTCCTCTACTTTCAATACTTCCGATTCCAAAAGATTAGATGTCTCTAAATCAATTGTTAACGTTTCATTTCCTAGATGGAAGCCGATTGTTTTGTATCCATATAGTTGTTCAAAGGCAGCAGATAGAATATGTTGTCCTGCATGCTGCTGCATATGATCATATCTTCTATCCCAATCGATCACACCATAAACGGGAGAGCTGACATCATGTACTTCGCTTTCGAGGTAGTGACGAACTTCCCCCTCTGTTTCCTCCACATTTAGTACTTTAATGTTTTCAATGGTTCCAATATCATGGGGCTGTCCGCCGCCTGTTGGGTAAAACGCAGTTTGAGACAGCACTATGTAATATTTTCCATTACTGTCGTTTCCCTGGTCAACTACTTGTGCTGTAAATGATTTTATGTAAGCGTCTTGATAAAATATTTTATTTTCCATGCATGTATGCTCCTAGATATAATTTAATAAAAAATCCTGTCCCCTCAATTATGAAGAAACAGGCTTGTCAGGTCTAATTTTTCTTACTTATTTTTTCGTTTATTATTTGGATTGTTCATTTTGGAATTTCTAAATTGTTGAAAACTACCCATTTGTGGATAGCCCTGTTGGTATCCTCCCATTTGTGGATAACCCTGCTGATATCCTCCCATTTGCGGATAACCCTGCTGGTATCCTCCCATTTGCGGATAGCCCTGCTGGTATCCTCCCATTTGCGGGTAACCCTGCTGGTATCCTCCCATTTGCGGGTAACCCTGCTGGTATCCTCCCATTTGTGGGTAACCCTGCTGGTATCCTCCCATTTGTGGGTAACCCTGCTGGTATCCTCCCATTTGCGGATAGCCAGGTTGTCCAAGAAATCCGCCAAAGAATTGTCTCTTTGCCATTTATTATCGCCTCCTAACAGTCTACATGCTAGTGTATGCAGGACTATTGGGATAAGCTTAGATAAATGACCTGTAATAAACCATCCTTACTCCAAAAAAGGCTCACAAAGTGAAAAGTAAATAAGCGGAGATTTTCCGGTTAAATGCAGAATGGTGCTCGTTTAGGGGTATATAAGCGGAGGTTTTCCGTTTATGCAAAGCAAAATCTCACATTTTCGGATTTTTCTAGCCAATAGACGGAATTCCTCCGTCTATTTAGCCCACTTTTAAACATTATTAATAATTAAGCGGAATTCTTCCGTCTATATATCAGAAAAGGTCCTTAATCTAACCTGATCCCCCGAACGATAAGTGAGAAACTCTCTTTATCCTTGCAGCACACTCTCTCTATTTCGCATTATCCTTAGAGACTTCACCGCATGCAATCCTTGCACCAGAATCTCCTTCGGGCTGGGTCATCCCATCATCTTTTTCTTCATGAATCACAATGGAGGTTCCATCCTTTGGAAAAAGGGATTTCTTCCCCTCTTTTAACGTTACATTAGCTGCCATTAATTCTCCCTTTACAGACCCGTCATCTTCTACAATTAAATTAGGAAGGTCACCGGCATGCGAGCCCTTTGGGTGTAAAAGACCATGCTCTTTATCATCGGGGTTTAAATGTTCGCCAGCTGATTTAAAATCTGGAGTTTTGCATTGACCCTTATCATAAATGTGAAGGGCATGCTCACCTGGAGGAAGTCCATTTAACTTCAAATATAATTTTACTCCACTTGAAACTTCTTGAATTGTAATGGTCCCAACAGAATCTCCCTTATCATTTACCATTTTAACATCAAGTTTTGTAATCTCCTTTTCCAAACAACCCGTGAGCAGGATAAGTGGAATCATCATCCAAACTCGCTTCATACGAATCCCCCCAAAATAGACATTTTGTCATAGTATTATCTAGAGTGGGGAAAATTATGTAAAAAAAAAGAAACAGCTTAATGTTCACTGTTTCCTTGACTATGCTGTTGAGACATTATTTTTTCTTCTAGTTCTTTTGCTTTCATAGCTTCACGTTTAGAGATTTTGATAATGTACCTCATGGTTAAAAAGGCACCGATTAAAAAGATAGTAAACGTAATGGCAGCTGGTCCATATTCAGATTTATCTTCAGGAAAGTATAAAAATAATGATAATACGAATGGCTGAAACATTTTTATCTCCCTTTCTATAAAGGAATGTCACTAATGATTAATTATAGCAACAAAAAATGTATCCTGCCATAAATTGTTCCTCACAAATTATTTCAATACCTTAATCCCTTTAATCATCACATCTTTTTCTGGTTTATCCTTTGGGTCTACAGGTGCTTCAGCAATTTTATCAACTATGTCCATGCCCTCAACAACATGCCCAAAAACGGTATGGCGATTGTCCAGCCAAGGTGTGCCTCCTAATTCTTCATAGGCCTCAATTACCTCATTGGCAAAGCCAGCCTTTTCCATTTCCGTTTTAATGGATGGATCCACTGATTTTTTCTGGACGATAAAGAATTGGCTTCCGTTCGTATTGGATCCTGAATTAGCCATCGATAATGCTCCACGTAGATTAAAAAGATTGTTTGAGAATTCATCCTCAAATGGCTGTCCATAAATACTTTCCCCACCTGTTCCATCACCATTCGGGTCACCACCCTGAATCATGAAGTCGTTAATAACCCGGTGAAAAATTAGACCATCATAATACCCTTCTTCACTATGCTCCACAAAATTTTCTACTGCTTTTGGGGCATATTCGGGGAATAATTTGATTTTTATGTTTCCCATAGTTGTTTCTATTTCAACGAGTTTTTCATTTTCAGAAACCTCATTCGAAAGTTGAGGATAAACTGCGTTTGCCACTTGATCGCTCCCTTCCTTTTCCTCTGCATTCGGAGCAGTACTCTTCGGTGCCGCTTCCTCTTTCTCCTTGCTTGTCCCACACCCGGCCAAGACAAGAACTCCAATGATTAACAATAATAAAAACTGCAAATTCTTTCTCATTTATCATCCCTCCATTTAATTAATTTAACCGATAATTTTGTTTTTTGCACACTGTTTTTTATATAATAAAGTAAGGTAGTAGAGTGAGGAGGAAAACTAGATGTCAGAATTGCAGATTGGCGAAGTTGTTACCGGAATTTATAAAACAGGAAAATATATTGGGGAAATAACCGAGGTTCGTCACCAGCATTATTTATTCAGAGTTTTAGCGGTATTAAAACACCCAATGCAAGGGGATTTACATAATCCAAAAGAAGCGGATGTACTTATTTTCCATGAGAGGAAAGCTCTCTCCTATCGCGAGCAAGCCAATATCCCAAAACAAATGGTAAAGCCTTTCAAGGAAGAAGTGCCAGACTATCTCGAATCATTAAGACAAGCAGTTGATAAAATGAAAACGGACCTTACAGAAAATACAACCTCTTGGGCAGAAATGAGTTTAAAAAGTATTGCATCTTTAGAAAAAGATTATTTTAAATAAATCATTTAAGGCCAAATCAGTTTGAATGATTTGGCCTTTTATGCGAATTCATTTAATAGTTTTGAAAAATCAATGCGGTCACCAATCGTAGTAGGTTTGGGCTTTTCTAAATAGCGTTTATCCTTTTCAACAAGCCGGAATATATTGTAAGTAGTCAGCGCATCATCCAGTGCCCTGTGATGTCTTCCTGTTCCCTCTTTACCATATTCCTGTACGGCCTTCCATAAACCTGTTTGATTTTGATCGCCAAAAAACCGCTTATATTCCATTGATAAATCTAACTCTGTGGCTTTAAAGGGAAATGATACACCCGCTTCTAAACAATTATGCCGAAGAACCTTCATATCCATATTTCCCCAAGTGACGATGGTAGTTTCATATTGATTATTGAATTCACCTAACTTTCGGATGAGTTCATAAAATGAAATCCCCTGGTCAACCTGCTGCTGTGAAATATGTAAGAATGATTTACAGCGTTCCGTTAGGATTGGGAATTTAAGTGGTGTTACATAGGAGGAGAATTGCTCTGTAATTTGATCATCAACAACTGCCACGAGTCCAACCTCAATAATCTCTGCGAAAAAATTCTTCATCCGAACATTTCGTTCCGGCATTGTAAATTCAAAATCAATAAAGATAGTTTGTCTCTTTTCCTTCATTCTTTCACCACCTTTGTGACACTTTTCTTACTACCATTATATAAAGAAACATGTACAAAGTATTGTACTAATTCTCTATATTTCTTACATTATATCACGAAATTGACATAAATTTTTTAAATATTTTTTCAATTGTATTAAAAAAAAGATGGAATAATTCCCATCTTTATTTTCTTTACCTTTTTAATTGAATAATGGCGATTGTACATCTTGATACACAAATAAGACGATCTTGTTCATCACTTATTTTGATATCCCAAACCATTGTGGACTTTCCTTTATGAAGGATTGTCCCAACAGCAGTTACAGTTCCCTCTGTGATAGGTCTGACATGATTCGCATTAATTTCTAATCCAGCAGCACCTTCCGTTTCTTTATCAACCAATTCAAATGCACCGACACTTGCGACTGTTTCTGCTAATGCCACCGAAGCACCGCCATGTAACAATCCAAATGGCTGGCGAGTCCTTTCATCAACAGGCATCGTTGCGATTACTTTTCCAGCTTCTAAATGTGTTATTTCAATCCCTAACGTTTCAATCAAAGTGTTTTTAATCATTGCATCTGCCCCTTTCGAAATCTATTCCTTATATTCTCTTTGTTTGTGGAATTTCCCTTTAACAAAAAAGAAAAAACAGCCTCGAAAGCTGTTTTTTGCAAACAAACTAATAATAAAAAGGTGCTCCGTATCCAGGGTAACCATATGCCGGCGGGCCATAAACAGGGTAACCATAAAACGGGCGGGGATACCCATAAAATGGCCGAGGATAGATTAAAGCACTTCCTAACAGTCCACCAACTAAACCACCCAAAAATGGCAGCCCAAAGCCAATAAATCTTTGGTTATGTTTAGGATACGGGCTTCGATAATAATACATGCAGCCAAACCTCCTATTCGCTATACTTGCCTACACTACTTCATATGCGAGTAAGGAAGAGATGGGTTGGGCCAATTACTATTTTTCAATGGGTTCAAAGCGTTCAACAAATAATGCAAGCGTTCGAGTCATTACACCAGTTGCCCCAGCCGGACCAAGATCGTGTTCCCTAGAAGTCGTAGAAGTACCCGCAATATCTAGATGTACCCAAGGAGTACCTTCTGTAAATTCACCAATAAAGGCTCCTGCTACAATCGCATGTCCCTCACTGCCAGGAGAGTTGTTTAAATCTGCAACCTTACTATTTCTAACTCGCTCTTTGTCTTTCTCGAACAACGGTAACTGCCACATTGGCTCACCAGCTTCCATTGACGCTTCTAAGACTTGTTCATATAATGTTTCGTGATTCGTCATAGCACCTGTTGTGTGAAGTCCAAGCGCAGTGATAACCCCGCCTGTTAAGGTTGCAACATCAATTAAATATTCTGCACCATGGTGTTTTGCATAGGTTACAGCGTCTGCTAAAACAAGTCTGCCTTCTGCATCTGTATTTAACACTTCAATTGTCTTCCCGCTCATAGAGGTGATTACATCGTCAGGTTTAAAGGCATTACCGGAAATCATATTATCCGTTGAAGGAATTACTGCGACAACATTTTGTTCTGGTTTTAATTCCCCGATGATTTCCATTGCACCAAGAACAGCCGCAGCTCCTCCCATGTCTGTCTTCATCCCTACAATGCCCGCTTTTGTTTTGATTGAATAGCCGCCCGTGTCAAAGGTGATTCCTTTACCAACCAATCCTATAACATCCTGCCATTGTTCTTTCCCTTGATACTTTAAAACAATCATCTTAGGTGGTTCTGTGGAACCTTGGTTAACAGCTAGAAAAGCTCCCATTCCCAGCTTTTCAATCTCTTCCTTATCAAGAATTTCAATTTCAAAATCATATTTGGCAGCAAGCTCTTGTGCATATTCCGCCATGTCCTTTGCTGTCAGCAAGTTACCTGGAATATTTACTAGTGTGCGAGCTGAGTTGGTACCATTTCCAAAAGCAAGCCCCACTGTTAGCGAAGCCTTAATATCCTCTAAATCATTATTTTCACTGTAAACCGTTATTTTTTCTATCCTTTTTTCTGGTTCATTTGATTTTTGCTTGTAGCCGCGGAATTGATAGCTGGCTAATGCATATGCTTCGCTTACAGCATGTGCTGCCTCTAGTCTATCTAATGAATCTGCTGTAAAAGAATCCAAAAGGACAGCACATTCTTGAAGCTTGCTTGCTTTTAGAGCCTTATATGCTCTCCCTAAAGCCTCACTCAGCCTCTCGAAGTTAAATTCCTTTTCCTTTCCAAGACCCACAAACCAAATTCTTTTTGCACCGATTTTACCAAAACTATGTACTTTGCTAATATTTTTAAACTTGGCAGAAATATCCCCAGCTCTCACAAGTTCCGTTAATTGCCCTTTGAATTTCTCATCCAGGTTTTCAAGGATACCGCTGAACTTCTCTTGCTTGTCAAAAAGTCCAATAACTAAGCCCTCATGTGCTGCTGAGAAATCTATTTCATTTTTAACCTCAAACATGTTTCCACCTCCAAATAAAATACCTTTTTATTATATCGGAAATATGAATATATTTCGACTTTCTAAATATATTCATTCCATTACCAGCAATAAAAATAGCAGGCTCTATGCCTGCATTATTTTCTCTCTGAACCAATATACTGCTGACGGAATACCTGCATGGATTTGTCTTCATTTAATGCTTGTAATTGGGACTCTGTAAGTTTTCCATTTCCCTGCTCTATGATATATACGTCGATTTCCTTTTTACCCCACTTGTTATAAACATCTTCAACTGTTTCATAATAAAGATCGACTTTATTTCCTTTAATAGCCCCACCTTTATCTGCTACCACCCCTAACCCATACCCGGGAATGAACAGAATCGTTCCAATCGGAAAAACCGATAAGTCTGCAGCTACAGTTGAATATAAATCTCGTTTTACTTTTACACCTGAATAGGTAATTCCATACTCAGGATGGTTTTCATTTTTACCTGTGGATTCAAAGCCTGCTGTATATCCTGTTGCAATTACTGTTTTTTTCGGATACTTTGACCAGTCAAAGGCATCCTCTAATGGCGGCGTCACAGCGTCTGTTTCGCTAGCAGCTGCGTGTGCCTCTAGTTGGACTATTTGTTTAATAAATAATTTGAAATCTATGCCTGTAATAGATTGAACAGTCACTAGAATGGCGAGCAGAAAAAGAACAGTCATTGCAAAACGCTTTGTCCAATTTTTGATTTTATTCATTAATAATTTTCACTCCTCCCAAAATATTCATTTCCCAACGTGCTCGGAATTATTCAAAAAGGAGTAAAAACCATTTTGTACCCACAAAAAAAGACCTTTTCACAAAGGAAAAAGTCTTAAAACATTTGATAGCCATTTTTTCGCAACAGTTTAATGGTAACCCCAGCTACAATTGCGCCAGCTAACCCACTCAGCAATATGAGGATATCAGCGGTTGCTAATGAACCCAGTTTTTGACCAAGTTCCTGAAAAGCCGCTTTACTATTTGTAATGTATTCAATGAATTTAACTTTATCAACAATAAAAATAGCAATAATCGGATATATGAATGCCATGATCCAAGACATTCTTAAAAGCATATTTAGTATAAAACCAATTCCAAAAAATAACACAAAGAATAACAATATCGAAATAATTAATACAACAATGCTCATCTGCATGGAATTACCCCCTTTACACATCATTAATAAGTTTACTTAATGTCCATTGGGGAGTCAATCCTAACACACTAGATATCTATACATGGGAAATACTTCAAAAAAATAGCTTCCCGAAGTTTCTCGTGGAAGCAGCTCTAGTTAACCTTATAAGTTCGAATTAATACTTTTCCTGTTTCTTTCCTGAGCCCTCGCAGCAGGTGCATGTTTCAGAACCCCCAAGCAATAATTGAAAATATCCTGTTCCTGAACAGTAGTCACAATTTTTAGTATCTACGCTAGTTGTTTTCATTCAAATCAGCTCCTCGAAATATTATTTAAATTTTCTGATAATATATCAAGAATCCGACCAAATGAAAAGGACGAAATTCAACCAAAAATGGGTAAGAAAACGGATACATCATAATTTTTCTTTTATTTTCTAAATGTTACTTAAATTTTCAAAAAATTAAAAAAATAATTTGTAGGCAGTGTACTTAAAGTGGTCCCCTGGGTTTAGTCCATCATATCCAGGCTTGGCAACCGATTCACTTTGATTGATCAGGAAGTGCAGCATAATCGATGCATCTTTTTCTTGGAGGAGTTCTTCAGGTGCGATAAACCTTGCTTCAAATAGCTCATTTTCTTGATGTTTAATACTCCCTTCATTGAGTGGTTCAAGTAAAAAAACAAGCATATTATCACTAATCTCTTCAGAAATGACACCTGTTCTTAGCCCTATCAATCCCTTGACAACACAATCTAAACCGGTTTCTTCCTTAACTTCTCTTACAACCGCTTCATCAGCCGTCTCTCCTTCGTCCACAAAACCTGCCGGCAGTGACCACTTTCCTTTAAGACCGCCGTACCGCTTTTTAACAACCAGCCAATGACCCTCAGATGATTTGACTATCCCTCCAACCGCCAGCCAAACCTTACCTCGCTTTTCTTTATTACTCATAAGATCTCCCACCCCGCCAAAACGATATATTTCCATAATAACAAAAAAAGGACAGATATCTCTGCCCTTTTTTGAGGAATAATTATACTGTCTAGCTCCAGCGCCTAGGGGCTCGGGGTCATAAGCCAATCCGTCAGAAAGGTTAAAGAACAACCTTCCCGCCGGCTCGTCTTATGCCTGTCGCCCCTGGACAAGGCGCCTCCGCTTTTCAATTAAAATACATTAAATTTACCTTTTTTCAATACGAGTCCAGCGCCGCCAATCATGAATAATGAACGATTGTCGACTACTTTTTTCATTAAGGATGCCTTGCCGCCAAATACCTTTTTACCAAATACAACACCAATGGCATCGTCATGACCAAGTGAACATACTGTTCCTTTATTATCGAACGTAAAGGTTTCAAGGTCGGTCTTGTTGCGAATTAATGCAGCCAAGTTACGAGCAGCCACTTCGCCCTGCTGCATAGCAATTTGTGCAGTAGGAGGATATGGACGATTGATTTCTTCATTGATTACAAGTGAGCTGTCACCAATCATAAACACATCATCATATCCAGGTACACGAAGGTCAGGCTGTACTTTCACACGGCCTCTCATTGCTTCAAAGCCTGATTTTTCAATAATGGAATTTCCACGGACACCAGCAGCCCAAACGACCGTTTCTGCTTTAATTTCACGCGGTTCTTCTTCACCTTTTGCTACAATAATTCCATCAGGTGTACATTCTTTAATCGCTGTTCCAATTAAGAATTCTACCCCTTTACGCTCCAATGTTGATACAGCGTAATTAACAAGCTCTGGGTCGAAGCCTGGAAGAACAGTTGGTGCTGCCTCTACACAAAGAATTTTTACTTTGTGTGAATCCACGTCGTATTCGTGACAAAGTTCAGGAACTCGATTAGTTAATTCACCTAAGAATTCAATACCAGTAAAGCCCGCACCGCCTACAACGATAACCAAACGATTGTCATTCTTTTCTTCTTCCATATTGTAAGTCGCAAATTGATATTCAATATGCTCACGCAATTGGCGTGAAGAATTTACGTTTGTAATCCCAAAAGCATACTCCTTTAACCCTTTGATACCAAAGGTTTCCGGTTCGCCCCCAAGAGCTATAACGAGATAATCATACTGTACTTCGCCCTTTTCTAAGATTACCTTTTTCTCTTCTTTATTGATTTCAATAACCGTATCCTGGACAAAATCAACTTTACTTCTATCAATAACATCACGTATGTCATAACGTACACGGTCATGATGAAGGGTGCCTGCAGAAGCCTCATGCAGCCATGTAGTTTCATAATGGTAATCATTCTTATTAATTAAAACAATATCTGCTTCATTCACTCCAACAAGCTTTTGCAACCTTACAGTTGTCATAAGCCCGCCATAGCCCGCACCAACAATAACAATTTTTGGCTTTCTCAAAGTGATCACTTCCACCTTTTTTATTTTGAGTAAAATACTTGTTCTTATCTTCCTCAGCTTTGATGATTTTTATTTTGATTAGAGGAAAAAACTATGTGATATAATTCACGTACAGTGACACGAAAGTTTTACTTTGTTGACACAAAAGATTTACTTTTTTGTCACAAAAATTTAACATCTATCCTCAATACATATTATGCTAAACTCTTCACAATTTCAAGTAGTTTAATTGATTATTTTTTATAAAATGGGTTGATTTTACCCTATACTAGCAGTCTGAATATTTCCTGAAAGTTGTGAGGATTTTATGTTTTTGTTATATTATAAGGAATAGAGTCTGTTATTACATAAGTTGGGGGGATACATGGTGCAAGAGAATCAAAAAGTTTATGACATAACCATTATTGGGGGCGGCCCTACCGGTCTATTTACAGCTTTTTATGGCGGCATGAGACAAGCTTCAGTAAAAATTATTGAAAGCTTACCACAATTAGGCGGTCAATTATCGGCACTATACCCGGAAAAATACATTTATGATGTTGCAGGATTTCCAAAAGTCCGTGCACAAGAATTAATTAATAATTTAAAAGCACAAATGGCAAAGTTTGAGCCAGCCGTAGCGTTAGAGCAATCAGTCGAGAAATTGGAAAAACAAGAGGATGGTACTTTCAAATTAACAACCAATTCGGAAGTTCATTATTCAAAGACAGTTATTATTACAGCAGGTAATGGAGCTTTCCAGCCACGCCGTTTAGAACTTGAAAGCGCTGCACAATACGAGCGTAAAAATCTTCATTACTTTATTGATGACCTTAATAAGTTTGCAGGTCAAAAGGTTGTTGTTTTTGGCGGCGGAGATTCAGCTGTGGACTGGGCATTAATGTTAGAGCCTATTGCTAAAGAAGTAACGCTTGTCCACCGCAGAGATAAATTCAGAGCCCATGAGCATAGTGTTGAAAACTTGCATAACTCCAAAGTAATCGTTAAAACGCCTTTTGTGCCTGCAGAATTAATTGGCGATGACGACGGCATTAAACAAGTTGTCCTAACAGGGGTTAATGGAGAAGGCAGTGAAGCCATTGATGTTGATGCCGTCATTTGTAATTATGGTTTCGTTTCCTCTCTAGGTCCTATCAAAGAATGGGGCTTACAAATCGAGAAGAATTCTATCGTCGTTAATTCTAAAATGGAAACAGCTATTCCAGGAATTTATGCTGCTGGAGATATTTGTACATACGAAGGTAAAGTAAAATTAATTGCCTGCGGATTTGGTGAAGCACCAACGGCTGTTAACAATGCGAAAGCATTTATCGATCCAAAAGCAAAAATCCAGCCGCTTCACAGCTCGTCAATGTTTGGAAAGTAATGAATAAAGGCGCCCTTATCGGCGCCTTTTCCTTTGTTAACTATTAACATTCTTCCGGTGTACCTGTTGCTGTTGCCGTTCTAAACGATGAACCGCAGCCACAAGATGCAATCGCATTAGGATTTTCGATGGTAAATCCGCCGCCCATCATCGATTGCTTATAATCAATTTTTGTCCCATTTAAAATAGGGGCATCTTCTTTAGCCACAAGAATTTGAATTCCATGCTGCGCAAAATGGAGATCCTCTTCCTTCACCTCATGATCAAAACCCATACCATATGACAAACCACTGCAGCCTCCACCCTTTACACTAACTCGTAATAGGGCACCTTCTTCTTCATTGTGTTTCATCATTTCTTTTATTTGAAGTGCCGCGGCTTCCGTTATAATAACTGCATCGTTACTCATAGATTTCTTCCTCCTTTATTTGAGGTCTTTCTTAATAGTATATACACTGTGTCTTCATGACTCAACTAATACGTTTCTTATGAGTAGTATATGATAAGAAAATAGGGAAGCAGTATACGCTCCCCTATTTTGCGACATTATATTAAAACATTGGATTCTCATCTAAGTACTGGTAAATATTTTCCACAAGTTCATCAGGTGTATCGCCTGTTACAACTTCACCGTTTACAAGTGCGTAAAGAGTGGAAGCGCATTTTCCGCAATAACCGAGACAACCATATTCAATAATATCGAGATTCGGGTCTTTTTCTAACTTCTCCAGTGCTTTTTGAGCACCGCTTGCGAGATTACTGATACAAAATTCAATAATTGGTTTATACATGGCAATCACCTCTCCACAACTTATTATCCTACTATCTTTCTCCAGTTGCGTCAAATACCATGTTTCATGTGATTCTGTCAATAAAATTGTTATATGTGTTGTTATTTTGTCATATTTCAGATATACTCTTAATGGATTTAAAGGCTGTATTACAATTATTTTTATCTTAACCTAGCTTGCTAGGTCTCATATTTTTACCAAAATATAGATTATGATTACTGGTGTACACAAAGGGGAAATAAAAAATGAAAAACCTTGTAATTCTCGGTGGCGGATACGGCGGAATGAAGATATTGAGTGAACTTCTTCCAAATAATTTACCTGAGGATGTAAGAATTACACTTGTCGACCGTGTTCCATACCATTGTTTGAAAACGGAATATTATGCCTTGGCGGCAGGAACTGTATCCGATAAGGAGCTGCGTGTTTCTTTTCCAGAACACCCTCAATTAGAGATTAAATATGGAGAAGTTACAGGAATTGAAAAAGATAATAAAAAGGTTCTGATTAAAGATTCCGAGCCCATCAGCTATGACGACTTAATCATTGGTCTAGGCTGTGAGGACAAGTATCATGGTGTACCAGGTGCAGATCAATATACCTACAGCATTCAAAGCATTGAAAAATCCCGTATGACCTATTCCGTACTAAACAATTTAGGACCAGGGTCTGTTGTTGGTATCGTTGGTGCAGGGCTTAGCGGTGTGGAGCTTGCCAGTGAATTGAGTGAAAGTCGTGACGATTTAAAAATTAAACTATTTGATCGTGGTAAGCACATTCTTCCTGCCTTTCCTGACCGCTTAAGTAAATATGTAGAAAATTGGTTTCATAAAAATAATGTTGAAATTATCAACAACTCTAATATCACAAAAGTGGAGGAAAATTTACTTTACAACCATGATGAGCCAATTCCATGTGATGTGATTGTTTGGACAGCTGGTATCCAGGCGAATCAGGTTGTTCGTGAATTAGGGGAAGAGATGGACCGTTCAGGCAGGCTCATTATTACTCCTCGTCATCATTTACCGAATGATGAGAACGTCTTTATTTTAGGAGATTGTGCAAGTCTCCCTCATGCCCCAAGTGCTCAATTAGCAGAGGGACAAGCAGAGCAAATCGTCGAAGTGTTGAAAAAGAGCTGGAATGGTGAGGAGCCTCCAACAGAATTCCCAACGATTAAATTAAAAGGTGTTCTAGGTTCTCTCGGTAAGAAACATGGCTTTGGAATGATGGCAGACAGAGCGATAACTGGACGAGTTGCTCGTCTGTTAAAATCCGGAATCCTCTGGCTCTATAAGTACCATAACGGTTGATATAAAAAAAAGCATTCCAGCATGATCTGGAATGCTTCTTTTATATTTCTTTGTACCCGTATTTTTCCAACTCATTAAAAATTGTTTTTAGCCGCGGGTTGCCTTCACCGACAATTTTATCTTTAATTACTACAACAGGATAAAACATATCTTCTTCAATGACTCGTTTGGCAAAGTTTTCTTTTTCACTGTCAGTAGGTGGTTGATAAATGTCAACATATGTCATCTTGAATGGCTGCTCTGGGAACTTTCTTGCAATAGCAGCCTCTAGCCATTCGAATGTTTCCTTTGAGGAGGGTAAATTCACACAGCTCGGGCATAATTGTTCGGCACCATAGAGGATAATTTCAACTGTAGTATTTGTCATTCCATCCATCCTTGCTTTTTCTTCTATTTTACACCATTTAAACTAGTAAACATAAAAATATGGTTGTAAATGTGCGAATTCCCATTTCATGAGAATGGATTTTTCCCTTCAATGACATTATAATATAAGGAGGAAGGAGACGATAAGTATGGCAGAACAAGTACAAGAAATGTTTGAGCAGGTTCAGGAAGTATTAGATAAATTACGTCCATTTCTTCTTCGTGATGGAGGAGATTGCGAATTAGTTGATGTTGAGGATGGTATTGTGAAACTTCGTTTACTAGGTGCATGCGGAAGCTGTCCGAGCTCAACCATTACCCTAAAAGCAGGAATTGAAAGAGCACTTTTAGAAGAAGTTCCTGGCGTTGTTGAAGTAGAACAAGTATTTTAATAACAAAAAGAGCGATTGCTGCCCTAGCAATCGCTTTTTTATTATCTCATGGTTAGCCAATCTAATAGAGGAATATTTAATGGTTTTAAAGGTGCTCCTACAGTATGATAAAAGTTGCCTAGAAAACGCTCATATTCTGTTGATTGTTTTAACATCTTACTTAACTGTTCTTCAAGAAATTTCTTTTCCTGCTCTGATCGAGTGATATAGTAATTTTCAATGCACTCAAAGTAATGCAGCGGGAATAATAAGCGTGAGAATAATAACCGCCAAGAAAAGGAGGTTAAAGGGGCCATACTTTGATAATCAACAAAAAACTGTCTCACATCCATTTCGTAGGTTTGCGTATTTCTGAAATATCGCTCTCTCGTCCATTCTGCTAAGTCACGGCTGCGATGATCAAAAACCCAATCAAATGGGTCTTTAATGTAATAATTAGCTCCCCAAGAGCCATTTGAAAAACGTTCATGGCATACGGTTCCACTATCGGATTCCTTTGGTTCATCGTCAAGCTCAGTATCCACCAAATACTGGATAGCATTTTCCGTTAATCCAATATAATAGGGAAATGAATCAATAAACATTCGTTCAAACTCATCCTCGGGTGTTTGATACAGAAGCTCGCTCCATACTTTTTCAATTTGGTCCAGCCGCTTTTCCCATAATTGTTTCCACTGCCCAATTCGGCTAGTCCTCTCGATTTTAAATGGCACTGTTTTTCCGCGTTCATGAAATTTAGCTAACTTTCTTCCTAGTTTTACTTTTACCTGTTTTTCAGTTTGTCGATTTGCAAGCACACAATATTGATGGTCCTCCCAGGTGGTAATGAATCCTCCCTCACTAGATTGTAAAAAGGCTGGAACATGGGAATCTCCATTTTTTCTTAAATGTTCTGCAATTTTCTCAAGTTCATCAATATCTTCAGCCTCTCTTCCGTCAGATTTGGCAACTAAATATAGCCAGCCATTACTTCTCAATGCATCATAGGAATCAAGCTTTACGTATTCATCTACTTGAATACCATATTTATTTTCAAGTAATTTTTGAAGCACGCTTCCACCTCTTCTCTTTTCTGCTCTTATGTCATATATATGTAGTAGCCCAGAAAACTTGTTGTCTTCTTACGTAATAAAAGTATAAGAAAAACGTTATAGGAGAAATCTGTTAGAAGGGTGTGTGATGAATCATTCGTTCCTTTTCAAATCAGCTTGCATATGTTATGAATTAAGAATAGTGAAAATTCCAAGGAAAAGGTGATAAATGGATGGCAGAAAATAAAAAAATGGATTTAACAGAGGAAACCGCACGAAGATGGATTAAAGAAAGAGGCGTAGAAATTCAGGATATTGCGGATTTAGTCTTTTTTTTACAGGAAAAATACCACGAAAATTTAAAAATGGAAGACTGTATTGCAAATGTCGAGCGCGTTATTTCTAAACGAGAGGTCCAAAATGCTATCATTACGGGAATCCAGCTCGATATGCTAGCCGAAAAAAACATGCTGGAAGAACCAATTCAATCGATTATTAAAACGGATGAAAGTCTATATGGCGTGGATGAAATACTAGCATTGTCCATCGTTAATGTGTATGGATCCATCGGCTTTACGAATTATGGCTATATCGATAAACAAAAGCCTGGTATATTAGCCCGTTTAAATGATAAATCAACTGGTGAATGTCACACGTTTCTTGATGACATCATCGGTGCAATCGCGGCTGCCGCCTCAAGCCGATTGGCTCACCGCGCAGCGCATGTGGAATAAAAAAACCAAAAAGAAAAGGATGGAAATCTATCCATCCTTTTCTTACGGCTCCCATTGATCCAATGAATCAATCGCATAGGTTGGTTTTCGGTCATATCCAGCTAGTAATTCCTTCGTTGTGACACCTGTGTGGACTAAGAGCGTATCAAGTCCCGCATTCATCCCCGCTAAAATATCGGTATCATAATAATCGCCTACCATTAAGGTTTCGTTTTTTGATGTTCCCAAAACCTTTAGAGCCTGCTCCATAATAATCGATTCAGGTTTGCCTATAAAAATCGGGCTGGTCTGCGTTGAAACGGCAATTACTGAAGTGAGAGACCCATTCCCAGGGACTAAGCCTCTCTCGGTTGGTATCGCTATATCCCCATTTGTTGAGATAAATTTCGCGCCATTGCGGACAGCCAGGCATGCAAGTGTTAATTTTTCGTAACTAATTTCACGATCTATCCCAATCACAACATATTCCGCATTCTCACCAGCAAAGGTAAAGTTTTTATCCTCCAAGGCCGTACGAATACCTTCTTCTCCAATTACATAAACCGATGCGTCTTTCTTTTGGTCATAGATGTAATTTGCTGTTGCCTGACTTGTGGTAAAGACAAGCTCCTCCTCGGCAGGAATATCAAAGTCCCTTAACTTTGCAGCAACTTGAGCCGGGGTCCGTGATGAATTATTGGTTACGAATAAATAAGGAATATCCTTTTCCCTTAATTTTTTCACAAAATCTCCTGCCGCCTCAATTTTTTCTGCCCCCTTATACATCGTTCCATCAAGATCAATTAAATAGCCTTTATACTTTTTCATGTGAAATCACTCCTATCTGTATCATAGCCATAAATAAAAAGGACCGCAAACGCGGTCATAGGCTAATGTTTAATTAAATGCTGATACTGGGCCAAGTTCATTCTGCAGGTAGTCACGGACATTCTTTGGAAATACAGCTAACGTTTTAAGATGTAAGGAGAACTGATTCTGAAGTTCACTATGGTTTATCTCCGTATACAGCTGGACGAGAACTTTCCGATACTGAATTAGAATTTTTAAGCTATTACCTGTTTCAGAACTTACAACCTTTTCGTCGATTAATATTTCAATAATATCTTCATAACTGCCAGGGTCTCTCATAATAAACCCATCTATCACCGCGTTACCCACATCTAAAACCGACTCAATCATGAGATGTGTAATCCGTTCTAATGCAGCTTTTTCTATCTGTGTTGACCATTGATCCTGACTAGAAAATAGACTGATTTGCTTTTCTAAAAAAACCAATGTTGTCTCTAACTTATCACGGTCTACAAAATACATGATATCCACTTCCTCAATTATATTCACTTAAGTTGCAATTTCCTCAAAAAATCTCGCTGGCCTCGCGTAAAAATTACCCTGCGCTAAGTCAACCTTATTTCTAGTTAATACGGAAGCTTCTTCTTGGTTTTCAATACCCTCCGCCACAACTAATGAGCCAGCCTCCCTGGCGACAAGGAGTAAGCCTTTTAACATTGACTCTTTGACCGAGTTTTTATCTATGTTCTCAATCACAGAACGATCAATCTTGATTATGTCAGGCATAAGTTCAGTAATTGTATTTAGGCTGGAATAGCCTGCTCCAGTGTCATCCACTGCAATCTTAAAACCCATTAATCGTAAAACATTAATATTAAAGGCAAAGTTTTTCAAACCCTCGATTGAATCCCGTTCAGTCACTTCAAAGGTAATTTGTTTCGGTGATATGCCTTTATATTTCTGTAACAACTTTTTTAAATCACTGGTAAATCTAATATTCCCGAGAGTTAAGGGAGTACAATTTACAAAAATATCTTGGCGGCAGCGGGATGCTTTTACTTGTTGAAGCACTTTTTCCAACACAATCATTTCTAACTCGTACAGACGGCCGGTTTGTCTTGCAACAGAAAAAAGCTGTAACGGAGCCTCCAAAACAGTCCCTTTTGGTCCTCGAGTAAGCAATTCCCATGCCCGTATTTCACTTGTCGCCACATCGATAATGGGCTGTGCAAATAAGGTAATATTCTTTTTGGTAATAATTTTGTTAATGGCTAACAGCATTTCATTAATCTCCAGCATTTCCCGCTTCTCAGCCATGCCGATGGCTTGCCTGTGTGCCCTTAATATGGAATCCTCGATAGAATAGTCATGTTTATCGACAAACATATATCCTTCTTCAAAAGAGGGATACACAGAAGGATAAAGTTTAACGAACCTTTGTGCAACTTCTTCTGTTATCTTTTTCATCATAAGGTCAATATTAGAAATCGAATGGCGATCATGATCTACGGTAATTAATAGCGTGATACCTTCGCCATAATAATCATGAAGGGTAATTACATCCTTTGGGTTAACCTCTTGTTCCACCACGATTTGAAAAAGTTTCTTCATCGTTTTTATTAATTTGGACTGCTGCTGGACTTCAGTTTGTTCCAGTAATTCCATTTGATTTCTTAATTTGAAAACAATTACCGCTACCTCATGCCCAGCACGAAAAGCGTTACTAACCCCTTCTAGTAAAGGATTGCGCAATGTAAATTGAGGAGGATAATAGCGTATAGACGAAAGAGGTAATAAAATCTTTCCCCATTGCATTACACTCTTTACTTTTTTCATGTAAAGACAGTCCATGGATTCCATCCCTCTCAAAAGCAGCATATCGACAATTTTAAGTATATTGTAACACAATTTGACAGAATCCGGTTTTCCTTTAGTAAATTTTTAACAATGTTCTATTAACCCCAAAGTTCCCTCCCAGGCTCATTATTTGGTAATATATAGAGGTTGGAGAAATTAACTAAAGGAGAACAGTCCATGAAAGAACGTTTTTTCTTATACGATGATACAGAGGATACAAAAACCCGGTTTGTCAGCTTTGTCGGCGACAACCAACGCTTTGATTTGGCGATTGTTAAAACCGATCGCCATTTTGGAAAACATCTTGTCCTCGATATTCAAGGGAATCGGTTTGCGATTATTGGTGAGGATGACTTAAAAGAGGAAGGGTATTTAGAATACGCTTTTCAATTAAATGAAGAGGACGCAGAAGAATTACGTTCCTTTTTGTTAGAATTACTTTAATTTTTTATTACTCCTTTTTACATAATAATAAAAAGGAGTGATTAAGCATGGACAAGAAAAAAGCAAGAAGCTATTTTGATCTTTCTAATGTGGAAAAACAGAAGAATTTCTTAACTGCAGAGGAATTTCCTGAAGGTCCTTTTGGTTCACCAATAGGCAAAGACAAGCCTGTTGAAAATAAAAGTACTCCCTGGCAAGAAGGACAGCGTTTTTATAGCAACTTCAATTACGAGGATAAAACGTTTCATCAAAATATTCCACGGCAAATGGACGGGGCTCATCCTACACATGATGATCCTGAAACAGATAAACAGCCACCTTATAATGAATAATAAAGAAGCTCGCCAAATGGCGAGCCTTTTTATTTTTTCACTTTTTTTAAGACAAAGTAGGCACAGCCAAAATTACAGTATTCATACAAATATTCACTTAATGTACTAATTTTGGTATCAAAGGTAGCTTTTTGATTCTGATCTTCAAAAAAGCCCTTTAGCCGGAGCTGCCCATATCCCCAATCCCCGACAATATAATCATATCTTGATAATATATCACTATATCTCGCCTTTATGGCTTCCTCATTAAAGGCATCTCTGTGTTCCTGCACGATTTCATAGGTGGAGCCGTTGATATTGAACATGTTATCACCTCAAATTTTACCAGTAAATCTTTCTTTCATTATAACCGATTCACCATCAATTACTAAGAAAAAAAATCAGTTATTTGGCTATTCTATAAAAAGGAGGTGCTTAAAGTGAAAAAATGGTCGATAATAATTGGTTTTTGTATACTCCTGACAGCAGCTGGCTGCTCAAAGGATATGGCTAATCGCGATGTGTATGAAGAAAGCGGAGATACCATAAATGTCAATAATAAAAGAGAAGAACTGTACAATGAAGGCGGAGGCCAAGGCGTTCGGAATGTGAGCGATAATTATGGCTTTGTTCGTCATCAAAAGAGTCCTATCCAGGGTGACCGTGGTGGAACCGAACACTATTCCGCCATTGACCGTGAACAAGTAGCAAATATTATTAGCCAGCTTAGTACAGATATTCCAAATGTAAATGATGTGGCTACTCTTGTAACCGATCAGGAAGTTCTTGTTTCCTATAGTACAAATTCTAAGGACCGTTACCAGACTGCTGACCAGGTAAAAAGAACAGCCATGTCTGTGGTCCCAAGATATTACCATGTTTATGTTTCGGACAATACAAATTTAATGCGCGATGTGGAAAATCTCGCTAATTTGGACTCTACAAGTAGAAATGCAAGAAATTTGGTTCATGGTTTAGTGAAAGAAATGAAGAAATCACCACAAGGAAGTCGAATGAGTGATAATGAAGATGAAAATGGAGCAACGAAAGATGATGTAATGAATACGAAAAATAGATAAAAAATGAGAGTTCAGCCGATAGACTGAACTCTTTTTTATATTTGGCTGTGTTAAACTAGGCTGTTGATTTCCGCTCCAGGGCGCTATGCTTTCCGCGGGCTCACCCGTGAGCCTCCTCGCAGCTTCGCTCCTGCGGTGTCTCACTCAGCTCGTTCATCCCGCAGGAGTCAAGCGCCCTTCCGCTCCAATCAACAGGTTCTAAAAATCAACAGTATCCTCTAACACAGCCTAATATTTATTTATGCTTCTTTGGCTTCTGATTCACCTAGTAACTGCTTGTGCTTTGCTGCTGCATTCACTTGCTCGTCTGCATGGTAGGATGAACGAACTAACGGCCCAGCTTCACAGTGACTGAACCCTTTTGTGAGAGCAATTTCACGTAACTCTGCAAATTCCTCTGGACGATAATATTTTTCAACCTTCAGATGACTTTTTGATGGCTGCAGGTACTGTCCAATGGTCATAATATCTACATTATTTGCTCTTAGGTCATCCATGACCTCGATAATTTCTTCTTTTGTTTCACCTAGGCCTACCATTAGGCTGGATTTTGTAGGAATGGTTGGCTGCATTTCTTTCGCTCTGCGTAAAAATTCAAGCGAGCGTTCATATTTTGCTCTTGCCCGAACTCTCGGTGTTAATCTTCTCACTGTTTCAATATTATGATTTAAAATATCAGGTTTTGCGTCCATTAACAGAGCTAAATTTTCTTCCTTGCCACCCATATCTGATGGAAGAACTTCAATGCTTGTAAATGGGTTTTTTCTTCTAATGGCTCTAACAGTTTCCGCAAATACAGCTGCACCGCCATCCTTTAAATCGTCTCGTGCTACCGCAGTCACCACGACATGCTTTAAGTTCATTAATTGAACGGAGTCTGCTACACGTTCTGGCTCTTGCAAATCTAATTCTGTCGGTAATCCTGTTTTAACGGCACAGAAACGGCATGCACGTGTACAGGTATCACCAAGAATCATAAAGGTAGCCGTTCTTCTTTCAGCCCAGCATTCGTGAATATTAGGGCATCGCGCTTCTTCACAAACCGTATGTAAGTTTTTTTCACGCATCATCTTTTTCAAGCCTGTATAGTGTTCATTCGTATTTAATTTTATTTTCAACCATTCCGGTTTCCTTAGGTATTCTGCATTTTTGCTCACTATTTCCACCCCTATAAATGAGTTTGCTCCATGTCACTTTACCATACTTTTTGTAACAACAACAAGCAGACCAACTCTGTTAACCTTTATTTCCAATTATTGACCATTATGAAATAGCCTAGAAATCATAAACTAAAGATGTACAATAATCGGAAGGAGGATTCCTGTGCGGGCATTTCTGATAATTGGAACTTTCCTCTTATTAATGAGCAGCATATCTCCCAGGGATGCTCATGCTAAAGGTCCTGATGAGTATCAGGAAAGAATGAAGCTATACAAAAAGGTGGAAACCATCACACAAATTCCATGGTATTACTTAGCGGCTATTGATCAATACGAAAGGAATATCCGTGCGGTACGTAAGGACTTACCTAAAGCGGAAAGTGTGATTGGAATATATTTTACTCCAGAGAAATGGGCTGGCCCAACCAATCCAAATCCTGCCGAAGAAAACCCCTCAATTATCCAGTTTTTTAGTGGTATGGGTGTGGACGGGGATGGAGATGGTAAAGCCAGTTTAAAGAGCGATGAAGATGTCCTATATTCTTTTGCCAATTATCTTCAATCGTATGGAACAGATCATGATAATATAAAAATCGGGTTATGGAATTATTATCATCGTGATAAGACAGTTGGCATTATTGCTGACAAGGCGAAAGTGTACCGGCATTTCGGCCGGTTAGAATTAGATAAACATGTATTTCCGCTGCCATTACGAAGTAATCACAGTTATCGCAGTACCTGGGGTGATGCCCGGGGCTGGGGCGGCAGAAGGGTTCATGAGGGTACTGACATATTTGCAGGCTATGGTGTTCCTGTCCGAGCTACAAACTATGGCATCGTAGAAATGAAAGGTTGGAATAAGTTCGGCGGCTGGAGAGTTGGCATTCGTGATATAAATAATACGTATCATTATTTTGCTCATCTAAGTGGTTTTGCTAAAGATCTAAAAGTAGGCCAAATCGTGGAACCGGGAACGTTAATCGGCGGTGTCGGCAGTTCTGGGTATGGACCTCCTGGGACATCAGGTAAATTCCCTCCCCATTTACATTATGGGATGTACAAAGATAATGGCTATACTGAATGGTCCTTTGACCCCACACCACATTTAGGATTGTGGAAACAGCAGGAAAGACAGGCATTAAAAAATAAAAAGTAATAAGGACTGTCAACGACAGTCCTTTTAATTTTCTGGCTGCGGTATTTGAATAGATGGTGTAATTCCACTGCCGCCATTATTATAAAATTGCGGTACCTCACCCTGTATCAATCTGCCTCCAACTGGAATCTTCTGCTCAAGTTTAGTGATTTCTGTTGCAAAAGGGGTTATGATTTGTACGGATACCTCTAAGTGAATTGCAACATCAATCCAAGTATTATTAATTCCCATTGGTTTTGGGTCGATTTTCACATCAGGACGCACCTCTCCGATGGCATGAAACCGAACGGGTATTTTTGGTCCTAAGTTTCCTAACAAAGCCATGTTGGTTGCCTGCCCTAATGGGACATTCCATACAATCCCATCCTCTCTTTTCTCATTAACCTCAATATCAACGTCTGTTAATTGCTCTAAGGAGGCGAGATCCCCTTTCTCTGCCGCATTTAAGTTTTTCTGTATCTCATTTGTGATTTCAGATAGCTTTTGGTTTATCACTTCGGTATTTAAACTAGCGCTCGGCTGCGCACCATTTTCTCCCTGCTCTACTGCAATGACATCCCCTACCTCGACGGTTTTTTTATTAATGGCTTTATTTATTACCTGCGAGGCAATTTGATTCGTTTTTGATTCCGCATATCTCATTAAGGAAGGCTCAATACCTTTGTTAACCAGCCATATTCCAAATGCAGTAGACAAAAGAAAAAAAACAAAAGATAGGAGCATGACATATCTGAAAGGTAACGGTCCTCGTTTCCGGGCACGAACACGAAACTTCGCCAAAAAAATCCCCCCTTCCATGCTATATGTATGCTTATAAAAGGGGAACTAGCCTATAAAATTATTAAAAAGCCTGCACAACTTGTGCAAGCTTTCTAAACCATTTTTAACAAGGCATCTTTCCCAAGCATTCCTTTTGTTATTCCTAAGTTTTCTGCCTCGGTTGTTACTGACTCCATTGGTGCATTAAGGAGCTGTTCAATGGTTTTTACTCCAACTGCTCTTGCGGCAATGATTTTTCGGTCCTTAAGCCTTGCGTTTAACAAACCGACATCTAAGGCACCGCACATAATGTATCCCTTATCATTGCTTACAGTGAGCAGTGTTGTTTTTGGTAGTAAGACAGTAACAGCCAAGAACGTGTGACCATTAATCTCTACCGGTGATAGCTCAATCAATTTACACACTCCTTTCCTCACTATCAACTTATGAAAGCGAAAGAAAAAGCGTGTAACAACTAGGACTGCAATTTCCATTTTAATAAATCTCGCAAAAACTCAGGAAGGAAGTATTCTTTTTCTTTATTTGGAAAAACGTTTTTAAAAAAATGTCCAAAGGTAAACATATCTGGAATCGCAAGAGAGTAGGTCTTTTCTAGATCCAGTTCATTGCCATTTATATAAATTATATGGTTTTCTTTAAAAGTAATCCGATCGTAAACACTGGCCCCCATTACTGTCCCTCTAAAGCCAAGCCCTGTAACTTGCCGCTTGGCCCAGTCATCAGACTTTGTTTCATTTATTACTTCTTTTAATTCCCTGCCTGTAAGTTGAATTTTACAGGGATTGATCGGATGAGGACAAATCGACAGCAAATCATAGGAGGTTACCTTCCCAGATAATGGACCCAATATAAGACCCGCGTTAACAAAGGCACAATCCGCCTTGCACCATTCCCTTAACGCTTGGCATAAAATCTGAGACAGCTCAGTAGCTTGAAAGGGATCATGAATGTATTCCTTAGGAAGGTTAGTAATTTTTTGATTTAACAGCTTCTTCCCTTTTCGGTAAATCTCCTTAGAAATTGCTTTCTCATCTTGTATAGCAGGGAGCTCCATTACGTTATATAATTTCGCATGTTTGCTACAAATCTTTTTATCAGCTATCTGAAGCGTTACATGGCCGACAAATCTGCCATGCTTGCCAGCTCCCGCAAGCAGAGTCTGCCCAACATGTTTTCCTTCAGGGAGTGTGTGGTGGGTATGCCCGCCAAGAATGACATCTATTTCTGGATATTTCATAGCAATTCTTTCATCATGGGTAAGGCCAAGATGAGAGAGCAGAATGATGACATCAGATTGATCCGTTAATAGTTGTATCCACTTTCCCAACTCCTCAAGCGGCTCAGTCAAGTGCCAGCCTAACAGATCATAAAGGAGCGAAAAATAGGCAGTTAGGCCGATTACACCAATCCGTGTTCCCTGTTTTGTCTGATAAATTTTATATGGTTTCAGCCATGCTGGATGCTGACCACTCTTGTCATAGAGATTAGCCACGACAACATCAAATTCACTTTTATCATACAGATGATTAAGCACTTCATAAGGAAAATTGATTCCTTCATTGTTCCCAATAGTAACAGCACTATAGCCACTCTCATTTAACAGCTCAATATTCCCCTGTCCTTCGGTCCCCTCTGAAAGCGGGTGCCAGCGGTCAATAAAGTCACCAATGTCAAAAAGATAAAAATCTTCCCCATTTTCTACATGATGTGTTCTTCGGTTATTTAAAAAATGCTGAATTCGCGGCCATCGTTTTAAATGGCTGTGAAGATCATTTGTATGATAAATATGGATCATTTCCATGGATGTTTCGCTTCCTTTTTATCCAATAATTCCTTGATAAATTAATCGTATGCCAACGATGATTAAGATGGTTCGTAATAATACTACAATTGTTTTGCTTTTAAGTTTGATGTTTAAATAAACGCCAACCTTTGCACCAATCCATGCCCCTGGAACTAAAGCCAAAGCAAGCAGCCAGTCCACATTTCCAAGCGTGATATGAGTAATGGAGCTAAGAATGGATGTTGGTAAGATCATAAACATGGATGTAGCTGTTGCGACATGGGGCGGAAAGAAGAAAAGCAGAATCATGGTTGGAACCATTAAGGACCCGCCGCCTACACCTAGAATTCCTGATAAAAATCCAACAATAAATGCAATAGCGACTCCCATCACAGGGTTAAAGCCATACTCAAAGACTTTTCCTGAATTATCCGTAAAACTCCTGAGAATCCCCTTATCTCTCCGGTAGGGAATCGGTTTTAGTTTATCTTTTAATAATAGAATACACGAAACAAAGAGAATAAAAATGCCAAAAAATAAATTGAATGATTTTAAGTTTAAAATCTCCGTAACCCATGCGCCTAGAATACTGCCTGGTCCACTGCCAATCAGAAAGATTAACCCGCTTTTATAGTCTACCGTTTTATGTTTCATATAAGCTAACGTGGAAGAAAGCCCGGTAAAAATCATGGTGAAAAGTGAGGTACCCACAGCTGTCTGAGGTGAGATATAACCAAATGCAGATAGAGAGCCTAAAAAGAGTAAGGAAGGAACAATGACGATACCTCCGCCTAATCCAATTAAGCTCCCTAAGGAACTACCCGCAATTCCTATTAGTATTAAAACAATCCATTCCATCATCTTTCTCCTTTATTTTAAAATAAATCTAATTGTCTAGGAGCAAGGTCCTCATATTTTATATCTAAAAGGGTAATCATTTCTTTTGCGTTATCTGCCGCATCTCCACCGGAATTGTTGTTAAATAGAACATAAACGTTTTGCGATTCCATGGATAGTCTCAGGATTATGTCTGCCCATTCTTGAAGTTCTTGTTGATTGTAGCGATAGAGGTACCTGACTTCACGCCAATCTGTATCCTGACGTTTTTGCCAGCCATGAACGTTTCGTCCGTGAAATCGAATGAGAAGGTTTTCTGGATCGATAGCCTCTACTATCGCTGGTATGGAGCCCTCACCTGATTGTGGTTCATCACAAAGGATTTGCTAAACAATTGTGTGAAATTACTTTATTGCAATAATACCACTTATTGGACTCATTTCAACCAAATAGTTATTGTGTAAAATAAATCAAAAAGGGGAAAATATCTAAAAAATAATGGCTACAAACGAATATTTATTCAAAATAAGTTATTTACAAACAATTCAACTTACATATTGACTTCATTAAAATTATTGAATAAACTATCATTAATTATCAAATAAAGGCAATGAAGAGAAAAAGTAAAATGATTATGTTTTTTCACAGAGAGCTTCGGTAGCTGAAAAGAAGCAAAAACGCTCATTTGAACAATGGTCTCAGAGCTTCGTACTGAACATACTTTTTGTATTAGTAGGATACGACGAGTTTTGGCACTCGTTATCAAAGTCACAGTATAAGGGTAATATTATTTACTCCGTACTTGCTGAGGCAAATGGTGTGAGCCATTTGCGAAATAAGGTGGTATCACGTGGAAATTCAAACCTCGTCCTTAACTATTACAGTTAAGACGGGGTTTTTTTGTTTTTAAATAACTTATATTAGGAGGCTATCAGTTATGAGTATATTTATCGGAGGAGCTTGGGCTTATGCAAACGGCTCACTACATTTAGGTCATATTTCAAGTTTGTTACCTGGGGATATTCTTGCGAGATATTATCGTCTAAAAGGAGAAAAGGTTTTATATGTATCAGGAAGCGATTGTAATGGAACACCAATTACAATAAGAGCGAAACAAGAAGGTGTTTCTCCAAAAGAGATTGCTGACCGTTATCACCAGGAATTTGTGGATTGTTTTTCGAGGTTGGGGTTCACTTATGATACCTATACAAAAACGGATACTATACATCATCATAAAATTGTTCAAGCGATATTTTTAGAGTTACTCGAAAAAGGATTGATTTATAAAAAAGAAATTGAACAAACGTATTGCGAACATGATAAGCAATTTTTGCCTGACCGTTATGTAGAAGGTATATGTCCTAATTGCGGTGAAAATGCACGTGGGGATCAATGTGATTACTGTTCAACTGTTTTAGAACCACTTGAATTGCTTGATAGAAAATGCAGAATTTGCGGTCATCCACCAACCACAAGGTATACAGAGCATTTTTACTTTTCTTTAAGTTCTTTCCAATCTATTTTGGAAAAATATACTCAAGAAGCAGAACATAACAATCTTTGGCGTCAAAATGCAATTTCCCTTACCAAACGTTACTTAAAGGAAGGTTTACAAGATAGAGCAGTTTCAAGGGATTTATCTATTGGAGTAAATGTTCCAGTTACTGGATATGAGGATAAGAAAATCTACGTTTGGATTGAAGCGGTTTCAGGTTACTACACAGCAAGTAAGCTATGGGCAAAGGACACAAAAAATGATGATTTACCTTTCTGGAATTCTTCCTCTATATCTTATTACGTTCATGGAAAGGATAATATACCATTCCACTCGATCATATGGGCAGGGATTCTTTCTGGTCTTGAAATAGAAGCATTACCAACACATATTGTTTCAAATGAGTATTTGACTTTAGAAAAGAAAAAATTATCAACAAGTAAAAATTGGGCTGTGTGGGTTCCAGATATTTTAGAAAGATATGATCCAGATTCCATACGCTATTTCCTAACTATTAATGCACCAGAGAACCGAGATGCTGATTTTTCTTGGAAAGAATTCATTTATAGCCATAACAGTGAATTATTAGGAGCATATGGAAACTTCGTAAATCGGACATTAAAATTTATTGAAAAATCATTTGATGGCGTTATTCCTGAAAAGAACATTACTTCAAATATTCAGGATAAAATTAACCGTTTATACAGCGAAGTAGGTAATTGTATTGAATCTACTTCTTTCAAACAAGGATTAGAAAAGGTATTTGATGTTGTAAGATTCTCGAATAAATATTTTGATGAACAACAACCCTGGAAACAAATAAATGATGATACAGAGTCATGCAAACAAACTTTGGCAGACTGTGTATATCTTATTGCCAATTTGGCTCATATACTAACTCCTTTCCTGCCTTTTTCAAGCAGAAAGGTTAAGGAAATGATAAATACAACAGAAACTAAGTGGGGAGCATTTTTCGTTAAATCAAAGCATTTGTCAAAAGTGCAACCATTGTTTGAACGAATAGATCCAGTAAGAATTGAAGAAGAGCTTGAAAAATTAAACAAACAAACGGTTTAAATAAATTCGATTAAGTTTATATTGGCACTTTAGTTTAACCAGTATTGGGAAACCATTATAAATTGGGTTTCCCTTAATTTTATTTACTCACAAAAGAGGCACATATTATTTTTAGTCTTTTGCATTTAGTTGTTCTGACAATTGTTTTATTCTGCTCTTTCTTAATGGTGTAACTACGTTACTCTGTTCCTTTTGACTTGGAGAAGGATTGCTATGAACAATATTTTTATTGTAGTCTTCAAACCGCTTGAAACCTTCCTCCTTATTTGTAAATGCTGTCTCGAAGAACAAATCAATAATTGGGTGTCGAGACTTACCAGTGGTCAATAGGTTTATTAGAGGAACGTCTGATTTATGACTCGCATTAAACCATGAGAATAATATTGTTTGTTGCTGTTCAACCAACTTTTGAAGTTCCTTGACCTTGTTTTTTTGAACCTCTATTTCCATTGCCTGCTGTTCTATCTTTTCAAGATACTTACTTGATTCCTTTGCCTTTTTTTCGTTAAGTTTTAATGCTTGTATGAGCCTCTTTTTATCAACCGTTTTTCCAGAGAAGAACTTATTGACACATTCCTCAGTATCTACAAAAGTATCAGTATTTTCCGTTTTATTTCCTTGTACAGTAACTTTATAGGATTCATTTGTTTCATCAACTATCTTTCTACCTTGACGATTTGATCTTCGCCAAAATTCATCACTTAACTGAAATGGTATTTCTCCGTTTTCATACAGTTTTTTGGCAAAGCGATACATTTCCGAGTAAGTAATTAAGCCAGTAATCTTCTCCTCTTGAATGTATTTAAACACGATATTTTTTATCACTTGTTCATCATATACCGTAGCCTTCCTACCCCTCGTCTCCAATGAATTCAATCCTTTCTTTAACGCTTGTTAGATTGACGTATCTTCTTATTGCGTTATCTATACGGTTAGACCTTATAATCAATTCTTTCCGCATTTCGGGATTATCGGAAGAATAATAGTCATCGGTCACGCTATCATATATACTCTTATACAAAGCCTTGAGGCTTTGTACAACTTCATTTATTTCAGATTTACTTGCATTTAATTTAACAGACAATATATGCTGTTTCTCCGATAATTCCTGTCTTGATATTCTCCAAGAATCACATTCCCAACAGTCCTCTACCATACAATTCTGTATTGAGTCTGTACAGTACCCATCTTTAAGTTTTATTTTAACGGTAGTGCCTGCTGGTTTTATAACAAACTTCTCAATGAAAGATGTTCCAATTGTCGTGATTTGTTGTCCAACTGTAGCATCTATTTTATTGCGGAAACTCTCTAAATCAATGCTTGAAACCAGTTCTAATATCTCAAGATCAACATAGTTTTGAATGTGACCAAAATAATGATTTTGTGCTTCTAATGATATATGACCGCCAAGTCGGGCAATTTCTACAGGGTGGTATCCCTGCCTACTAAGATTTACAAAAGCAATATGTCTGGTGTCCCCAGGTTTCAATTGCTGTGAAATCGTAAGTCCATTTGAATCCAACGGATTCCTATTCAAAGTAACTTTATATTTATCATACATCACATGTTTATAGAATGATTTCAATTCTTCTCTGAAAATGCTATTAGTAAATCTGTGTGGATTAAGTCTCTTTGCCTGCGTACCCTCAGTCGGCAACCAATACTGCCCTTTGAAGGTTTTTGGTATGGACATGTAGGAAATAAGGGTGTCAGTCTTACCCAAGCCGTCAGTTTCAAATTTATACTTTGCTATTTCTTGATACAAATGCTCAGGAATACTGATTTCATCTAACACTTGAATACGTCTTGCGTTGACTGCTTTTATCTTGTGCCTCGGCAATTTGATATAGAATTTTCCATTCCTCTCAAAAAGACATTCCCGTTGAATACTACAGTATTCACTCGGTCTCATAGGGATTAGGTTGGTTAGGTTCCACCAAAGCCATATCGGAAACCATTTTAAGTATTCTATCTTTGATAGTTTGCTTGAAAAGTAATCTTCCAATACTTTCGAGAAGATAAGAATATCCCTTGAGGGTGGGATAATCCTTGCCACGCTTTTTTCTGACTTCGGCTTGACTGAATGAATGAGTGATATATATTCATCTATGCTAAAATCAAACTCATTGTAATAGTCAAAGAAATTCAACATCGCTATACACAAGTTTTTTCTCATGCTGTCAGACATATTCACAATTACATCGGCAAGCTCGTCATAATTAGTATTTGTAAGCCCTTTAGATATATTTAAAAAGGTAAGGAACCCTTCGTTTACAATTGAAGAAATCCTTTGGGGATTGTATCCTTCATCAATAAGTGTAGTTGCCCAACATTTTACAATGTCAATGAATAGACTTGTACGGATACTCTTGTTAAATTGAACGGCATTTTTTATATTCTCAAACACAACAGCTTCTCTCTTGGATTCGTAAGGAACTTCAAGGAACCATTTCATTTCTTCGTAATGACATAAACTAAGATCATGTGATTCCATCTCCGATTGAAGAATTTGTTTTGCCTCTCCAATTGATTCCGCTAAATCAAAATGACTCTCATTGTACTCATTAATTGTATCTAAAACCTTTTCTAAGAACGTTGTTTCAATCATTTTTACCTTCACCCCTTTAACATAGCAAAAAGTCCTTTTGTGGGTCAGGAAGCCCTTCTAAGACCTCTACGAATCCATTGAAGTCTAAATCCATAAACATCTCAATGATTTCTTTTCCAAACTTCTGCTTCGCCTCTGCAATTGTAGAGAAGTCCATAAGCAATAAATTGTATAGCTTGGTTTTTTCTCCAATTGGAACATCTTCTTTATATGCAATGTCCTTATAATTTGAAAGAATACGCTTCATTCTTCTACAAATAGTGCTTAACGAGTAGAAGTGAGGGATAGAAAATGGACACTTGTTACATTCTGTTTTTTGAGCAATACACTTTGAAAAAAAACATTGGTACGTTTCTTCTTTGGCAGGAGAGAGACCTAAGTTGATAAGATTTAATTTGGATTTCAGTTCCTCCTTTGGTAACTCCTCTAAATATACTCCTAATTCTTCTTGTCGTATTGACAACAAATTCAAATATGAAGCCGTATCCTCCAATTTCACAACGTCTCCAAGGAGTTCTTTTAACTCTAACGAATGTCGTGTTGTATCTAATTTGTCTGTTGAACTTTCGCCTAATAAAAGAGCATTAACCTTTTGATAAACATATCCAAAGTATCCTGTATCAAATAGCCGTTCTGTGATAGAGTCTAAATGCTCTTGCGGTATTTGAATATAGACGTTTGTTGTCTCAGCTTGCGTATGACCTCTTAAATGCTGTGCAATCAATATTGGATCTCCATTCAGTGCAGTTGCAATTACTGAGCTTGTAATGGTTAGAACAGTCCTATTCATTTTTCTTGACTCAAACTGAAATTGATCTTTGTAGCTCTTGAAGAAATGGTTATGAGTTCCCGCAAAAACTTCGTTCTTTTTATTGTAGAAATGTATAAGAGTGGATTCATCATGGATATGAAAATTCCTAACCCTATATTCACAAATCAAGATGGCGTAAGCCATTGGTAACTTCAATTCGCTCGAACAATAGAATGTAGCTTTTTCTTGTGTCTTGTTATGTTCAAACCATTGTGCCTGATAAAATCTTATTATCTGTTCAGCGTCTTCCATTGTTAGATTTAAGCACTCTAAGGACTCAATAGAAGTAAGATTGAACTTATTAAAGTGTTCTGACCGATACCTTGAAAAATCGACAACTGTTCCTTTTCTCCAACCATTATTGATATGCAAAAGTACATACAGCCACATAGAATCATACTTCTTATACACTTTGCCATTTTTTAAGTCCTTCTGACTTTGTATGCCCTCTAAATCTTTAATAGCTAATTCCTTATGGAGTTTGTAATTTTTTACATATTTATATAAAGACATGTACTCTTCAAGCTCATACGTTTCTTTCGGTTTATTTTGTACTTGTCTGAAACTTTGCCGTTCAAAATTTAGTTTTGAAAGGTTAAGAACTTTCTTTCCCGTATTATGTTCTATGCTGTACACGACTTCATATAAGAACGCATAAATATGACCTTGATGTTTTTTCGGGATTTTTTCATTGAATATTCCCAAGTTCATCTCCTTTTCAGAGAATGCAAGGAGTTCCTTCGTATTTGCGAAATTGGCTATTACCTTTGTTGCATTTTTAAGGGAAGTAATTCTATTTAAGCAAGTATCTCTATTACCAGTCATCTTTCTTAATGTCTGATTGGCATATTGAAACCAAAGTTCTTTTGTGATTTGTGCATTCTCTGAAAACTGCACATTTTCAACTTCAAGAACTTGTTGTAAAAGAAAGGGGTAGTCCATAATAGTGTTGTACAAATCGGAGATTTTCCTTTCAATTCGCAATCTACCGATGAACTCGTCAATGCCTTTTTTGTCATATAAAACTTTTCTAAATTTGTACTTTTCCACTCTTAGAAGGGGAGAAATCGCCCTCTGAATCTCATACCGTTTTAATACATTGTCATCTGGCTTCGAAGTCCCTATTTCATTGTGAAACGCCTCAACTTCCTCCAGGGTATAAGTGTTTTCTGAAAGCTCCTTTAATGATTTTTCTTGTAAGTCTTTAAGAAAGAAAAAATCATCTTTGTTTATATTTAGATTAGTTCCACTTGAGAAGAATGGTTCAATAGCATAGATTTTAAATGATTCACGAAGATTTTCAGGCGTAATTGAAAGTATCTCTTGACAGTCTTGAATAGTAATTATATCTCGGTATTTCTTATACACATCCTCTTTTTTTACAAACTTACATTCATACAAATTTTGTAATTCCAAAATCCTTATTTTTTGTTTCAACAGATTATCTCTAAACGCTTTTAATTCAATATCGAGACCTAACTCCTTGTACGCTTCAATAAGTGAGAAATGTTCCTTCAAAAATCTTTCACAACTACTTTTTTTTACGAAAAGCCTTTCTTTCCTTGTAATTGGAATATCAAGTTCCAACAAGACTAATCCCGCTTGTTCAATGAAATTGTGTATTCCAGTAGAGTCTATTCTGATTGGTTTTCCTGCAATCTTCATAAAAGCCTCTTCTAAGGTAAAATAATTATTACGAATCGTGACCACTTTTTGAATGTAATTCTCTACTGATTTGATGGAAATGTAAGTTCGGTTATATCTATCACCTATCAACTTTGCCTCAATTTCCCCACCATCTATCAAGGTTTTCATCTTTGTATCATTTAACCCATAACGTTTCAAATTATACTCGCTGTCAAGTTCCGAAAAGAGTGCATATCCCTCCATCTACAAACCCCTCAAATCTCCGATTTTTGAATACGTTTTATCTGCTTGAGTCGTAGCTCTTGCTATTATCTCTATTGCTTCCTCTGTTTTCTTTTTAACATTTTGCTCTTCGATGTAACTATTCGATGATTGAATATTACTATCGCCCCTTGCAATCATCACTTCGCTTGCAGACCATCCTAATAAGAACACAAGCATATTGGTGTAAATTCCTCTTCCAATATGAGTAGACCAATTTTTTGATGTCAATAACTTATATGCCTCAAGATCGTTCTCAAGGAGAATACTTAAAAATCTATTTTTCACCCTTGTGAAACGTTCCCAATACGCTGTACCTGATATTGGTCTTCCAGTATGGATGGAACAAAACAGTGCTTGGTCATTCTTTAGCTTTCCGCTTCTCTCCATCCTTGATATTAACTCCTTATGTTTTTTGTACATCTCTAACACAATAGGAGCTTTGAATACCGCCTGTATTCTCGTCTTTTTTACTTGCTCTAACACTGTAAGTTTCTTGTCGGGGAACAAGATATTCCAATTGTCTTTTATGTTCAATGTAAGCTCTCCTGAACCTTTTCCGTTTGGTTCTTTTACGCTACTACACAAAAGATTCACTACTTCCCCTTTCCTCAATCCTCCGTAAAATTGAAAAGCAATACCCAACGCAATATCTGGAGCTTCTAATTCTGCTATTCTGATAAAAAGATTTACGAGGTCTAATCTACCATCTCCAAAGTCGTGTAGCCTATCATTTTCTCTCCCCATATCCCTTGTGTTTGGATACTCTGTCCCTAATTCAAAATTATCAAATGGACTTCGTACCACGACAGTCTTCTGACCCTTAATGCTACGTACTTCTTCTCTATACTGAATCTTCTCGTTGATTAAACCTTGTTCACTCAACCAAAGATAAAACTTTGTAAGCATACGGTCAGCATCTCTTACTTGTTGAGCAATGATTTCCTTTGCTCTTACCCTTTGTGTCAAATGAGTAATATAACTTGCTCCATGCTTTAACTGTAACCCACTTATACCAGTATCTATTAAATCTAAGAACATCTCTTCTTCATCGGAAATACAATCTAAGGTATAGTTCAAGAATTTTTTTATTTCTTCAGCATAGTTCTTCTGTGTTTTTAATGCTAATGATTTCCTATCAAACGTACTCTTTATGAAATTGGATAATGGGTGGGGTAAAAGCATCCCTGTCTCTTTATCCTCTATACACAGAAATATCTTATTCTCTTCAACTAAATTCCCTTGACGTACTTCCTGTATTCTCATTTGTTTGACTACAAATTTATAGCTCACTTTTATCCTCCTTACCGCTACCCGCTACGGGACTACATCCCCCAATAATGAATAAGAACACACATTCTATACATACAATATTAACCTATTAGTCTAAATATTTCCACACAAAAAAATGACTATTGTGTGAAATAGTCATCCTCATAATTATTTATATATCAACATTCCAGTGCAATAATTAATTAAATGTATTTTACTCCCCCAAATATACTAATCCATATCACAAATACTATGTATCCACTTTTCCTCTTTCATAAAATTAAGCGTATGCTGGCGAAACCGGGGTGTAAACCAAGATTGATGCCTGAACTCAAGTGCACAAGGTATATCACCCATTTGCGCTTTACACCATCGTAAATATTCAACATTTTCCCGTTTACAATCAAACCATGGCGGAAATTGAAAAAGCACCATGGCTAATTTATTTGCTTCTATGTATGGTTCTAGCGATTCTTTAAAGGCTTGAAACATTTCTTGTTTTGTTGCAAATGGGATATCCCCGCGTTGATGACCTGTCATACCTTGGTAGGCTTTAACAATGAACTGAAAGGATGCAGGGGTATCATTAACCCATTTTGCTGCATTCCTCTTGGGTTGGATGGCGTAAAAAGAAGCATCTACCTCTACAGTTGGAAAATGACCGGCATATTCTTTTAATTTATCCCTTGAGGAAATTTGACACGGATATAAGCTGTCCTGATCTCCCCAGCCAGTTACACCAATGTAAATCAACATTATCACCTCACATCTTTAATAATAATATACCCCTAGATTCTATTATTCGCTATCCGCAAGTATTTTTCGCTATCCGCCAGTATTTTCCACTATCCGCCAGTATTTCTCGCCATCCGCCAGTATTTTCTGCTATCCGCCAGTATTTTCCGCTATCCGCCAGTATTTCTCGCCATCCACAAGTATTTCCCGAAAACGCAAAAATCCGCCTGCCAAATTGGCAAGCGGATTGATTATTATCCGATAGAACCTTCCATCTCAAATTTTATGAGACGATTCATTTCAACGGCGTATTCCATTGGTAATTCCTTTGTAAATGGCTCAATGAAGCCCATTACAATCATTTCAGTTGCTTCTTGTTGTGAAATACCACGGCTCATTAAGTAGAAGAGCTGCTCTTCTGATACTTTAGAAACCTTAGCTTCATGTTCAAGAGAAATGTTGTCGTTTAAGATTTCATTGTATGGAATGGTATCAGAAGTTGACTGATTATCCATAATCAACGTATCACATTCGATATTGGCACGTGCTCCATCCGCTTTACGGCCGAAGTGAACGACACCACGATAGGTTACTTTACCGCCATGCTTAGAAATCGACTTTGAAACAATGGTAGAAGAAGTGTTTGGAGCTAAGTGAATCATCTTTGCTCCAGCATCCTGGTGCTGACCTTTACCAGCAATGGCAATCGATAATGTCATTCCACGTGCGCCTTCGCCTTTAAGAATAACAGCAGGATATTTCATCGTTAATTTAGAACCAATGTTGCCATCAATCCATTCCATTGTCGCATTTGCTTCACAAACAGCACGCTTTGTAACAAGATTGAAGACATTGTTTGCCCAGTTTTGAATCGTTGTATAGCGGCAATATGCATCTTTTTTAATAACAATCTCAACCACCGCACTGTGAAGTGAGTTCGTCGTATAAACAGGTGCCGTACAGCCTTCTACATAATGAACATGTGCGCCTTCATCCACAATGATTAATGTACGCTCAAATTGGCCCATATTTTCAGAGTTAATTCGGAAATACGCCTGTAATGGTGTATCTACTTTAACTCCTTTAGGTACATAGATAAATGATCCACCTGACCATACAGCAGAGTTTAGTGCTGCAAACTTATTATCTGTCGGCGGAATCGTTTTTCCAAAATGCTCACGGAAGATATCTTCATTCTCTCTTAGAGCAGAATCAGTATCTTTAAAAACGATGCCCAAATCTTCAAGTTCTACCTTCATGTTATGGTATACTACCTCAGATTCGTATTGAGCAGATACACCTGCAAGATACTTTTGTTCTGCTTCAGGAATTCCAAGCTTATCAAACGTTGCTTTAATTTCTTCGGGAACTTCATCCCAAGATTTTTCTGATTTCTCAGATGGTTTTACATAATAAGTAATTTCGTCAAAGTTTAAAGGCGCTAAATCTCCGCCCCATTGTGGCATCGGCATTTTGTAAAAATGCTCGAGTGATTTCAAACGGAAGTCAAGCATCCACTGTGGTTCATTTTTTAACTTTGAAATTTCTTCAACAATTTCACTAGTCAAACCACGCTTTGATCGAAATATGGAAACATCCTTATCGGCAAAACCGTATTTATAATCACCGATTTCCGGCATTTTTTTCGCCATCGACCTGTTCCTCCATTTCATAAACAAAAAGGGTGAATTCCCTTGTTTGTTCTATTGTTGTTCCTCTTCAGTTAACCCTTTTTCCATTGCCTTCCACGCAAGCGTAGCACATTTGATTCTGGCTGGAAATTTAGAGACCCCTTGAAGTGCTTCAATATCACCTAGGTCAATATCTTCGTCATAATCCTTACCTTGAATCATATCAGAGAAAATCTTTGAAAGCCGAATAGCGTCCTCCACTTTTTTCCCTTTTATAGCTTGTGTCATCATCGAAGCAGATGACATAGAAATGGAGCAGCCTTCCCCTTCAAAACGGACATCCTTAACGATTCCATCTTCAACCTTAAAGGTTAATTGAATTCGGTCGCCACAAGTAGGATTGTTCATATTGATGGTATGACTTCCATCCTCCAAAAGTCCGCGGTTTCGTGGTTTTTTATAATGGTCCATAATAACTTGACGGTAAAGTGCATCTAAATTAGAAGACATCGCTGAAATACTCCTTTGTTTTCACAAGTCCTTCAACCAACTTATCAATATCGTCTTCTGTGTTGTATAAATAAAAGCTTGCACGAGCAGTTGCAGATGCCTTTAACCATTTCATCAACGGCTGTGCACAATGATGTCCTGCACGGACAGCAATGCCTTCTGCGTCTAGAACAGTAGCAACATCATGTGGATGTACATCGCTAATATTAAAAGTAACAAGACCTGCACGTTTCGCAGCATCTAATGGTCCATAGATCGTCATTCCAGGAACAGATGACATTTTTTCTAATGCGTACGCTGCAAGCTTATGCTCGTGTTGTGCAATATTATCTAAGCCAATCTCATTTAAAAAATCAATTGCGGCACCAAGTCCAATGGCACCTGCAATGATCGGTGTTCCGGCTTCAAACTTCCACGGCAGTTCTTTCCAAGTGGATTCTTGTAAATGTACAAAATCAATCATTTCTCCACCGAATTCAATCGGCTCCATTTTTTCTAACAAATGCTTCTTGCCATATAAAACACCAATGCCTGTAGGTGCGCACATCTTGTGTCCAGAGAAAGCAAGGAAATCACAATCTAGATCTTGAACATCTATTTTCATATGGGGTGCACTTTGTGCTCCATCGACTACCATAATAGCTCCATTTTCATGGGCAATTCTCGCAATTTCCTTAACAGGATTAATAACACCAAGTACATTCGATACCTGCATAACAGAAACAACACGTGTTTTGGCTGTAATGGTTGCTTGAACATCATCAAGTGAAATCGTTCCATCCTCTTGAAGCGGGATGTACTTTAACACTGCTCCCGTCCGCTTTGCCACCTGCTGCCAAGGAATGATGTTGCTGTGGTGCTCCATGTACGTAATGACAATTTCATCACCAGCATTTAAGTTCTCAGCTGCATAGCTTGCTGCAACTGTATTTAATGCTGTTGTCGTACCCCGGGTAAAAATAACCTCTTGAGTTGATTTCGCATTAATAAACTTTCGAACCTTTTCCCGTGCCCCTTCGTAAGCATCCGTCGCGCGTGTTCCGAGCGTGTGGACACCTCGATGGACATTGGAATTGATTTCTTTATAATATTTCTCCACAGTCTCTATGACTTGGATTGGCTTTTGTGAAGTAGCTGAGCTATCCAAATAGACTAGCGGTTTTCCATTTACTTCTTGATCTAAAATAGGGAATTGACGACGAATATCATGGACATTCATTATCGTACTTTCCTTTCAATAACAGCAGTTAACTGCTTCTTAACTCCTTCAATTGGAAGCTGATTAACTACCGGCGCTAGGAAACCATGAATAACCAGACGTTCTGCTTCTTTTTTCGGAATTCCACGGCTCATTAGGTAGTAAAGCTGCACAGGATCAACACGTCCGACTGATGCAGCGTGACCAGCAGTTACATCGTCTTCATCAATAAGAAGAATCGGGTTCGCATCTCCACGTGCTTTTTCGCTGAGCATAAGTACACGTGATTCCTGTTCTGCATTTGATTTTGATGCACCGTGCAGGATATGGCCAATTCCATTAAAAATGGAAGAAGCACTGTCCTTCATGACACCATGCTTTAAGATATAGCCTTCTGAGTTTTTACCATAATGAACAACCTTTGTTGTAAAGTTTTGGGTCTGTTCACCACGTCCGACAACAACTGTTTTGGTATCTCCATAAGAACCATCACCCATAAGGTTGGTCGTATTTTCTGAAATGGTATTTCCTTCATTCATTAAACCAAGTGCCCATTCAATCCGAGCATCTCTTCCAGCAGACCCACGGCGATTCACATAAGTTGTTATACCCTTTGCAAGGGTATCAACAGCACCGTACTGAACCTTGGCACCAGCTTTTGCAACTACTTCTGTCACAATGTTAAACACACCATTAGCAGATTCAAGCGTTGACAGATAGTTTTCTACATAAGTTACCGAACTATTATCGTCTGCAACAACAATAACATGATTAAAAAGGTTCGCCTCAGCATGATCATGTAAATAAATAGAATGGATTGGTTCTTTGATTTCAACATTTTTAGGAATGTATAAGAATGCTCCACCATTAATTAGTGCTGCGTGGAAGGCAATCAGGCGATGTTCGTTTGTTTTAACAGCTTCTGTTAACAAGTATTTTTGCACAAGCTCGCTATGTTCACGAAGTGCAGTAAAGATATCTGTGAAAATAACACCTTGCGCTTTTAATTCTTCTGACAAAGAAATATACGCAGGTGTTTGATTCCGCTGAATATATAAGTTCTTAGCCGAAGCCTCATCACCTATTAATGCTTTTACTTCTTCTGGAAGCCCAGCAAGTGTTGTGAAAGCTTCACTTTTTACAGTATGATTATCAAATTGAGTGAAATTCCACTTATCAATTTTTGTTTTATCTGGTCTTGGCATTGGAAGGGTTTCGCTTAACTCAAATGCATTAACACGAAATTCCTCCATCCAAGCGGGCTCGTTCATTTCTTTTGAAAAAGAACGAACAAAATCTTTATCAAATGATAAATTCGTTTCTGTTGTCATGATTATCCTCCTAACGCAAACTCTTACGCTTCTTGCCCAACTGTTTCATCTTCGATTCCGAGCTCTTGCTTGATCCAGTCATATCCTTCTGCTTCTAAGCGTTGTGCTAGTTCTGGTCCGCCTGATTTCACAATACGTCCCTGCATCATAACGTGCACATAGTCAGGAGTGATATAATTTAAAAGTCGTTGATAGTGAGTAATAACTAAACAGCCAAATTCTTCTCCACGCATTTGATTGATTCCTTTTGAAACAACCTTAAGGGCATCAATATCTAATCCTGAGTCAATTTCGTCTAAAATGGCGATTTTTGGCTCAAGCATCATTAATTGAAGAATTTCATTACGCTTCTTCTCTCCACCTGAAAATCCTTCATTTAAATAGCGTTGTGCCATATCAAGATCCATTTCAAGGAATTCCATCTGCTTATCCATTTTGCGAATAAATTTCATTAGTGAAATTTCATTTCCTTCGCCAAGACGGCTGTTAAGAGCAGAACGTAAGAAATCCGCATTTGTAACCCCGTTAATTTCACTTGGATATTGCATTGCTAAAAATAGACCGGCACGAGCTCGCTCGTCTACTTCCATTTCAAGAACGTTTTGATCGTCTAGAGTAATATTTCCGCTCGTTACTTCATATTTTGGATGACCCATAATAGCAGAAGATAAAGTAGATTTACCCGTACCATTTGGTCCCATGATTGCGTGAATTTCTCCACCTTTTATTTCAAGGTTTACACCTTTTAAAATTTCTTTTCCATCAATTTCTACATGTAAATCTTTGATCGTTAATGTTGATCCAGCCATATATATACCTCCGCAAAGATAATTTTGTATCTTGTAGCCTCTGACGCCGGCCGCAAAATTCTATTCTCACTTTATTCTCATTACAATCTTATAACAAATCGAATGTGTTAGCAACTTATAAACAGTATTAACTTTCATGAAAAGATAAAGAAATTTATTTTCACTAAACACAAACCAAATGAGAATGAATAAGTAGACAAGATGTGTCTGTACTATAATAAATTCAGAATTTTAAAACATGTGACCGCTTTATGTATTCACATACGAATAAAATCATAACGTATTTATCTCTATTTTGCCAAGACTTCCTCATTATTATTTCCTACCTATTTTTACCTATTTTATTGGTTTCATGTAAGCAAAATAAAAATAGAAGAAAGCCAGTAAGTTCTCCTTAACTGGCTTTTGTGACTTTCTTCAATATTATTTCTTATTCAGATACCGTTACCGCACCTTGGTATTTTTCAAGAATGAAATCTTGGATTTCCTTTGAGCGAAGGACTTCAACAAGAGCCTTGATTTCTTCTCGGTCTTTATCCTCTGAACGGACAACTACTAGGTTTGCAGGAACAACATCATCACCTTCAAATGCAATTCCATACTTTCCAATGTCAACATTGCCTTCTAATGCGTAGTTCGTATTAATAACCACCGCATCCCCTTCACCACTTTCGAATGAAGTAGCTAATAATTTTGCTTCAATTAATGTTGAGAAATCAAGATTCTTTGGATTTTCAACAATATCCTCAACTCTTGCATTTTCGCCAACGCCTTCTTTAAGCTTAATTAAACCTTCTTTTTCAAAAATCGGTAAAATTCGTCCATGGTCACTTAGTGAGTCACTCATAATAATTTTTGCACCATTTGGAAGGTCTTTCAAACTTTTATATTCTTTAGAATATATGCCAATAGGTTCTTTATGAATTTCACCAACACTCACAAAGTCAAAATCCTTATTTTCCTCCATTTGCAAGGCTAAATACCCTGGTGTTTGGAAATAGTTTGCATCAAGGTCTTTATCTCTTAACGTTACGTTTGGAAGAATATAGTCTTGAAAAACCTGTACTTCTAAATCAATACCTTTTTCCTTTAATAAGGGTTTTGCCGCGTCTAGCACTTCCGCATGTGGTACAGCAGATGCACCAACAACTAATTTCTTGTTACCAGCTGAATCTGATGAATCGTCTTTTTCACCACCGCAAGCTGTTAATGCGATTGTTAAAATTGCTAATACTATAAAACTAATTATTTTTTTCATCTTCTTACACTCCTCCAGTTATCGTTTATCTGTTTTCTTTGTAAAATAATCTCCAATAAATTGGATAATAAATACCAAAATTAATATCGCAACCGTTGCAACTAGCGTAACAATTGGTCTGTTGCGCTGAAAACCTTCTAGATATGCGAAATGTCCAAGTCCGCCAGCACCAATGACCCCGGCCATTGCAGTAAAGCCAACTAGCGAAATAGCTGTGACTGTAATCCCTGAAATTAATGCCGGCAATGATTCTGGTATTAGGACTTTAAATATGAGATGACCATGTGTTGCACCCATCGATTGTGATGCCTCAATAACACCTTTATCGATTTCCCTAAGAGCGATTTCTACCATACGTGCATAAAAAGGAGCTGCACCAATAATTAGCGCCGGCAGGGCCGCGTTTGCACCGAGGATAGTATCAAGTAAAAATTTTGTAAACGGAATTAATAAAATGATTAAGATAATAAACGGGATGGATCTGAAAATATTTACAAAGCTTCCAATGATGACATTTATAGTCCGATTCGCCCATAAATTCCCTTCCGCCGTTAAAAATAATAGCAAGCCGAGAAGCAACCCTAAGACAAATGTGGCAAACACTGAAATGGAAGTCATATAAATGGTTTCACCTGTTGCAGCTAATAAATTTTCCCATTTTACTATTTCCATAAAGTTAGCCATTACTGATCACCTCCACTCCGATTTGCTGAGAATGAATATAATCAATGGCTTTCTGTATTTCGTTCGCTTGTCCATCCAAATGGATAAATAATGTTCCATATGATCCGTTTTGCGTGTGCGAAATTTTCCCTTGAAGAATATTTACAATGACATCATAATCTCGGACGATATTTGTGATTAGTGGCTGTTCTGTTGATTCCCCAACGAACGAAAGCTGGACCACTTTTCCTTGTGGAAAAAGTTCAAGTAGGTGTTCAATTGTTTCTCTGGTTTCTTCAGGTTCAGTAACCTGTTGGACAAATCGTTTCGTAATTGGCTGCTGCGGATGTTTAAACACATCCAAAACAGAACCGAGTTCGACGATTTTCCCACTTTCCATCACCGCAACCCGGTGGCAGATTTTTCGAATGACATGCATTTCATGTGTAATTAAGACAATCGTTAAACCAAGACGTTTATTGATATCTACTAACAATTCCAAAATGGAATCTGTTGTTTGCGGATCAAGAGCTGATGTTGCTTCATCACAAAGCAGTACTTTAGGATTATTGGCAAGTGCCCTGGCAATACCAACCCGTTGCTTTTGTCCACCACTAAGCTGTGATGGATACGCATTTTCTCTTCCCTCCAGGCCAACTAGCTTAACTAGCTCCGCGACCTTTTTCTTTCTTTGCGGTCCATTTACTCCAGCGATTTCTAAAGGAAAAGCAATATTCTCACTAACTGTCCTTGACCAAAGCAGATTAAAATGCTGAAAGATCATACTAATTTCCTGACGTGCTTTTCTGAGCTGGCTGCCTCTAATTTTTGATATAACCCGACCAGCAACCGTAACAGAACCCGCTGTTGGAAGCTCTAGTCCATTAAGCATTCGTATTAAGGTACTTTTACCAGCACCGCTATATCCGATTACACCAAAAATTTCTCCTTCTTTTATCTCTAAGTTCACATCATCGACTGCTTTAAGCTGTCCCTGTTTAGAAGGGAACACTTTTTGGACATCTTTTATAGAAATCATTCCATCACCTACTTTTATCCAATTAAAAATGAATTGCAAAAACTTCAACCAGATTGTACTTCTTAAATATAGGGTTTGATTGTTTTCGTAAAAACATTCTTATAGTAGAAAAATAAAAAACCTTTCTGCATTGGGCAGAAAGGCATCATAAATAAAAACCTTTCTCCCATCTTCCAAAGCAATCGCTTTGTGTGAATTGGCACCATTTCAATATAAATATTGACGGTTGCCGGGCTTCATCGGGCACATCCCTCCACCTCTCTTGATAAGAGCTATAGCATTCTATATTTAATTATTACGTTCACGAATTTAAGCAATCATTTTGGTACGAAAGTAATCTTATCACGGATAAAAAGTAGTGTCAAACAAATTTTCTTCATATTTTGAATAAACATTAATCTTACTTTATGCTTTTGCTTTGATGGAAGAAACACCTGTGGCAGCCTCAATCGCTGATTCTAGATCTTCGATCAGGTCCTCCACATTTTCGATGCCAATGGAAAGTCGAATTAAATCCTCCGAAACACCCGCTGACTTTAGTCCTTCTGCATCTAGCTGCTGGTGAGTGGTGCTGGCAGGATGGATAATTAAGCTTTTTGCATCGCCAACATTCGCTACATGGGCAAAAAGTGTAATACAATCAATTAATTTTGCTCCTGCATCTCTTCCACCTTTTATACCAAAAACAATCATAGATCCTGCACCCTTAGGTAAATACTTACTTGCCAATTCATAATCAGGATGTGAAGTGTGACCAGGGTAAGATACCCACTCTACTGCAGGATGCTTTACTAAATAATTCACTACTTCCTTGGTATTAGCAACATGTTCCTTCATTCTGACATGCAGGGTTTCAAGACCGAGCGTGAATTGAAACGCGTTTTGTGGACTTAATGCAGGTCCTAAATCACGTAATAACTGAACACGTGCTTTAATAATATAGGCAACAGCACCTAATGCTTCTGCATATACAAGATCATGATAACTCGGGTCAGGAGTAGTAAAACCAGGGAATTTTGGTGAATTCCAATCAAACTTTCCTCCATCTACAATAACTCCGCCTGTTGAAGTGCCATTCCCTAAAAGCCATTTCGTCGCTGAATGAATTACAACATCTGCGCCATATTCTATCGGTCTGCATAGGTATGGTGTAGCAAAGGTATTATCAATAATTAATGGAACTCCTGCTTCATGAGCAATTTCTGCTACTTTTTCAATATCAAGAATTCTTAAAGATGGATTACCAATCGTTTCAGCAAATACAGCTTTTGTTTTATCATTGATTGCTGCGCGGAAGTTTTCCGGATTTTCCGGGTCAACAAACTTAACCTTGATTCCATATTTAGGAAGTGTAACAGCAAATAAATTGTATGTTCCACCATATAAATTGGATGCAGAAACGATTTCATCACCCGCTTCAGCAATATTTAGGATGGCCAAGGTAATCGCAGCCATTCCGCTCGCAACCGCTAGCGCCCCTACTCCACCTTCCAACAGAGCAACTCTTTCTTCGAAAACAGTTGTTGTCGGATTATGGATTCGAGTATATATGTATCCAGTTTCTTTCAATGCAAAAAGATTTGCTGCATGTTCCGTATTTTTAAATTGGTAGGCATTATTTTGGTAAATCGGTACGGCCCGTGCTCCTGTTACTGGGTCTGGTGCCAATCCGCCGTGAACACTCAAAGTTTCAAAACGATAATTTTTTTGATTTTCCCCCATACTAACACTCCTCCATTTTTTTTAATACTGAAACTTAAAACCCCCTCTTTAAGAAGAGGGGGTCTCTCTCCTTATCTGCCAGAGTAGTAACTCTGCTGGAATTAGCACCGTGTTGTCAAACCGGTTGCCGGGCATCGCAGGGCCAGTCCCTCCGCCTCTCTGGATAAGAATTTATTGAATTGTAAGATTAATTGAATATTTTAAAAGAATAATACACTAAATCATGGAAATCTTCAATACCTTTAGGAATAATTCCAATAAAAAAACAGATAACAAGTACCTGTTTTAGTTAAAATGATGTTTTATTTTTTCATATAAATACGGAACGGATTGAAAAGCATAGATTGTATCTGCTATCTCCCCATTTTTTATAAAAATAAGGCAGGGAACACTTTCAATTTCAAACTGTTTCGCAAGATCTGAGTGATAATTCAAATTGACTTTTCCGATTTGTACATCAATCATTTTCTCAATAATTTGGAGCATTCTTGATGCTACCTGACAAGTACCACATAAAGGGGTATAGAAGTAAATGAGTCCAGATGAATGATTTTTTAAAAATGTTGATACTTCATCAAGGTTCCAATCGTTCATTATTTTAACCCATCTCTAAAAATTCAGAATGAACATCGATATTAGCGCCTAAAAGAACGGTAGCTAGATGGTACACTGGAGCAGTTGCTACTTCGCGGTACATTCTGTCTATATAGATATGTTCGGCTTGAGGGAACTCCCTTTTCAATTGTTTGCGCAGCTTTTCACCAGCATCATCAGCATCAACAAGGATATAGACCTCTTTATCTTCAAGAGAATCAATTAATTCATCCAATTTTGACATACTAATGGTACCATTTGTACAAACAATGTCCATCGGTTCTTTCAGGATACTTTTTACCTTTTTCTTATCTGATTTTCCTTCAACAATCAGAACTTTATCACCATACGTATCACTCATCATTCATCACCTATACGAAAGAAAGTTATTTGTTGATGTTAACATATTCAATAAATTTAATAACGTGTCTATATGTTAACTATACCACGATTGACCTTTTGATAATAGGTGTTTGCTTGTAAGTACTTATACTAGCACCATCCACCATCATCACAATCTGTATATTTTGCATCTGGCTGTTCAGTAACTGTCACATTCTGAAAAATCTTCCGTTGCTCTACTTCAAATCGTTGATCTAATTGAAAAGTCATGTCCCCTGGTAACTGTATCTTACCAATAGAGGTATTATCTAGAAATAATTCCATCTCACCATTTTTCATTTTACCAACTACTCGATCTGTCACATCAATTTTCTGCTGTTTCAATGTCATTCCAAGATCCCCTTTTAATTAAAGTTTATTCTATTATCCCCTAGATTTAGAATATACAAGATGCGAAATTTTCCCATTAAAAAAACACCTTGAGGATCAAGGTGTTTTGGTATTATTAGTCTTCTTTAATCATTGCTTCATATTGTTCTGCTGTCATTAAGTTGTCCAATTCACTGCTATTAGAAGGCTCAATGACAATCATCCAAGCTTTTTCATATGGAGAATCGTTTACGAATTCAGGACTGTCACTTAAATCTTCATTCACCTCAACAACCTTACCACTTAGCGGCGCATATAATTCAGAAACTGTTTTCACAGATTCAACACTGCCAAAAGGCTCATCAGCAGTCACTTCATCGCCCACTTCAGGAAGCTCAACGAAAACGATATCGCCTAACTCAGATTGTGCAAAATGAGTGATCCCTACACGGACTGTTTCTCCTTCAAGTTTTACCCACTCATGTTCTTCAGAATAACGCAATTCCTTTGGTGTAGTCATTACAAAATCCCTCCATTATTTTCTAAAAATCAATGATCGATATAAATCGATTTTACCTTAATTACTTTTTGAAAAGTATAGATATGCTCATAACCACATTTTTTCATACTCTTCTTCTTTGAAACCTACTGTTACCTTTTCCCCATCTGTTAATAATGGTCTTTTGATTAGCATCCCATCCGAGGCTAACAAATCTAGCAGCTCATCTTCTGAAGCAGTGGATATTTTATCCTTAATCCCCAGTTCACGATACTTTTGCCCGCTTGTATTAAAGAACTTCTTTAATTCAATGCTGCTTTTTTCGTAATAATCCTGAAGTTCTGCCTTAGTCGGTGGGTTTTCAACAATATGTATTTCTTTGTAGGCAAGCTGATGTGCATCCAGCCATTTCTTTGCATTTCGACATGTACCACATTTCGGATACCAGTAAAAAGTAAGAGACATCTGTTCCCCCTCCTTTGCACAAAACATCAATGACATCATTCGTCACTTGAATAGTAACATAACAGGAAAAAAAGTAAAAATGCTTCCCTTACAAAAATTCGACTAATTCTGCAAATTTCCTGCTAAACCAATAGAAAAATTTAGACTCCCAGCAAATACCGGGAGCCTAAAGTTTATTTATTAAACAATATATCGTTCAGCTTCAATCAGAACATCAGCCGCTTCACGCTTCTTACCAATTACATTGATTGGTGTGTGGCGTGTGAGTTTGCGAAGTGCTGAAACTAGCATACGAAGAGTATCGCCTTGTTCAGTTGCAACCAATGTTTCTTTAGCATGCTGCTCAATTTCGTTAAAAGCTTCTTGACAGAAGATTTGAGTATAAAGAAGCTTTTGTTTATTTTTCTCAAGACCCGTCTTCGCGATTGCCTTTTCCGTACGTAATACGACAGATTCCATTGCATAAGCATTGGAAACAATATCTGCAATATTTGATAAGATTTCTTGTTCTTTATCAAGTGCTTTACCAAATTTTTGTGCAGCTAAACCAGCAGCTAACAAGCCGATTTTCTTGGCATTGCTAACTAAATGTTTTTCTTGTGCAAGCGGCTCATCTCCTGGCTCTTCAGGCATTAACATCATAATTTCTTCTTGAAGCGCCATGGCTTTTTGGAATAATGGGAGTTCTCCTTTGAAAGCCTTTTTAATAAAGGTTCCAGGTACTAGCAAACGGTTAATTTCATTTGTACCTTCGAAAATACGATTAATGCGTGAATCACGGTACGCTCTTTCAATCGTATACTCTTGCATGAAGCCGTATCCACCATGAATTTGGACGCCTTCATCCACTACGTAATCTAATACTTCACTAGCAAAGAATTTATTAACGGAACACTCAATCGCATATTCAGCAATCGAATTAGCTACTAATTTAATGTCCTTCTGCTCTTCCGTTGTAAGCTTTCCTTGGTTATCTTCATAAAGTCCAATCGTACGGTAGACAGAGCTCTCTGCAGCATAGATTTTAGATGCCATTGTACCGAACTTTTCTTTTGTTAAATTAAATTGAGAAATAGCTGTGTTAAATTGCTTACGGCCATTTGCATATTTAACGGCTAATTCAAATGCATTTTTAGAACCGCCAACACCGCCAACAGCTAATTTATAGCGCCCGATATTTAGGATATTAAACGCAATGACGTGCCCTTTTCCATATTCACCGAGTAAGTTTTCTACAGGAACCGGTACATCTTCTAAAATAAGAGTACGTGTGGAAGAGCTCTTAATCCCCATTTTCTTCTCTTCAGCTCCAGTTGAAACTCCAGGGAAATCCCGTTCAACAATGAATGCTGTAAAATGTTCACCATCAATTTTTGTATAGACAACAAATACGTCAGCAAAACCCGCATTGGTAATCCATTGCTTTTCGCCGTTAAGAATGTAATGAGTACCTGCTGCATTCAATTTTGCTGTTGTTCTTGCACCAAGAGCATCAGAACCTGAACCTGGTTCAGTTAAAGCGTAAGCGGCAATTTTTTCACCTGAAGCAAGGGCAGGTAAATATTTCTTCTTTTGCTCTTCGTTTCCAAATAAAACGATCGGCAGTGAGCCGATACCAACATGGGCACCATAGGATAGCGAGAAGCCGCCAGCTTTTGACATTTTTTCAGTTACAAGGGAAGAAGTTACTTTATCTAATCCTAAGCCTTCATACTCTTCCGGAACATCTGCTGCTAGCAGTCCAAGGTCACCCGCTTGCTTTAGAAGTTTGACTGTTCGGTCAAATTCATGGTTTTCAAGATGTTCTAACTGTGGAAGAACTTCTTTTTCGATGAAGTCTTCTGCTGTTTTGGCAATCATTAATTGTTCTTCGTTGAAATCCTCTGGTGTTAAAATACGGTCGTAGGAAATATCGTCGATTAAAAAGCTTCCGCCTTTTATAATTTTTTCAGTTTGTTGTGTCATTATATTTTCCTCCTAATCTTTTATAAAAGTTCAAAAACCCCAGCTGCGCCCATTCCGCCGCCTATACACATGGTTACTACTCCGAATTGTTGATTGCGGCGCTTTAATTCATGAATTAGGGTTAAGGTTAGTTTTGCACCTGTACAACCAAGTGGATGGCCTAGGGCAATCGCACCGCCATTTACATTTACCTTTTCTTCGTCTAGTCCAAGCTCGCGAATAACTTGTAGAGATTGAGAAGCAAAAGCTTCGTTCAATTCGAATAGATTGATATCGGATAATTCTAAGCCAGCCAGCTTAACCGCCTTTGGTACCGCAACAACTGGACCAACTCCCATAATTTCCGGCGGTACGCCGCCTACTGCAAAGGATCTGAATTTTGCTAATGGCTTTAATCCAAGCGCTTCTGCTTTTTCACGGTCCATAATCATTAAAGCCGCTGCACCATCACTTGTTTGCGAAGCATTACCGGCCGTAACCGAACCTGTTACGGAGAAGGCAGGTCGAAGTTTGGCTAATGATTGCAGGTTAGTATCAGGACGTACTCCTTCATCCTGAGAAAACTGAATCGTTCTTTCTACCAACTTATTGTCATTACCTACAGTACGCTGGGTAACCTCTACTGGGACGATTTCGTCTACGAATTTTCCTTCCTGAATGGCCTTTGCAGCTTTTTGATGACTGCGGACGGCAAATGCATCTTGATCCTCTCGAGAAATACCATATTTCTTGGCTACTTCTTCGGCTGTATGACCCATTCCCATATAATACTCTGGAGCAGATTCTGCCAATTTCACATTCGGACGAACCACATGCCCCATCATGGGAATTAGACTCATGGATTCTGCACCGCCAGCAATTGCCGTATCGGTATGACCGAGCATAATTCCTTGTGCTGCATACGCAATCGCCTGCAGGCCAGATGAACAAAAACGATTAATTGTGATGGCTGGTACTGTATGCGGCAAACCTGCTAAGGCACCAATATTACGAGCCATGTTATTCCCCTGCTCAGCTTCAGGCATGGCACACCCAATGATTAAATCATCGATATTTCCTTCATAATTTCCTGCACGTCTTAATGTTTCTTTTACAGCCAATGCTCCCAAATCATCAGGGCGAACATGGGCAAGGGTTCCTTTCTTTGCTTTGCCTACCGGGGTCCGAGCTCCGGCTACGATTACCGCTTCTCTCATTTCGTTCCCTCTCTTTCCTTGTATATTAGCAATCTATTTGTCTAGCTTCCTGCGCCAAACGCGCTTCCGCTTTTTTATTTAATTACGAAGTGGTTTTCCTTTAACTAACATGTGCTGCATACGCTGTTGTGTTTTTTGTTCTCTTATTAAGCTTAAGAACGCTTCTTTTTCTAAATCCAATAAATATTGCTCATCTACTTCTGTTCCAAATGGAACTTTTCCGCCAGCAAGCACATAGGCAACTTTTTTGGCAATCTTCAAATCATGCTCTGAAATATATCCAGATAAGAACATTGCTTGTGCTCCAAGTAACAGTGTAGCGTAGCCTGTTTCACCCACTACCGGTACCTTTTTCCGTGCCTTTTGTACATAACCCTGCTCATGTAAGGCGAGAACAGCCTGCTTGGCATCGTACAATTGATGATCTCCATTGACACTAATGCCATCAGATAATCCTAAGAAATTATTTTCACGCGCTTCCGCACCAGAGGTTGATACTTTTGCCATAGCGATGGTTTCAAACACTTTATTGGCAACAGCTTGAAGGTCAAACGGAACACCATTTGGCATACCTTCTAAATGCTTAATATAAAGCTCTTTATTACCGCCGCCGCCAGGAATTAAGCCTACACCGACTTCAACCAGCCCCATATACGTTTCAGCAGATGCTTGAATATGCGCTGCAGGTAAACAAACTTCTGCTCCCCCTCCAAGGGTCATCGCAAAAGGTGCTGCGACAACTGGTTTTGCACTATACTTAATCTTCATCATCGCATTTTGGAATTGGCGGATCACCATATCAAGCTCATAGATATTGTCATCCTGTGCTTCCATTAACATCATCGCAAGGTTCGCACCAACGCAGAAGTTCTTACCTTGGTTTCCAATGACAAGTCCTTTGTAATTTTTCTCAACTTCATCAACTGCAAAGTTAATCATTTGGATAATATCAAGACCAATCGCATTACTTTGGGAGTGGAATTCTAAGAGCGCTACTCCATCACCTAAGTCAATTAAGCTTGCTCCGCCATTCTTTTTAATAACGCCTTTTTGCTTTTTTAATTTCTTCAAATCAATTGCTTTTGGATTACTTTCAACTAGTCGGTATTCACCATTGTTGTAAAAGAATCGTTCGCCATTCTCTTCTAAGTAGAACGATGTATGTCCTTTATCAAGCATATCTGTTATCCACGCAGGGATTTCTTGACCATCCTTCTTCAACTTCTCTAAAGACTTCTCTAAACCAATGGCATCCCATGTTTCAAACGGACCCATTTCCCAGCCGAAGCCCCATTTCATGGCACGATCAATATCAACAATTGTCTCCGCAATCTCGCCTAAGAGCTGTGCTGAGTATACAAGAACCGGACTAAAGATGTTCCATAATAGCTCCCCAGCACGGTCCTCAGCGTATACAAGCGCTTTCAATTTATTTGCAGTTCCTTTTTCCTGCTTACTTAATTCTGTTGCTATTGTTTTCAGCTTTTGACGTGGAATATATTCTAATGTAGCAGGGTCTAGTTCAAGAATCTCTTTACCTTTTTTCAGGAAGAAACCTTGACCGGACTTGCTTCCCAGCCAGCCTTTTTCAAGCATGGTTTTCATGAATGCAGGAACTTCAAATACTTCCTTTTCTTTTCCTGATACTTTTTCATAAACATTACCGGCAACATGCGCGAACGTATCTAAGCCGACGACATCGAGCGTACGAAAGGTTGCACTAGAAGGACGACCGACTAATGGTCCTGTTACAGAATCAACTTCCCCAACACTATAACCGCCCTTTAGCATTTCTTGTACAGTGATAAGGAGGCCATAGGTTCCAATTCGGTTTGCAATAAAGTTTGGAGTGTCTTTTGCAAGCACAACACCTTTTCCTAATACGTCTTCACCAAATTTTTTCATGAATGAAATGACTTCCGGGCTAGTATATTGAGTAGGAATCACTTCAAGTAATTTTAAGTATCTTGGCGGGTTAAAGAAGTGGGTACCAAGGAAATGCTTTTGGAAATCCTCTGATCTTCCTTCTGCCATCGCTTCAACCGAGATTCCAGATGTGTTTGAGCTGATAATGCTGCCTAGTTTCCGATATTGGTCAACCTTTTCAAAGACCTGTTTCTTTACATTTAGATTTTCAACGACAACCTCGATTACCCAATCCACATCTTTTAATTTAACTAGGTCATCTTCAAGGTTACCTGCTTCAATAAGTGCCAGATTCTTTTTTACAGCTAGCGGCGCAGGTTTTTGTTTCAATAATTTTTGAATCGATTGGCTGCTGATTCGATTACGGACTTGTTTATGTTCGAGCGTAAGCCCTTTTGCCTTTTCATCGTCGTTTAACTCTCGAGGTACAATATCCAATAATAATGTTGGTATACCGATGTTTGCTAGGTGAGCTGCAATCCCTGATCCCATTACTCCTGATCCTAGAACAGCCGCTTTTTTAATAAGTTGGTTCAACATTGTCTCCCCCTCACAGGTTTTGAATGAACACTCATTCATTTTTTTGTCAAAAAAAATTCACAAATGTATGAGTTCTGCTACTTATTACTATAGAATATTTCAAAAATTTGCGCAATAAATAAACGCGGAAAAAATTAATTTTTTTTTGTAAAAATGTTATTTCATAAAATAGTGGAATTGGGCACCCTAAACCTGAGGTGATGAAGTATGGGAAAAATGAAGAAAGACCCATCTAAAAAAGGCGTAAGCGCCGCTAGCGTTCAAGGAAACGCTGGTCCTGGCGGAGAACAAGCCGATAAAAACAAAGTTAACAGCCAAAATAATCAATATAAAAGGTAATTTTAAAAATGGCTATGTTATTATTCATTGTTGATTTTCGGGTAGGGTTGATAATTTCCTAAGCGGAGAATTTCCGGCTAATGTATATAAAGGAACCTTAAGAAGCAGATATAAGCGGAAATATTCCGGTTAACTGCTTTAAATAAGACAAAATCCAATGATTTTGGATACAATAAGCGGAAAAACTCCGCTTATTATTAAGGAAATATGGGTATTTCCCAATTTAAACCGAAATTCTCCGCTTATTTTCCAAACACAGTAAAATCAACATTCAGCTTTAACACAGCCAAAAAAATAGAACCAGAGGCTTTTCTGTCTTTGGTTCTATTTTTTTGCTGCATTACGATGCTGCTCGTTTAATTCCTTAATTTCATTAATGATTGTTTTCATTTCTTCCTTCGCATCTGGGTATAGTTCATTCCAGTGCTTCGCTAAGGCCGGCATTGATTTAGCAATATGTGTATACAGTGCCCATGCCTTTACCTTTTCCATTGTCTCCTCATTAGACTCGCCAACAAGCAGTTCACTATATTTTTCAAGTAACGCTTTGAATTGCTCCGCAAATATTTTCTCCATCATAACACACTCCATCCTTAGCTATATGCGTACAAGGACATGTTTTACAGCGTTTCGATCCAAGTTGATAGGTAAAACAACATGTTTTTCTTATCCTTATCTCATCTTGATTGTTCTTTTCGGAATAATACTTCTGGATTGGATTTAGGTGGTAGCTGCCAAACAAGTTACCTTCTGCTTCCATGATTAAGAAACGGAAATCACTTTGTACAATTGGATTTTCGCTTTCCTTTAACTCGGTCTCATAGAGCCAGAATAGATAGACAGCGATATTTTCCCACAAAATCAGTTTCGAAACCTTAAACGTTTTTTCAAAATGCTCGATGATTGGGTAGATATTGTTTGCAAAAAGGTCGCGATAAACACTTTTCCGCCATTCATCCCGGTCTTCACCATTCCATTCCTCGATGGCTGTATCCTTTAATGAAATCATTGGCAGCCAGTCTTTACCAGGTTCCGCTTCTTCCATTTCAATATTGCCCAAAGATAAATTCAGTTTCTTATTAGCGGTCGTCATTGCAAAAAGGGAAATAACGGCTATAAATGCATATCGCTTAATAAAAATGGAAGCAGCTGTTCTTTCTGAAGAAGCACCCATTGATAATGCTAAATTTTTCATGAAGTCAGTTGCAAAAGCCTTTTCCATTAAACTTCCAACGTTAAATGATTTACCTGTCTTAGGTCTGAGCCTATATTTCTGTAATGCACTCAGATCATTTTCTATCAGTATTTTACCCATTAGACACGGCCGCCTTTTGAAGGATACTTCTTCCTTTTCCATAAGGAATACAAAGCGGTGTTCCGAATAAAGGATCCATTGTCACTTCACAATCCATACCAAATACATTTTTGACAAGGCTGCGGTTGACTACGTACTCAGGCTTTCCTTGGGCATACACCTTTTGACTCTTTAGGGCAACGATATTGTGTGCGTAGCGGCATGCCAAATTAAGGTCATGCAGGACCATTACAACTGTTCTTTTTCTCTTTTCATTCAGTTCAAAAAGAAGGTCCAGAATTTCAATTTGGTGTGCCATATCCAAATAGGTGGTTGGTTCATCTAAAAGAATAACATCTGTATCCTGTGCCAAGGTCATCGCAATCCAGGCTCGCTGCCTTTGGCCCCCTGAAAGAGAATCAACGGGCCTCTCTTTCAAACCCTCTAGTCTGGTAGCCTTTAAGGCCTCTTTGACCTTTCTCTCATCTTCTTCTGACCATTGTTTTAACCATGATTGATGTGGATAGCGTCCTTGTTTTACAAGCTGAAGAACAGTTAACCCTTCCGGTGCTGTCGGTGACTGTGGCAAAATTGCCATTTTCTTGGCAACCTCTTTTGTGGAAAGCTTAGCAATTGCTTCCCCCTCAAGAATAACGGCACCCGACTTTGGCTTAAGGAGGCGGGCAATCGAACGGAGAAGAGTAGACTTTCCACAGCCATTTGCTCCAATAAACACGGTAATTTCACCTTGAGGAATTTTTAAATTTAACTCATCAATGATGAGTGTCTCCCCGTATGAAAGTGACAGATTTTTCGTTTCAATCGCACTCTTCATTTTCCCAACCCCTTTAGCTTTTTTTCTTAAGCATTTCTAGTTTTAAAAAGCAAGTATATAAAATAAGGTGCACCAATTCCTGCCGTAAAAACGCCTGCAGGAATTTCCAATGGTGAAAACATCGTTCTGCCTATTAGATCTGCAAGCATGACGAGAATTCCACCAATTAAAGCAGAAGCCGGAAGTAATGCTCCAAACGAAGATCCAACCAATCTTCTTGCCATATGCGGCGCCATTAATCCTACAAACCCAATACCTCCTGCAAAGGCAACGGATCCGCCGATTAAAGCTGTGCTAATCATCAATAAGAAGAATCTTTGTCTTTGAATCTTACCGCCTAAACCTGTCGCAACTTCGTCCCCAAGTTCTTGGATATTAATCGTTCTAGCGGCAGCAAAGGCAATAATTAGAAACACCACTGCCCATGGAAGCAAGGTGACTACATTATTCCAATTGGATCCATAAACCGTACCCGTTATCCAAATGTTTGCCTGACTTGCCTGATAAATAGGGCCCATGATCATCATTAAGGTTGTTAACGCTTGCATCAGAGTAGAAATTCCAATCCCAATTAGGACAAGCCTGATAGGTGATACCCCATTTTTCCAAGCCAAGAAGTAAACTAAAAAAGCAACAACTCCAGCACCTAAAAATGCTGCTAATGGCAGCCAATTAATACTTACCGTTAACGCATTACTTTCATCACTAAAAAGTGCAAGAAATGCTACTACCGCTACACTTGCCCCTCCGGTAATACCAAGCACGTCAGGTGAAGCTAGAGGGTTTCTAATCATCCCCTGTAAGATTCCACCTGCAACCGCTAAGGAGATACCAACAATCAATGCGATAATAATTCGAGGCAGACGAAAGGATGTTATGATTAGTGTTTCCATTTCAGGCCCGCTGCCTGCAAATACTTTTAAAACAGTAAGTGGATTAATTTTCATTTCCCCGATTGCGGTACTGACAACAAACACAATGAATGCAACTAAAATTAGTGCAAAAAAGGTAAGGGCAGCTTTACGATCGAGTAGAAAGGATATTTTCCCGTTAAAGCAGCGAATATTTTTGTATTTACTCATCGCGCGTTGAACCCCTTCCTTGCTATGTAAATAAAGAATGGAGTTCCGATGATCGCTGTCATAACCCCAACTGGTACTTCAGAGGGCATAAGTACATATCTTGCTGAAATATCAGCAGCTACTAATAAAATAGCTCCTAAGATTCCTGACAAAGGAATCACCCAGCGATGGTCTATTCCGATGATAGACCTGGTTATATGAGGAATAACGATCCCCACAAACCCAATTGGACCAGCAACGGATACAGCTCCGCCTGCGAGCAGAATGACAATCACACCTACCAAAATTTTCAAAAGACCTGTTTTTAAACCAAGTCCTTTTGCTACGTCCTCCCCCATTGAGAGAATATTCATTTTCCCGGCAATCAGTATGGATGCAATCCAGCCAATTCCTAAATAAGGTAAAACAGATACAAGTGTCTCTAACTTGCGCCCAGCAACAGATCCTGCTAACCAAAACAAAACTTGCTCAAGTGCTGCCTCATCGATTACAAGCAACCCTTGCGTAAATGATGAAAACATAGCCGCAATGGCGGCACCTGCTAAGGTCAGTTTCATCGGTGTTAACCCTTCACGTCCTACGGACCCAATGGCATAGACACTTATGGCAGCAATGGCAGCTCCTAGAAAAGCGAGTCCACTAAATGCCTGCAGACTTGAAACAGAAAATAGAGTGATGGATACCACAACTACAAAGCCTGCACCTGCATTAATTCCAAATATTCCTGGCGAAGCGAGCGGATTTTTGGTTAACGTTTGCATTAATACCCCCGAAATCGCCAAGCTTGCACCAACTGCAGCAGCAATGAATGCTCGTGGAAGTCTCACGGTTTGAATAATAATATGTTCATTTGAGCCATTATAATGGGTAAAGGCATCGATGGCGGTAAGTAATGTTGTTTCCGTATAGCCAAAAATGACGCTGGCACACATGAAAAACAACAATAAGAGGACGGAGATTACTAAACCTATCCATCGTAGTGCACTATTTTTTAAAAGCATTGTTGGAAACCTTTCTTAACAAATTTATAGTATAAATGCTTTTTACTACCCTAAGTTTATAATCTGTTGATAATGATTGTCAATGAGGATGATAACCATTTTCATTTATTTGCACATACGTCTAAAAGTTTGTCAAAGATTTTGAAAATCATTTTAAATGAAATCGTTGACAACCTCCTATATCCAATTTATTATTAGTTTGTAATTGAAAATGATTATCATTAACATTTAAAAACAGGGAGGATACATACTTAATGAAAAACGTAAAGACGCTCTTACCTTTCCTATCCATTATCGCCATTTTCTTATTGGCGGCATGCGGTGGAACGGAAGAGAAAACAACGGAAAAAGAAGAAACACCAAAGACAACAGAAGAAACGAGTTATACCATTGAACATGTAATGGGATCAACAACGATTAAAGGCACCCCTGAAAGAGTAGTTATTCTAACGAATGAAGGCACAGAAGCCCTTTTAGCACTGGGAGTTACTCCTGTTGGTGCAGTAAAATCATTTACAGGTGACCCTTGGTATGACCATATTGCGGATCAATTAAAAGACACTCAAGTGGTTGGTGTAGAAAGTGAAGTTAATGTAGAAGCCATTGCTGCTTTAAAACCTGATTTGATTATCGGTAATAAAATGCGCCAAGAAAAAATCTATGATCAATTAAATGCCATCGCACCAACTGTTTTTGCTGAGACACTTCGCGGTGACTGGAAAGTAAACTTTGAACTTTACGCGAAAGCTTTAAATAAGGAAGAAAAAGGTAAAGAAGTATTAGATACGTACAATACCCGAATTGCTGATTTAAAAGAACAGCTTGGTGATAAATTAAACATGAAGGTTTCAATGGTTCGCTTTATGGCGGGTGAGGTTCGTATTTATCACAAGGATACCTTCTCTGGTGTAATTTTAGGCGACCTTGGATTTGCTCGTCCTGAAAGCCAAAATGTTGATGATTTTGCTGAAAGAAATGTAACCAAAGAACGAATTCCAGCTATGGAAGGTGATATCCTCTTCTATTTCACTTACGAAACCGGTGATGGGAAAGGCTCTGAGCTAGAAAAAGAATGGATTGCTGACCCACTATTCAAAAACCTTGAAGTAGCCAAAAAAGGTGAAGTACACAAGGTGAGTGACACCATTTGGAATACAGCTGGCGGCGTACTCGCAGCAAACCTAATGCTTGATGATATCGAGAAAATCTTCTTAAAGAAATAATCTCATAAAAATAGCGCGAGGACCTCAGTCCTCGCGCTATTTTTTATGCAGATGTTGAAAACATATATTTTTTATAGTGATAGCGGATTGAGAAAATTAATCCCAGCCCCAGCATATTCCCCATTAACGAGCTGCCTCCATAGCTAATGAAAGGTAATGGAATACCGGTTATTGGTAAAACACCAATTGTCATCCCAATGTTTTGGAAAACGTGGAAGGTAATCATACTGATGACTCCAACACAAATGTACGTGTAAAAATTATTCTTTGTTTCCATTCCAACCTTGGTAATATGATAAATCAACAAGAAAAATAAACTTACGAGCACACTTGCACCAATAAAGCCATACTCCTCGCCAACGACACTAAAGATAAAATCGGTATGGCTTTCAGGCAAATAAACTTCTCTATTCCCGTATCCCTTACCACCCGTTTGTCCGGAGCCAATCGCTAAGAGTGATCGTGTCAGCTGGTAACCTGCTGAGCTTTGAAAGTTATAGGGATCCAGCCAGGAATAGATACGGCTAAATTGATACTGCTTCACACCTAAATATTTTTCAAGAATCTCAGGCTTTATCAATACAAAATAAAAAATGACCGAAATAAGTGCCGTTCCAATTGAAAATATTGGTACTAATAATTTCCATGTTATGCCGGAAATAAAAATCATTCCTAAAAGGATCGCTAAAAATACGAGCGAAGTCCCTAAGTCTTGCTTAATAATAAGTATTAAGGGAACCATTGTGACGATACCAAGCTTTATTAGCAGCCAAAAATCAGTAGCAATCGTTTTAACTGGGTTCTTATGGTGATGATCCTCAATTACTTTTGCTAACGCTAAAATAATAAAGATTTTGACAAACTCAGAAGGCTGGAGTGAACCAATCCCAGGTACCTTAAACCAGTTTTTTGCACCATTGATCACCGGGGCAATGCTTTCTGGAGCTATTATTAAAAGAACAAGTAGAAAAATTCCTACTCCGTAAGCATACCAAGTTAATTTTTTTAACTGGTCGGAGTCGAGCCTAATAACGGCGGCAATAATTCCACACCCAATTCCATAAAAGATAATTTGCTTTACAAGGAAGTTACTGTCATATTGACCGCTTGCCTGCGCACTATAAATCGATGCACAGCTAGCCAGAAATAATAAAATTAAGATAAAAACAAGACTATAATCAAGTTTTGAAGTTGTATTTTTAGATGTTGTCATCATTCACACCCCTTTACGTCAAGGAACTTGTACATTATCTCATTATATTTTTTATAAGTACAAAGTACAACTTATAACCTAGGATTGGTTTAATTTACATATGATAAAAAAGTGGAAGTGCCTAAGCTTAGACACTTCCACGGTCAAAGAAATATTTACTTTTAATATCATCTGCCATCCAATGTAAATTATTAGGTACCTGTGGAATTCCGTAGCCGATATAAAGCGGAGTGGTGACAAACCTGGGGACAATTTTAACATAAATTCTTCTATTATAATGGTGAAAGAAAAGATTATAACTACTCGCTTTAAATGGGAAGTTATTTAGAATATAATGGACCGTCTTTTGAAGATGGACCCCAAAGGTTTCATTGTAGCTGGAATCATCCATATCGATATTAAACTCATAAAAGCCTACCTTTGGCTTTGTCGATAAAGTCAACCTGACCCCGCTTATTTCCTCTATAACAATACCCTCAAACACTTCCTCCGTTATATTTTCCTTATAGTTAATATCATGTAACCCAATTATTTGCATATGAGGATGTGCTATGGTCCCCCCTGACAATGGTCCATAGTTTTTAAATAAAATTACGGATTCATATTTTCCCGTTCTATCTAATTCAAGCCAATTTCTCAAGGCAAATTGGAGCAATTTATGTAGATATGGAAGTTCATAGGAAGATAATTCGCCATGACAATCATCTGTTTCAATTAATACCGTTTGGTAGGCATTCTCTAAAACAGGATATTTATTTTTCAAAAGAATGATAGGTCCATCTACTTCAATCAGATCTGTTAACTCCTCGCGCGCACAAAAAGGGCATGCCTGCTGTTTATTTCTTATACTTTCTGGTTTCTTAACTCCGATAGAAGTATCAAAATGTAGATGGCAATTTTTCAAGTTTCCAGCTCCTCTCCAAAGTACTTATCTCTATTTTATGGGAGATTCCGCTCCTTTTGCACTATTTTTGACTTGGTAATATATAAAAATTTTATTGGCTATTTGTTGGTATTCATGCATATCTTTACAATGTACAGGCTTATGCTGCAGAAAGAGAGGATGGCTATGTTAAGTAAATTAGAAGCATTCATATTAGGGATTATCCAAGGGTTAACTGAATTTTTACCAATTAGCAGTACGGGACATTTATATTTAGGCCGGAATTTATTCGGGTTACAGGAAGCCGGTCTATTACTTGATACGATGCTGCATGTTGGTACCTTGCTGGCTGTTTTTGTCTTCTATAAGGATGAGTTTGTGAAGATTATTAAAAATCCCTTTAGTAAGCTTACCTTCCTGTTAATCGTTGGAACCATTCCAGCTGTTGTGATTGGCTTACTTTTTAAGGATTACTTTGAGGAGATTTCGAAGACTGGAGTTACCATTGGATGGGAGTTTTTAGTTACCGGTTTGTTTCTTTGGATTGCCGATTCAGCAAAAAATGGCTATAAAAAGATGGATGATATTAGTTATACCGATGCTCTGATCATTGGATCCTTTCAAGCGGCTGCAATATTCCCTGCGATCTCACGCTCCGGGTTTACGATTGTGGCTGCCTTATGGAGAAAGTTAGACCGTGAAACAGCTGCCTATTTCTCCTTTCTGTTATCTACACCTGCCATTGCTGGAGCAGTTGTTCTTCAATCATTGGATTTATTTGACGGTGCCGGAGAAGAAATCTCACTATCTGCGTTGATTGTTGGTATCCTATCCTCTGCCCTTTTCGGTTATTTTGCCGTAAAGTGGATGATTGGATATCTAAAGAAACATTCATTAAAACCGTTTGCTATTTATGTCTGGGCTCTAGGATTTGCGGTGTTATTTTTCCAGTTTACAGGGAAATTCTAAAAAAAATGCGGCTCGATTTCTCGAGTCGCATTTTTGTTGTATTAAACTGTAACTGTTTCTTTCGTCATTTCTTTTGCCGCTTCGATGGCTTGTTCTTTGGCCTTTGCCATAATTTCAGGTACTTGTTTCGGGAAGTGGTCCATTCCTTCAGCGAATACTGTTGGCATTACTTCCATTCCTAAGAATCCAAGTACTTTCGTTAAGTACCGATCGCCGAATTCAAAGTCAACCATTGGGCCCGTTGAGTAAATTCCGCCGCGTGTTTGAATATGGATGGCTTTTCGATTGGTAAGCAATCCTTTTGCACCCTCATGCGTATTAACAAAGGTCTTGTTCACGATAAATAAATTATCAAGGAAGGCTTTTAAAATAGCCGGTGATCCAAAGTTCCAAATTGGTGTAACAAATACATAATAATCAGCTGCAATAAAGCGGTCTGCTAATGCATGCATGGCAGTAATTTGTTTTTGTTCAGCCTCTGTAAGTTCGTCAAAGGTTTTGCCCATGAAGGATAATTTTGCGCGGGCATATAACAAATCCATATCAATTTGTGGGATATCCATATCATATAAATGCATATGTTCAATTTCTACTTCAGGCTTTTGTTTTCTAAACTCTTCAAGAAAAGCCTCGCCAAGCTGCATCCCTTTCGATAGCTTTATATCATTTTTCGGGTTAACGGTAATGTATAGAAGTTTAGACATCTGATCCCATCCCTTTTTATAAATATTCATCTATCCATATAGTACAACAAACTTCCTTGTTCACCGATGAACAATCAGTGAAGTTTATGGAGATATTGTGAAATTTATCGATTATCAGTGAACAAAACGTGACAAATCCAAATGAAAGTAAACAAAACTTAACGAAACTCAACAAAAATCACACGTAACATTGTATATTTATATTATATTTATATCGTAAATAGAGAGGAGTCATATCCGATGGATGGAAAAGCCTACACACCAGATGAAGTAGCTCAACTGTTCCAAATCTCAAAACATACTGTATATGAGCTGATTAAGCGAGGTGAATTACAAGCATTTAAAGTCGGAAACAAAATGAGAATCGAGCATTCTGAAATCGAGAGATACAAGGAATGCACAAAAGCACCTGCTAAAAAAACACAGGCAGATCAGCCAGATACACATTCCGCTTTCCCAATAAGGCTATCAGGAAGCCATGACTTCCTAGTAGAGCATTTTGTTAAACAAACATCTAAAGATCTGAATCTGCAAATTCAACCAACCTACATAGGCAGCCTTGAAGGGTTAATGATGCTATATCGTGGTCAATCCGATATTGCTGCCATCCATCTATTAGACCCGGCATCACAGGAATATAATTTACCATTTATTAATCAACTCTTTGTTTATGAAGCTATCTCTGTCATCCGATTTGTCTCAAGGGAGCAAGGCTTTATCGTAGCAAAGGGAAATCCAAAAAACATTGCAGACTTTCATGACCTCACCCGAAAAGATGTGCAGTTTGTTAATCGCCAGAAAGGTGCTGGGACAAGATTTCTCTTAGACTCCATGCTCTCAAGTAATAGAATTGCCCCAACAGAAATAAATGGTTACACAAACGAAGAATGGAACCACCTTTCTACCGCTTCTTATATTAGCCGGGGGATGGCGGATGTAGCTTTCGGAATTCAATCAGCAGCAAGCCATCTAGGACTTGATTTCATTCCGATTGCAAAGGAACAATTTGACCTTGTGTTCCGGTTTACAAATGAAAACAAACAAAATCTTACTAACTTAATTAACTACCTACAGTCACCTGAATTCAAAAGCAGTTTAACTGATTTAGAAGGCTATGATATCGAAGATTTAGGAAATGTCATCTATCAAACTAGTAAAATGGAGGAAACATCATGTTAAAAAATCGTTTGTTTGCTACACTATTTTTATTCATGCTGCTTATCCTTTCTGCTTGTGGCAACTCCGAAAGTGATCAAGCTAACGCTGAACCTGCGGAATTAATCCTTGCAACAACCACTAGTACTCAAGATAGTGGTCTATTAGATGAATTACTGCCAATTTTTGAAGAAGAAAACAACGTAAAAGTTAAAACGATTGCAGTCGGTACAGGACAAGCATTAGAAATGGGTACTAAGGGTGAAGCAGATGTCCTATTAGTACATGCTCCTAAATCAGAGGAAGAGCTTGTAACTAGTGGTGATGTGATTAATCGCAAACGTGTTATGTACAATGACTTCATTTTAGTAGGACCTAAAGATAATCCGGCAGATGTAAGCGGTGAGGACATTAACGCAGCATTCAAAACAATCTCAGAGGTAAAAGCTAATTTTGTAACTCGCGGCGATGACTCTGGAACACATAAAAAAGAACTTGGAATATGGACAGCAGTAAATATCCAGCCTGCTGGCGACACTTATATCTCGACTGGGCAAGGTATGGGAGCTTCTTTACAAATTGCTAACGAGAAGAATGGTTATATATTAACGGACCGTGCGACATGGTTAGCTCAAGAGAAAAACTTAACAAACTTACAAATCGTTGTTGAAGGCGGCAATGATTTAATGAATATTTACCATGTCATGCAGGTTAATCCAGAAAAGCACGACATGGTTAACAGCTCCGACGCAGAAAAATTTGTAGAATTTATGATTGATAGTGAAACTCAAGATGAAATTGAAAGCTGCGGTAAGGAAGATTACGGTCAATCTTTATTCTTTAAATACACTGAATAAGTAAAGCGGAAGGATGTAAATCAGGATGGAACTAATTTTGGATGGATTACGGAAAGCAATCGAGATGATTCTCACGGGCGATAGAGAGATTCTCGAAATAACGTGGCTGACTCTTAGGGTTTGCTTTATGGCCATCCTGATTAGTTCCCTGATTGGCCTCCCGCTGGGAATGCTGCTTGGACTTACCAGGTTTAAAGGCAGAAAAGTAATCCTAGTGTTCATTAATATCGGCATGGGCTTACCCCCGGTTGTTGCCGGGTTATGGATCACCATGCTTTTATGGCGCTCAGGTCCGCTGGGACATTTACAATTGCTTTATTCTCCAACAGCAATTGTCATGGCACAAGTGCTCGTATCCCTGCCAATCGTTACAGGCTTAACAAGCTCTGCTTTTCAACAAATTAACGATAAAATGCTTTTACAAATCAAAGCACTCGGTGCAACAAAAATACAAACGATCGCGATCCTTCTAAAACAAACTAAGATTGCCATTGTTGCTGCAATCATGGCAGGCTTCGGCCGTGTCATCGCTGAGGTTGGTGCTGCAATGATGGTAGGCGGAAATATTCAAGGAGATACACGAATTCTTACTACTTCTATTGTCATGGAAGTATCAAAAGGTAACTTTGATGTTGCTCTGGCGATTTCCTTCATTTTATTAACTGTAGCGTTATTGATCACTGCAGCCTTAACACTGTTACAGCAAAGGAAGCGAGTATCATGAATCCATTAATTGAGCTTAAAAACATTCGCTATCAGGCAAATTCAAAAAGTATTCTAGACATCCCTCATTTTCAGATTCAAGAAGGTGAATTTCTCGGAATCATGGGACCTAATGGTGCTGGTAAAAGTACCTTGCTTAAAGTAATGGCCATGCTTGACAGTATTAGTAGTGGTGAGATTTTATACCGCGGGCAAGCCGTTCCTAATGGAACTCCCTCACTTGAACTGCGGAGGAAATTCTCCGTCGCCTTACAGCAATCGTTACTGTTAGAGGGCTCTGTTTTTCAAAATATTGCAATTGGACTAAAGCTTAGAAAGGTTCCAAAAGCAGTTATTAAAGAAAAGGTAACTTTGTGGATGGAGCAGTTTCAAATCACTCATTTGGCAAAAAAAAATGCTCATTTCCTTTCAGGCGGTGAGGCGCAGCGTGTAAACCTCGCTAGAGCGATGATTGTCGAGCCAGAAATACTTTTTCTTGATGAACCTTTTTCAGCATTAGATTTTCCAACAAAAATTAAATTAATGGATGACTTTAAAGGAATTATTGAAGGTTCCGGAACGACAACGGCCTTCGTGAGTCATGACCTGATGGAAATCAATTATCTAACGAATACTCTGGCGATTATCGTAAGTGGAGAAATCAAGCAGTATGGACCTACCCAAAGAGTCCTTGAACACCCCAATTCAGCGACTTCTCCTTTCCTAAATGAATGGAAGAAATTCTATCCCTTACACTCTAACAACCAAAAGCCGCTATCCCTAATGAGATAGCGGCTCTATTTTAATCGTCTTCCTCCGGAAACCAAAGAATGATACTTGTACCCTTATTTTTTCTGCTTTTAACTTTAATGATCCCTTTATGCGCTTCCATTAACGCTTTTACGATTGAAAGGCCAATTCCAGCTCCGCCTGTTTTTCGATCTCGTGATTTATCGCCGCGATAAAAGCGTTCAAAGATATGCGGAATATCATCCTCTGCCATCCCTGATCCTTCATCTTCGACCTTGAAACCTACATACCCTTCCTTATCCATTAATACTGAGATGGTTACATTCTTTCCTTCTGGCGTATATTTTAGGGCATTATTCAACACATTGGAGAGGATTTGCATTAAACGGTCCTTGTCTGCAGGGAAAAGCAGTTCCTTTTCGGGCTCTTCGATATGAAGCTGTACACCCTTTTGTTTAAACAGTGGTAAAAACATTTCCCATAATGCCAAAAGAACATTACCTGCCTCTACCTCTACTTTTTCCAATCTAATTTGTGGATTCTCGGCTGCAAGCAGCTTCTCAAGCTCATTCACTAGCCTAACTAATCGCATGAGCTCTTCATGACTTGATTGTAATCGTGCAGGTGTCGGCTCCCATATCCCATCCTGGTAGGCCTCAATTTGACTTCTTAACGTGGCAAGCGGTGTCCGGAGTTCATGAGCTAAATCCCCAGTAAATTGTTTTCTTAACATTTCACCCTTTGCCAAGGATTCTGCTAGATTATTAAACGAAATCGCAAGCTGTTTAACCTCTGTGGGTAAACCAGTTAACGGAATCCGGATCGATAGATTATGCTGCTGCAGTTCATTTGCTGCAAAAGAAACTTTATTTAATCCAGAGGTTAGTTTTTTAGAAAATAACATACTAAATAGAATCGATAGCAAGATTGTTAAACAAACAGCAGCATAAATGTATAACTGAATCGTTTGTAAAAAATTGTACTCATCATCAATTAAGCCTACAGGGTAAATTGCTTCAAGTTTACCAATCACTTTATTGTCTACTCTCAGAGTATAGGAGGAAGAATGCCACTCCTCTTCATTAGGCTCGGGTTCGGTCAACCCTAGGCTATTCAAGTAACCAACAATATTTGAGGTCCCCATTTGCAATTGACCACGGTTATCATACAAATCGAAATAAAGCTGATCGGTCATCGCATGCTCATGGAGGAAACCAAAAACCGGGTCCCTAGTAAAATGTCCATTTTTCTGATAGCCCTTTTCAATTTCTGTGATGATTCTATCAATCTTCTTATCTCGGTTACGATCTAGATAATTCTTGAAACTCTCTTCAAATCCCCACTGCATAAAAAAGCTGACAAAGAGTATTCCGATCATCGAGCTGAGTAGAAGATAAAAGAGAATTTTAGACCGCAGTGTTTGAAACATCTAGCACCCCTCCAAATTTATACCCCATCCCAAATACGGTCAGGATAAACAGAGGCTGCCTAGAATCCAACTCGATTTTTTTTCGAAGGTTTTTAATATGGGTATCGACGCTTCGCTCATAGCCCTCGTAATACATTCCTTCATCCTGGATTTTTTCGAGTAAGTCCATTCGGCTGTATACTCTTCCCGGATTAAGTGCCATATTGGTAAGCAGTTTATATTCAATTGGTGTTAAAATAACATCATGGCCCTTTACCGTTACTTCTTTTTTACTGAGGTCAATTGCCAGTTTTTTATTATTGAATTCAATCCGCTCTACTTTCTCTGTTTTCTTTACTCTTCTGAGGATAGCCTGAACCCTTACTACTACTTCCCGCGGGCTAAATGGCTTTGTTAGATAATCATCTGCACCCATAACAATTCCGTTTATGCGGTCATCTTCCGCAGACTTAGCCGTCAGCATCAGAATGGGGACATCTGATTCTTTTCTTACTAAGCGGCATACCTCTTCTCCGGAGATATCCGGCAGCATTAAATCTAGTACAATTAAATCTGGATTTATTGTTTTAGCCTTTTTCAAGGCGTCTATTCCATTATCAGCACAATGAATTTCATAGCCTTCTCTTTCGAGGTAGGCTTCGAGAACTTCTAGTATTCTTTTTTCATCATCAACTAGTAATATTTTCATCGTTCTCACTCCCTTAACTATAATATATCATGTTGGGGAATGGCTTTTTTCATCTTCACAAATTCATCACAACTTCTTCATAACATCTACAATATTTCTCGATAAGATGTACCTGTAGCAATGAAAGAGTTCTTAATTCTCTAAGGTTATACATGGTATTAACCGACTTGCTCCTCCCAATTTTAATCTCTCTTTTTTACATATGGGTTCCCCCTTGGGAGCCCTTATTTTTTTGCAAATCAAAGTTTCCGCATGATTTACGCTCCAGGTGCTTCGCTTTCCGCAGGAGGTCCGGGGAGCCTCCTCGTCGCTAAAGCGCCTGCGGGGTCTCCCCTGCCCCTTACTCCTGCAGGAGTCTCGCACCTTCCGCTCCAATCAATAAATTTACTAATCAATAAAGCCTATAGTAGCAATTTTTATAAAAAGAGCCCTTATCAATTCTGATAAGGACCATTTTTGTTTAGTCTTCGGTTTTTTTGATTGTGTCTGTGAGTTCTTCGATGCTTCGTTTTATGTTTCCTTTTCCTGAATAGTTCTCGATTAGTTCTTTCACGTCAATTCCACTTGATGCTTTTAATGATTCTTGGAGCGTGGCCATTAGATTTGTTGCATAACCGGTAATTTTATTGGCTCCGCCATTCTCACCTGAACTACCAGTATCTACTACAGTAATTTTATCAATATTAGCAAGCGGGCTGGCTACTTGCTTCGCATATTCAGGAAGCATTTTCATGATCATGTCTAAGATAGCGGCCTGACCGAATTGTTCGAAGGCTTCAGCAATCTTTTCCTTCGCTTCCGCTTCTGCCAAACCTTTTAGACGAATAATCTCTGCCTCTGCCGTACCTTGTGCCTTTTGGGCCTCCGCTTTGGATAAACCATCTAGGCGAACACGTTCTGCCTCCGCTTTTGCCATTGCTTCAATACGATATTTATTCGCTTCAGCATCTGCCATTTGTTTAGCTTTATTTGCAGCTGCAGCCTGCTCAACGGAGTAACGATCCGCATCGGCTTTTTTCTTCACTTCTGAATCGTATTGACGTTCACGGCGCAGAATTTCTTTTTCTTCTAATTCGATTTGTTTCTGTCTTTCAATAATTTTTATTTGCATTTCCTGCTCCGTAACTTCCTGCTTCGACCTTGCACTTTCCAATTCGTAGGCCATGTCAGCACGGGCTTTTGCACTATCTTGTTCACGGCGAAACTCTGCCACTTTTAACTGATTAATTTTTTCTGCTTCAGCAATTTCAGTAGCACGCTCTAATTCAGAACGCTTTGCTTCCTTTGCAGCCTCCGCTCTTTTAATCCTAGTTTCCTTATCAGCTTCAGCCGTTGCAATATCAGCGTCACGTTTAACTTGGGCAATTCTAGGTTTACCAAGGGAATCGAGGTATCCATTTTTATCGCGGACATCTTTAATCGTAAATGAAACAATCACTAATCCCATTTTCGCCAAATCCTGTGAAGCGACTCTTTGAACCTCTTGTGAGAATTTATCGCGGTTTTTATAAATCTCCTCTACTGTCATCGAACCGAGGATGGAGCGTAAATGGCCCTCAAGAACTTCCTTCGCTTCATTTTCTCGGTCTTCCTTCGCCTTACCCAGGAATTGTTCCGCAGCCGTGGCAATTTCACTAATCGAGCCGCCAATTTTTATGATTGCAACACCATCTGCCATAACGGGTACGCCTTGCTCTGTATACACTTCAGGTGTTGTTACCTCAAGCTTGCTTGAAAGCAGGCTAAGCGGTTTTGCCTGTTGAAACACCGGTAAAATGAAACTACCGCCGCCGCGAATGATTTTGATTTTATTGCCTGATTCATCCACATGTACACTGCCGTTACCTAAGAAACTTCCCGTAACAATCAGCGCCTCATCTGGCCCAGCTGTCCGATACTTCGTGATAAAAACACTAATTAAAGCGATTAAAATAAATGCAACAATCCCAATTACAATCCAAAAACTCAATTCCATCTAGCCAACCTCCCTATAGTAAGTACTTCTCTATTTCTTGATGAGAGCTAACTTGGAGCACCCCATCTTTTATATCAACCACAAGCACATTCGTGCCATTATCAATCTGAACACGATCAAAGCTTGTCGCTGGTTTTGCAATTCTTCCGCTTATACTTTCTATCATAACTTCACCATAACCGTCTGTCGGAATTGCAGTAATCACGGTTCCAATCCTGCCTCTTAAATCACTTTCTTTATATACCAGTGATTCTTCGGCATTCGACAATGGGATTAGAATAAAAACATTTAACAAAGTAACAAGTATGAAGGCAATAACAGCTGATATCCCTAAAATTGCTAGATAATGTAATGCAGTAAGCTTCTCAAATAAATACCCGCTTGCCGAAAAAATAGTGACAAACGCAAAGATAATCACTGGATTAAGAAAATCTGGTCCATCGAAATGAACAACGTCCGCAAAGAATACATACAAAATGGTTAAAATACCTGAACCAATTAATCCATATAAATAAATCGTTTCTAATGGCAGATTGAATACTTCCATCGGCACCACTCCCTTCCTTATGTATTCAACATTAATACGATTCAATAAATGGAAAAGTTTCACATTTATAATAAAATTTTACTCGAATAATAAAAAAAGTGCTATGACTTTTGCCATAGCACTACTGAATCATATTTAAAAATTTTCTCGTCCGTTCCTCTTTTGGATTGGTGAATATTTCTTCTGGTTTGTTCCTTTCAACCACAACACCTTGATCCATAAAAATAACCTCGTCTGCAGCTTCTCTTGCAAAGCGCATTTCATGTGTTACGACAATCATCGTCATCCCCTCATTGGCAAGGTCCTTCATGACTTTTAACACTTCACCCACCAGCTCAGGGTCAAGAGCTGAAGTCGGTTCATCAAACAGCATAACCTCTGGCTCCATTGCCAATGCTCTTGCAATCCCTACCCTTTGCTGCTGCCCCCCTGAGAGTTGTACAGGGTAATAATCCATTTTATCCCCCAGCCCTACCTTTTCTAATAAGGTCTGGGCTTTTTTACGAGCGCTTTCCTTATTCTCATTTTTTACAATTACAGGTCCCTCCATCACATTTTCAAGAGCTGTTTTATGAGGGAATAAGTTATAGCTTTGAAACACCATACCCGTTAATCGGCGAAAGGCTGCAATGTTTTTCTTCGGTACAGGAACAGAGAAATCAAGTGTTTGGCTCTCAATCGAGATAACGCCTTTCGTTGGTGTTTCTAAAACATTTAAACAGCGAAGCATGGTTGTTTTTCCTGAGCCGGATGGTCCAATCACCACTACTACCTTGCCCTTTTCTACTTCTAAATCAATCCCTTTTAGAACCTCTAACGTTCCGAATTGTTTATATAATCCTTGAATGGAAATCAACGCACGGACCCTCCCTTCTATTACACGTAACGGTCTAATTTCTTTTCTAAAACTTGCTGGATAACGGAAAGGATAAAGCAAATGACCCAATAAATCAGGGCAGCTTCAGAATAGACCAGTAAAAATTCATAATTGCTCGCTGCAATTTCTTGAGCTTTGCGAAACATCTCTGATACAAGTACAAGGGATGCCAGGGAAGTGTCTTTCACGAGACTAATAAACGAATTGGATAGTGGCGGCAGGGAAACTCTGGCTGCTTGAGGCAGGATAATTCTTCGTAACACTTGGGAATAACTCATCCCAATCGAATAGCCAGCCTCCCACTGTCCTTTTGGGGTAGATAGAATCGCAGCACGTATAATCTCAGAAGCATATGCTCCTACACTAAGAGAAAATCCTATGACTGCAGCTATATAGGAATCGATAATGATTCCAAGGGTGGGCAGGCCATAAAAAATGATAAATAACTGTACCAATAACGGAGTTCCACGAATCACAGAAACATAAACTCTTGCAATCACTTGGAAAACCTTCACATGAGAAATACGAGCCAAGGCTGTTAATATAGCTAAGATCAATCCAATCACAAATGAAATCAGGGTTAATGGAATGGTATTTAAAATAGCCCCTTTCAAAAGGGGCAGAAAGGAACTTTGAGCTATATCAATTAATCGAGCCATTCTCTCTGGATCAGCAAAAATACTATTTAAGTACATCTTCACCAAACCATTTCTCAGAGATTTTTTTGTAGATGCCGTCCTCTATCATTTCGGTTAATGCCTTATTTACCTCATTAACTAGCGTGTCACTATCTTTTCTGAACATAAGTCCGCTAACGGAAGCGTCTTCACTAGTCGCGGCAATCTTTATTGGCGCATCAGGTCTTTGCTTAGTATAATCTAGGAACGAAATTCGATCGTTAATGGTTACATCAACCCGTTTGGAAGCAAGTAGTTCCACAGCTTGGGTAAAGCCTTCAACGCTAACTAAATTAGCACCATGCTTTTTGGCCATTTCTCCATAGTTACTTGTTAAGGACTGTGCTGAATTTAAGCCTTTTATGTCTTCAAAAGCCTTTACTTTTTCATTATCCTTGTGTGTAATCAAAACAGCAGCTGAAGTAATATATGGATCAGAAAAAGAGTATTTTTCCTGTCGATCTGGCCGAATTCCAACCTGGTTCGCAATCATATCGAATCGCTTTGCATCGAGGCCAGCAAATATGGCATCCCATTGTGTTTCTTTAAACTCAGGCTCTACCCCTAAACGTTTTGCAACTTCTGTTGCAATCTCAACATCAAACCCGGTCAGATTTCCACTCTCATCATGAAACGTAAATGGTGCATATGTACCCTCTGTCCCAATTAGAAGCTTGCCTTCATCTTTAACCTTGGCAAGTAAATCCTTATCGTCAGCCTTATCTGCTGTTTTATTATTATCTTTATTATCCTTCTTCGCCTCATCATCATTACCACATGCGGACATAAGCAAAAGAATGCTAAGTAGAAGTGCAAATACAACCGTAAATTTCTTCAAGTCCGTTACCTCCTATATTAGTTTCTAGCCATACAAATACTCCCTAAGATTATCGTTCCCTTTTTTCTTATTAAAATGTAAAACACCTGCCAGTTTTCTTAAAGGAAACCCTTTAAGTAAAACTGGCAGGTGCGAAGGCTAGGCAGATAATAATTCTTTTTGTTCCTCTTCTTTAGCACGCTTTTTCTTAAGTGGACCATAAAAGAAGATTCCACTTGATAAAAGGGCTATCCCTAATATAAAGGTCTTAAGATCTGAAGTTCCTGATATAATGACCCATACTGAATAAATGGTTGCAACTGCTGCAATAATCCCATCTATCACTCTAGACTTTGAATTATGATTGTATGTTTCACCTTTAATCACTAATTTCAACTGATAAACAGAAGCAATAAAATAAGGAACTAAATAGGCTAACGTTGCAATGATAATAATAAAATCAAAAGCCCCTGAAATCGATTTAGATACGGTTGAGAAAATAAAAATTTGAGCGATTCCGTTTGTTAATACAAGTGAAAAGATAGGGAGGCCCTTTTTGTTTTCTTTTAAGAAAGCCGGAAGGAATAATCCTTGCTTTGCCGCTTGATAAGGTACTTCAGCACTTAACATAACCCAGCCAATCGTAGAACCAAATAAGCTGACTAATCCAATAGCGGCTAATACTTTCCCGCCAACCGGTCCTAAAACGGTTTGAATCGCATCAATCAATGGCTTTTCCGAGTTGATAAGTGTATTTTGGTCTAACATCCCCATGACCAGTGTGCTTATCCCAATATAAATACCAAGAGCGATAAAAAGTCCAACAATCGTTGCTCTCTTTACATCAATTTTTCTTTTCGCACGTGACGCAAACACTACAGCTGACTCCAACCCACAGAAAGCCCATAAAGTTACTAGTGCCGCATTGTTCACTTGTGACATTAAACCAAATGTTTCTCCCGAATCCCCTAATCTAGTTTCAACCATAGGTAATATATTTGCTTTATCGAAGGCAAATACTCCAACAAGGATAAATAGTAAAAATCCCGTCACCTTTGCTGCAGTTGCTGCAAAATTTAATTTTCCAGCACTTTCTAATCCGCGTAAAATGATAAAATGCGTACCCCATAAGAGAATGGAGCAAACAATAAAGGTTAACCCATTACCAACCTTCAATGTATATCCGCCAATCGTGAACCAGTCAGCCTGACTCGTTAAAACAGGAAAGAAGGTTGATAAATATCCAGCAAATGTAGTAATAATCGCAACATTTCCAGCTACGTTTCCAATCCAGTAACCCCAAGAAGCCATAAATCCTGATAATATAGAACCTTGAGAACCTGGTTTAAATAGTTCTTTTGCATATATTTGTGGTCCGCCTGTCAGATTCGGCTTCCGGATGGCTAGGTTTCCGAATACAAGTGCAATCATTAACACACCTATTCCAGTAAATAGCCATGCCAACATAACTCCAGCAGCGCTGGCAGCTTCTGATAAAGAACGCGGAAGCATGAATATACCTGAACCGACCATGTTACCAACAACAAGTGCAGTTAAAACCCAAAAACCTAACTTATTTGAATTCCCCAAGATGTAACCCCCTATCTAGCTTTAAGGTGCATAATTTATAATCAACTTCAAAAGTGAATAATTATTATATTAACGTAATAATATTAAGTGCCTCTATCACCATAGTCAATGGAAAATATAACATACAGAATACCAAAACAATAAAAAAAATAGCAAGGTAATCCTTTGATATGATTACATTACTATTTTGACATTTTTATTTTCTTCTTGCTTAATCTGCTTTGAATTGAACCTTCGGGGAAATACTCCCGACATATCCATCGCCGTTCCTAGTATAACATCTTGGCCAATTTCGTCAACAGTTGGTTTTAAGGAAATCAATAATAATTTATCCTGAAATTGTATTTCAAAGGTGACACTTTCTTGAAGTTTCTTAGCTAGATGACAATAGTCATTTAAGGATCCATCCAGTGCTGGCAGGATTTTCGAAATCGGTACTCCCGCCAAGTCTTTTTGAGAAGAGGGAACTCCGTTATGCAATGCACCATCAATATGCGTACAAACAAACTGTTTTCCAATCTCCCTCAGCGTAAAAAATAAGCCTGGATGATATGACATCGAAATTTGTTCATTGGATTTCTTTTCATTAACATATTCAGAAAAATAAAACCCTTTTAAAATAAAGTAAAAACCAAAGACCTTATAAATATGACCTAAGAAGTTATCAAGATCAAAAACACTTTGATAGATTGTAAAAATTAATTCGGTAAGAAGCAAAAAGACAAAAGCCAACCCGAAAAATAATTTGTCTTCCTTTTTGTCTAGATAATATTGATATAAGGCAACCATCAAAGAGATAAATAATATAAAACTTACACCATATTCCATACCATTTTTTAATAAGGTAGTACCTTTACCTTCAATCACAAGCAAGGGGAGAACTTTCTCATAGGCAATAATAATGTATCCAACGGCGCCTGTAAGTAATAACCCGAGGGTGACGGATACAAAGCGATAATCTTTCTTTACTTTCTTATCAGGAAGAAGAATTATAGTTAACATTAATATCGATTGGATGACCCTGGCCGTAATCCAAAACCAGGTTGCCTTTTGGACAGAGCTCTCTGTTATAAAAAAAGGCATTCCCTTGTATGAAAGGGTATGGAATAAATCAATTATTCCAGTTGTTAAAAAGGTAAAAGCTAAAAGCAGCAAACGAAGGGATCTAGTTGCGCTGAACTTTTTCAGTCCATATAGAAAGATAGTTATAGAAATCGCAATACAGATAATCTCTAATAGGGAGTGCATGCCTACATAGTTTTTGGGGTCATAAATGGTATAAGTTTGTGATATGAAAATACGAACCAACATCAGCAGAAAAATGGCACTTACCGAATAAAATAGGAATTTAGTTTCCGTCATCTTTGATCTCATATTTTCCACATCCTTTTACAATGATTTGATTAAATCTAATTATAAAAGAGGTGTGGAAAAATAATCAGTCAAATTATATCAATTTTATGAATTTTCAATAGAAAAAGGGAAAAGTCCCCTTTTTCTATTTCCACCATTGGTCAAACATGGATGCTGGAAGGTGTCGCTTATGTTCAGTTACAAGATAGCGTTTTTCAATTTTTTCTGCTATTTCTTGTGAAACAATTTTTCCTTCGAGGTAATCATCGATGTCATCATATGAAATCCCTAGTTCTGTTTCATCAGCTTGACCTGGCTTCTGGTCGAGCAAATCAGCAGTTGGCACTTTCAGATAGAGACTTTCTTCGGCACCTAGCTCTTTAAGCAGTGCTTTGCCCTGGCGTTTCGTTAATCCGCTTAAAGGCAGCACATCCGCTCCTCCGTCACCATGTTTCGTAAAGAAACCTGTAACCGCCTCCGCCGCATGGTCCGTGCCAATGACGAGCAAGTTCTCCATCCCGCCAAAAGCATATTGAGCAATCATTCTCAATCTTGCCTTCACATTGCCTTTATGATAATCACTTAATGGTTCTGCTGGATTGGCAGTATTATACTCAGATTGAACAGCGTCCACTGCCTCTTGAATATTAAACGTGTACTCCCGGTCTGCGGAGATGAATTTCATTGCTCGGACTGCGTCGTCTTCATCCCGCTGTACCCCATAAGGCAATCGAACAGCAATAAATAAAGCATCATTGGCTTCTTGACGAAGTTCTTCAACCGCGAGCTGGACAAGCCGTCCCGCAAGCGTTGAATCCTGGCCACCGCTAATTCCTAAAACGTATCCCTTTGCCCTTGTTTTTACTAAATAGCTTTTTAAGAAGTCAATTCGATTTCTTATCTCTTCCTTAGGATTAATCTCAGGTTTCACATTTAATGTCTGGATTATTTCTCTTTGCATGGTATCTATTTATACCTCCATTGTTTTTATATGCTAATAAGAATTTATCATAATTGTTTAATATTTACTTAAAATCTTACTCCTTCCCTCAACAAATGATATGATTATAGAATTGGTTTTCAGCTCAAAATAAGTTATCACATATTATGGAGGAATAAAATGAACCCAAAAACTTGTAATGAATCAAGAGTGGTTAGGACGGGCAGAATTTTTCCGAATGATGTAAACAATCACAATACCTTATTTGGCGGCAAGTTAATGAGTGACATGGACATGATTGCCTCCATTTCGGCTGTACGACATGCAAGAAAAGAAGTTGTTACCGCCTCAACAGACTCAGTTGACTTTTTAAGCCCGATTACTCAACAGGATTCTATATGTATTGAATCTTTCGTTACCTGGACTGGGACCAGTTCAATGGAGGTTTTCGTCAAAGTGATTGCAGAGAATTTAATGACGGGTAAACGAAAAATTGCAGCTACTGCTTTTTTAACCTTTGTTGCTTTGGATGAAGAAGGAAAACCAACAAAAGTTCCTGAGATTATTCCCGAAACGAAAGAAGAAAAAAAGCTGTTTGAAACAGGAAAAGATAGAGCTGAAAAACGGAAAGAACATCGTAAAAGCAGTAAGGAACTCGCAAGTTATTTTACAACCGAAAAACCTTGGGAATGAAGATAGGCTGATAGCTCGCCTATCTTCACTTTTTCTCTGTTGACTCACTTTTCCACGTCATAACCCCATCTTCTTCATCAAACTCAATCGTGACATCGACGACGCCTTTTTCTGCCATGATTTTCTCCTGCAAACGGTCTTTAATATCATCTGCAGCGGCAATTGTTAGATTAGGGTCTATCTCAATTTCCAATTCCACATGTAAATCTTCCCCTTCTTTAATGACAGCAAGGTCTTGGATATCTTTAACATCAGGGTCTGACATCACTAATTGACCAATCTTCTCTTCCATTTCCTCATCTGCCCTGCCAAGAACACCCGCAGCATTATCCAAAAAGACTCTGCCGACAACAAAGAACATCATGAGACCGATGAGAATAGAAGCAGCTCCTTCAATCCAATGGATATGCGTAAAATGGGCAATCACGACGGCGATAATAGCAAGTAAGCCTCCGCTTGTCGCGACTAGATCTTCCATGAACACAAGCTTTGTTGCTGGCTTAGCTCTGCCGAGATGGGCAAAACTTTTAAAAATAACACTCGGACCACTTGCTGGTTCTCCGACCTCATGCATAACTTCCTTCATTGCCTTATAGAGAACGTATATCTCAAGGATGAGAGCGAATGCCAGTACGCCTACATTAATTAAGAACCCTTCTGATTCAGCTGGATGCAGGATATGATGATAACCTTCTTGGATGGTCTCAAACGCCATAATCCCAACGATTAATACAGCCCCTAGCAAGACTAAGTTAACCAATCGACCAAAGCCATTAGGAAAACGGTCAGTTGGTGACTTCTTACTTAAGGCAGAACCGATAAACACAAAAAACTGGTTAGCCGCATCTCCTAGACTATGCATCGTTTCCGCAAACATCGCGACGTTTCCCGTAAACATATAGGCAACACCTTTAGCAATCGAAATGATCGTGTTAACGATGGCTGCAATCAATGCAGATTTATTACCTTTTCGTAATAATTTAAATAATTCTCCCATTATACCCCTACTTCCTCATGCATTTAGATACCCTTACTATTTTCAAAAAAAGCCCATTTCATGAAAATAGCTCCCTTCCTATTTAGTGAATTTTTCCCAATCGGTAAAATTGCTGGTAGAATAAGGAATACAAAGGGATATACTGATTTTGAGGAGGATTGGGTATGAAATTAGAAGAAATAATGAGTAATCTTGAGGAATTAGGCTCAGAGCAAACGAAAAAAATCTATTTGAACCACGGGGTAAAGGAACCCTTCTTTGGAGTTAAAATAGGTGACTTAAAAAAACTTGTAAAATATGTGAAAAAGGACCATGAACTTGCATTGGCACTTTATGATACGGGGAATCATGATGCGATGTATTTGGCTGGACTTTCCGTTAATCCGAAATTAATGACGAAAGAAACATTGCAGGATTGGGTGAAGAAAGCCTATTGGTATATGCCGGCTGAATACACGGTCGCAGGCGTTGCCTCAGAAAGTAATTATGCGCTTGAACTAGCCCGTGAATGGATGGATTCAGAGGAAGAAATGGTAGCAGTTAGCGGCTGGAATACATATACAAACTATATTTCAATAACACCTGATGAAAAGTTGGATTTAGAAGAAATTCGCAGCCGAATGCATCAAGTCGAAACGACAATCCACGAGGAGCGAAATCGTGTCCGATATGTGATGAATACCTTTGTCATTGGTGCTGCAGCCTATGTTAGCGGTTTGCAGGAAGAAGCACTCAACGTGGCCGAAAAGATTGGCAAGGTTCACGTCAATGTCGGGAACACAGCGTGCAAAGTTCCATTAGCAACACAATATATTAACAAAATCGTTCAAAATGATAAAATAGGTATTAAGAAGAAAACGGCCATTTGCTAAATAGAAAACCCCCATCGACGTGGGGGTTTCACTTTTTTATACGTTTTTCAAAACTAAGAGTAGTCTGTTATTTCTCGCACTTCGTTCTTCTTCTGAAGCTAAATCATATTTTTTCAACAGATGAAACACTTCATTTAATAGGTCCTGAGTATGTTCCTCGGAAAAAAATTGATTAAATAATGTCTTCACGTCTTCTGGAAGAAATGCTGCTTGTGCTTCATATTTATTTCTTACATCTTCCTTCGTATGGTCCAGTTTGCATTCGCTCATAAGGGTCACCTTCTATACTTTCTTATTATCTGTTACTTCTAATACATCCAAGATGAAAACAAATACCGGTATACCTATTATTAAGCCCCACACTCCAAAAAAGTGTTCAGAAAAAATTAAGACGAGGAAGGTATAGAAAACAGGCAAATTTGTTTTTGAAGACATTAAATTTGGATTTAAAATATATGCCTCGATAGCATGGATAATCATGATTGCAATAAAAACATAAAGGACTGTCATGATTCCACCAATACTATACCCTATGATGACCAGCGGAATAAGAGAAATGATCACCCCGGCAACAGGAATCAATCCTAAGAAGAAAATCATAATGGAAAGTCCACCTAACTGCGGAAATCCAAATATCCAAAGGGCGATTGTGGTAAGTACACAGTTAACCACTGCAATGATTAATTGTGCTTCAATTACTTTGCCGAATGTACCAACAAATTTTCCAGAGAAAAATTCTATTTCTGCGTAAATAGACGCAACCTTACTTGTTTTGAATTTTTTTGTAAATTCTATTAAACGAGGTTTTTCTAGTAAGAAAAACAAGCTCATTAAAAGAGCAATTAATATTTGCAGGCTAAATGTACTAATATCAGTAAAATAGGAAATTACAAAGGTAAAACCTCTCTCCAAATAACTTGAAACCTGGATTTCCTCAAGACGGCTGACCAAATAATTTAATATGATGTTATCGTGTTCTTTGGTATAAAATGCAGTGATTTGTTTTATTAATGCTGTTATTTCGCCAATGATCATTGGTAAGTATTTCACAAGACCATAGGAGAGGAAACCTACTATTGTAGTATAGGAAGCTACAACAAGAATTTTCCGATTTAATGGAATTTTTCTTGATAAGAAAATAACCAGCCGATCCATTAGAAATGTGAAGATAAACGTAAATAAAATCAAATTGATCATATCTCTTAGTCCATAAAGAACCAGTGCCAGTAAGACAAAGATAGAAATTCTTTTAAAACCGCTGCTTTTAAGTAGATTATTTATCATATTAATTTACCAAACCCCATTTTTTATGTCCTAATAACTATGTATTAACTTTATTATAACAAATAAGTATCTGATTGTTACTTTTAAGTCTGAATCTTTTATAAAAAAGATTCATTCGAAAGACCCAGTGGAAATTTCTAATAGCTGGACAGGCAAAATATTCAATCCCTTCTCATACATATTCAAAGAGCGTGATTTATTTCGTTTTTAATTGGAGGGGATTGTAGTTGGCAGGAGGTCAAAAAGCACTCTTATACATCTTGTCTTTTTTCATACCTGTAGTTGGAATCATTTTAGGGATAGTTTGGATGAATGATCAAGATATAGACAAAAAAGCCGTTGGAAAAACTTGTTTAATTATCGGTATTGCCGCGATTGTCCTTAGTTGTATCTGCTGGTTTGCCGCTTCAGCATTGTCCATTATTCCAGCCTTTATGACGTATTAACTTCCAGATGAAAAACCCAATTCTATAGATTGAATTGGGTTTTTTTGAATATAGGAGTGATTAGGATGCTGCATGAAGTTTTTCATTTTTTTGGTCGGGCGATATGCCATCAATTAGATGAGCGATCGCTGACAGTGTCCGGTGAGGTTCTTGCGGTTTGCGCGAGAGATACTGGGATTTATATAGGAATTTTTTCTACGCTTATTTATTTACATTTTTCAAAAAGGAAACAAAGTATTACGATTCCTTCTATTAAGGTAAGCTTTTTACTTTTATTGTTTCTGGTTCCATTAATGATCGATGGACTCGGTTCATATTTAAACGTATTTGAATCGACGAATGTCAGGAGGTTGGTTACGGGGACTTTATTTGGTTTCGTCCTACCTTATTTTATTTACCCGCTGCTATCGAAACAAGCACTGGATCATAAATGCCAACCGGTTCTAAACGAGAGTAGGGATTTTTATCTACCACTTCTCTTAAGCTGTCTCTTGGGTGGAATATTTTATTGGGGCAACCTTCCGTCCGACCTTCTTAATGGCATCATTATTTTCACAATCATTGTATGGTTTAGTTTATGTGCTTCATTTCTTTTTTCATCAATCCGCCGCCGTACATTAAAATTGGCTCTTTCGGTATTTACCAGTCTGGCTTTTCTCTGGTTACTTTCTGTCATGCATTCTTGGATAACCATATAAAATTCTATAAAGGATAAATTATTCATTATAAAGAACAACTTCACCTAAAAAAATTACCCTTCCTGTTCAATATGATATTGTCTGCCAGTTCTAGCGACTTTGTTCCATCCTTCTTTGTTAATAAAGTATTGTACGGTTCCATTTAACGTGCAAAACAATGTAAAAAATCGATAGAAAATGATATCAAAAATGATAACAACTAAAATATTTAGAAATTCTTTATAGGAAAAACTATTTCGATAGTAATAAGAAATAACAATAGCCACAAAATTATAGAGTAAATTTGATAAACCGGTAATGATAGCAAAGAGGAAAATTACACTTGGATTACCCGAAAATAATACTATAGACAAAAATCCTACTACAGTAAGAAATGAGCAAAAAATACCTACAAATAATGCATCAACCATAAAGAAAAAGGATAAAGGACTCTTAAAAACGGATAACAGAAATTCTTTTAAATAAAGAACAGTGCAATCAATAAACGCCTTTTGCCACCTAATTCGCTGGTCATACAGCCCCTTCCATGTTTCAGGAACCTCCGTATAACAAATTGCTTCTGGAATATAGGCTACTTTTAAATCGTTTTTTTTATTTTTATAATGTTGAACCTTTAAGGTAATATCGATATCTTCGCCAATCGTTTTTCTATATCCGCCTACTTTAATCAAAACATCTCTTTTAAAAATACCGAAAGCACCAGATATAATGGAAAGAGCATCTGCCTTTGCTAGAGACGCTTTATAAATATAGAATCCCCGTAAATATTCAGCGATTTGAAATTTAACAATCGGTTTGACCTTTAATGTAGGTTTTAGAGAACTATTTCTTAACTTTCTACCCTGTAAAACATGGACGGTTCCTCCCGCAGCGATTAAGTTGGGATCTTCAAAAGCTCTGTTAATAACACAAAGAGCCTTATCATCTAATATGCTATCCGCATCTAAGGTAATAACCAAATCGTTGGAGGCATAGGTTATTCCAGCATTAAGTGAGTCTGCTTTTCCCCCATTAAATTTATCAATTACGACAATCCTCGGGTTTTTCTTCGATCTATAAATTCCTTTTATTGGAGCAAACTCTAAATCACAATTATTCGGTCTCATTTTTTGAATCTCTAGATCTAACATTTCTTCCATTATTTCAAATGAATGATCAGTAGAACCATCGTTGATCAGGATGTATTCATAATTCTTATAATTTAGTCCCTCAATCCCTAAAATAGTTGTTTCAATAATAGATTCCTCATTGTAACAAGGGACCAAAATACTCAATGGTTTTTCGGATAACTTTATCTCTGTTTTTAGATAATAGGGTTTTTTCCTTAGAATAAACAGCGAATGAATCATATGGAAAATCGGGAAAATGAGACAGATGATGAAAATTAAATGCGGCCAAATTTCAAATATATTTTCCATTTACTCTCCTACTTTACGATAAATTTTTACATAATCTATTGAAAATTCAGCTGGGAAAATGGTACTCTCATCTGGTTTACCTGGCCAGTTCCCTCGAGACTAACATTCTCTTTTTTATAAGCACGTAATTTTTAGGACTTTCTTTAATCAAAAGTTCTTCAGTATGGACACTTTATGGGAATATTTAAATTAAAGTTGAAGACTGTAAAATATGTAACAATAACCTCAAAAGAATCTTATACTCTTTGATTGTCATCTGTCCCTTCAGGATATATATTGAACGTAACGTTCAATATAATGAACAATAAAACAAAAAAAATTTACACTTACTAAAAACAAGATTAATTTGTATTTATGGCATCAATTAACTTTTTTATTTGGTTTAATTTTTCAGTGGTTAATTGATCATCAGACAATTCTATTTCGACTTTTAGTTTACTTTTCACCTGTAGTAACCCTTTACAGTATGGTCCTGACTCCTCTTTTTCAATACGAATCAAATCCTCTACTGCCACTCCAAAGGTTTCTGCTAGCTTCCCGAGTATCTCCAAACTTGGGTTCTTTTGAATTTTCCGTTCTATTAAACTTAAATAAGATTTTGAGATACCGGTCTGTTCACTTAACTTACTTAAAGACATTCCCTTGTCTACCCTCAACGCTTTGAGTTTATTTCCGTCCATCGAATCACCCCTTGTTGTAAATTTTCAACTTACCCACCGAGGCCTTTTGTTATTAGCGTAATTACCAATGGTCCTAAGATTACAATAAATATAGAAGGGAATATGAAAAATACCATTGGAAATAACATCTTAACAGGTGCTTTCATGGCCTGTTCCCGTGCAGCTTCACGACGTTGTTCACGAATTCTTACAGTTAAATTGCCTAGAACCTTTGCCATTCCGATTCCGAGCTGGTCTGCCTGGATTAATGAGGTAATGACACTTTGAAAGGAATCAGAAGGCACTCGTTTCCGAAGAGCATAGAAAGCCTCTCTTCTAGATTTACCAAGCTTCATATCTTCCAACGTTTGAAAGAATTCCTCCGCGAGCGGACCTTTAATCTTTTTCGAGACCTCTAGCAGAGCCAAATCTAACCCCATTCCTGCTTCCAACAATAGATTTACAGTATCAAAAAAATCAGGCATAGAAACATTAATCGCTTTAATTCTAGCAGTCTTTTTCTTCCCTAGATAAAAGATTGGAAGTCGAAACCCTAACATTGCCAACGTCAACATCATCATCCAGGTTAACAGTTTGTTATCTGAACTAGGGAGAATAAAGAAAAATATAGGTAAGCATAATCCAGCACTTAGGACGAATTGGAACAGCCTGAAATCGACCGCTGATTTAAAAGGATTGCCAGCGTCCCTTAGGAGCATGTCTAATTTTTTCCTCTCGGCTTTTGAAACCCTTTTACTTAACATCTCTGTTCCTTTGCTCCAATAGATATCGATAGACTTTTTTAAACTCTTCTTATTCTTTTCGTCTAATGAATCTTCTTTTTGCTTTTTTAATGGTTCAGCAAAAAATTTATTTACCCGTTCATTGAAGGCTATTTGTTTTTTGAATATGGTAAGCATAAAAGCTGCTATAAGTGTAGTTGAAAATCCAGCGAGTAAAAATAATAGTATAATATCCAGCATATTACACCTCGATTCGGATGATTTTCTGAATAACCACCCAGCCAATGATGATAGAGACTGAAGCAACGAACAGCATCATCCATCCTAATGGATGCTCCAGCATGGGTGCAAAATATTCACGATTTACTAATGCTAAATACAATCCAAGACCAACCGGCAATAACGTAATAATCCAAGATGACATCCTGCCCTGTGCAGTCAATGTGTTTAGTTCTTCCAGTATTCTAACCCTGCCCCTAATGGTTTCTTCCATTGTTTCAAGCAACTCAGCTAGGTTTCCTCCGCTCCTTCTTTGAGCAAGAATAGCCCTGATTACTACTTCCAGTTCCTTATTTGGCAGGCGTTTCTCCATTTCATCGAAAACCTCCTCCAAAGGAACACCTAATCCTGCCTGGCGAATTACTCGCTCAAATTCAGGTCCCAGTGGATCGGGAATCTCTTTTCCAACCAGCTGCATTGCCTGCATAAAGCTAAAGCCTGCTCGCATGGAGTTTGCCATCATTCCTAACACTTCAATCAATTGATAGTTTACAAAGGCCAAGCGTTTTTTTCTTTTTCGTTTCATGATGATTTTAGGAACTGCAAAGCCAATGATTACCACAACCGCATTAAAATACCATGGCAAGTCTAGAATTAATCCTAATAAGCCAATTCCGGCAGCTGCAAGAAGCCTAAGCGCAAAAAAATCCTCTGGTTTCAATTTACTTCCTGCTTCAAGCAATAGCTTTTCTGTACCTTCATTAAATTGAACGTTTTTAAACATAGCCGCAATTTTATATACTAACTGGTTACTGACAGATGGTTTCTTTTCACGTTCGCTCGATACTTCTATTTGCTCTGGAGAAGGCAAAAACTCGTTTATACGTTGTTTGATCCTTCGCTTTTCAGCATAGGTTACTAGAAAGAGAAATATAGTGCCGCTAACGGCAATAAATAGCAGCAGAATTGTTATCGCTGTTTTCATTTTTCCCACTCCCCAATAAACCATGATGAAGGCAGCTGATAACCATTTATCTCAAGCTGCTCGGTGAACTTGGGCCGAATACCGGTACTTATGAATTTACCCTCAATTCGGCCATCAATAGTATGACGTGTTTCCTTAAAAACAAAAAGGTCTTGAAGAACAATCGTTTCCCCTTCCAACCCTAGTACTTCCGTTATATGGGTAATCTTTCGTGTCCCATCCTTCATCCTTGACTGATGGACAATTAAATCAATCGCATTCGCAATCTGTTCACGGATGGCTTTTACCGGAAGTTCATATCCTGCCATTAACACCATGGTCTCCAAGCGTGAAAGGATGTCACGCGGAGAATTTGCGTGACCTGTACTTAAGCTCCCGTCATGACCGGTGTTCATTGCTTGAAGCATATCCAAAGCCTCTGCTCCTCGAACCTCACCGACTACGATTCGATCAGGACGCATCCGAAGTGCATTTCGAACTAAATCACGGATCGTAATTTGTCCCTTACCCTCAATGTTCGGCGGACGGGATTCAAGTGAAACGATATGCTCCTGTTCGAGTTTAAGCTCGGCTGCATCTTCGATTGTTACAATCCGTTCATCATTGGGAATAAAGGATGATAATACATTTAGTGTCGAGGTTTTACCTGATCCAGTCCCACCGCTAATAAAAACATTAAGCTTTGATTTCACACAAATCTCAAGAAATTCCGCCATTTTTTCATCCAAAGTTTTAAAATCGATAATATCCTTAATAGTAAATGGAGTTTCAGAGAACTTTCGGATGGTTAAGCTTGGTCCCTTAAGTGCCAGCGGAGGAATAATCGCATTAACACGTGAACCATCAGGCAGACGCGCGTCAACCATTGGTGAACTTTCATCCACTCGGCGGCCAATAGGGGAAACAATTCGCTCTATAACTCGCATAACATGTTGATTATCGATGAAATTTACATTGCTTCGGTAAACCTTACCTTTTTTCTCGTAGTAAACCTCATTGTAGCTATTAACCATAACCTCGCTGACTAAAGGATTCTCCAACAAAGGGGTAATCGGCCCATAAGCAAGCAATTCGTCTTTAACATAATGAAGAAGATCCCTCTTCTCTTCAAAGGTCAACCTTGTACCTTCCTGTTCAAAAAAGTTCTCTGCTAATTCCTCTAATTTTTCATTTTCCTGTTTTTTATTTTGACCAGGATATTTTTTCAATTCTTCCAAAAGGTAATTATGAAGGTCCGCCTCGATATCCCAGAACTCTTGTGACTTCTCTGCAATCGGAATTTCTTGGGATGACTTGGTATTGGTATTTATTATTGTGTTATTTTCCTCTATAAATCGTTTAAATAGTGACATATCCTTCGCCTCACTTCCGCAGTAGATACCAACGTTTATCTTTTTTTACCTCTACTATCGCATCTTTGTTTTCTACAAACAGTGCCTCTGACAGCTTTAAAACTGACTTTCCGATCTGGCTGCGTGAATTAGACAAAATATACGGATAACCAGCATTAATGGAAGCCAATACAACAGGTGCCTGGTCAGGCAGGATGTGATAAACATTTAATTCAAAGATTTCTTCAATTTTTTTAACCTCAAGGCCCTGATCCTTTTGATACCTATTCAGAATTGGCTTAACTTTGTTTTTTAGATTAATCGTCTCTAAAGTTTCAAGATAAAGCTGACTTAGCCGTAAAACCGAAAGTTCATTCGAAGTCAGCAGCAGTATTTCATCTGCTAAATCAAGACAGCGCAAATGAATCTCGGATAAATACGTCGGCATATCAATTAAAACGATATCAAAATGCTGCTTCGTTTCTTCAATGGCTGCTTTAATATGCTGCTCTGAAATTCCTTCGAAAAATTCAGGTCTTAGCGGTGCCGCTAGGATCGAGACATCAAACTCACAACTTGTCATGTACTGGCTGATAGGATAATTATCTCGGCCATAGCCTTCTTTGACCCACTCGTAAATCGTTCTTTTCGGCTTTAGGTTGCAATACATTGCGACTTCACCAAATTGAAGATTACCATCAACAATCGCAACCTTTTTCCCCATCTTAGCAAACGAAACGGCGAGATTAATGGTTAAAACCGTTCTCCCCATTCCTCCCTTTGGGCTGGAGACTGCGATTACTCTTCCTTCTGCTTTTGATAGATTGATATGATTTTGATCCATTTTGACTCGATGTAACATAAATTTACTTGCATGAAGAACTGCCTCAGAAAGTTCTTCCTCGCTATAGGAGGAGCGTAAGGTATCTGAAGCCCCCATCTGCATAGCCTTTTTTAAGTTTTCCATGTTTTCAGGAACAATTAGAATGATGTAAGCATGCGGGTATAGTGCCGAAATTTCTTGAGAAAGTTCATAAACGTTATAAAGTGAACCAGCTTTTAGAAAAAGAACAGACTGGTTATTCTCCCTCAAGAGTTGATGAAGCCTTTCTAGTTGGTATGTCGTAGTTAATTGGAAATTGTCCTTTTCTAAAATTGTTTTAAGTTCACCAGGAGTGGTTTTTGTATCAGAAAAATAAATCCAATTTATGCTCATTTTTTCTCTTCAGCCTCCTCTTTGATTACTTCTCTTGTTTGTTTATACCCAGCTTTTCCAGTTTCGGTATCTTCTTTATTTCGTAACAATAAATAGAAACCGTCCTTATCTTTTGATGCTAGACTAAGCATGACTCCTTCTTCGACTGTTAATTCCAGGGTAACCGTTTCATAGTGGAGCGCCTCTTCCTTATTATCAGGAGATTTACCAGATGTCAGAACCTTTATATTCTCTAGGACAAGTACTGCAGATTTAAACTCTTTTTTGGTGGCATCATCTTTTGTAGTTTCATAGGCAATCACATCTACCATTGAATTTGGAGCAATATAGCCAGAAACACCGTTTTCCAGTTCTACCTTTATTGAAATAGCTCTTTTCCCTTTACTAACTTCTACAATTGGGTTGTTAAAGTCTCTAACGAGTTCAGCTTCCTTTTCATCCTGTTTCTCTTTTTCCTTTTGCTCCTCAGCCTTTACATCGGCAGCTTTTTCCTGTTCCTCACTTGCCGGCATACTTGCAGGTTCCGAACCGCTATCTTTTGCAAACATAGAAAGATAAATAAACCCTGCAACCGTCAAACCTAATATTAATGAAATCATCCATATTTTTTTTGTATTCATAATATCCTCCTAAATCCAATCATGCATGGACTTACTCTACCAATTTGACCCCATAAATTGTCCCGGTATCTACATCACCAATTTGTCCCGGCTCAAACCTCTCCAGAAATTCACCTATAAGTGTTTTTCCATCAAAGCCTTCAATCCAATAAGCTGCAAAACCAACAACGTTAATTATATCTCTACCACTAGCGTCCTCGAATGTATCTGTTACAACTACGTAAATAACTCTCTCGCAGGTACTATCTGCAGTATCTGCAGACTGACATTGTGGTTTATTTTTATCTGCCTTTATTAAATCATTAATAGCACTGCTAACAGGACCCCACATTTCCCCTGGTTCGGTTTCCACCTCCGTTCCGACTGTATACGTACTTCCATTTCTTAGGGCCTCTTCTAGAGTCTTTGCCCCAGAGCCATCGAGTGCTAAGAAACCACAGTTCCCTTGTTGATCACCCGGATTAAAGCATGTCAGTTCTTTTCCATCAGGGATTTCATCCTCTTCCACAGCTATAGGTGCAATACCACTAGCTGACCGTAATAGTGCAATAACGGCTTTAGATGTCGCACTAACATCAGCATCATTTTTTCCTAATACTCTAGCAAAGGTTAAAGGAACATTAACTTGTTTTGTTGCTTTAATTGAGTCGGCTGTTACAGTAAGGTCAGTCTCGGTAATTGGAAAGCCATTTTTAGTTGCGACATCAATAGCTATTGCCTTTGCTTCAGTTGTACTGGTCTTTAAACCTTGGGCTCCGGCTAATACAGCAGCGTCTAAGGCATTTTGGAGCTGACTTTTCTCAGAAAATAGCCTTCCTCCATCTATCGTTAAAGCCGTAAAGCCTAAAAGAGCGACCATGGATATGGCCACGATAACCAGTACTGCACCGCTTTCATCACGCAAATTTAATAATTTTAGGATTCTCTTCATCTATTCCACCCTCATTACTGTGGTATCTTCCAAGGTTATAGGTCCTACAATGGTTCCTATTACTGGTGTAAGAAAAGTAATAGGGTATGTGATTTTAATTGAAACATCATTTCCTGAAACCCGGGTTCCTGTCGGAGAAACAACTACTCTATCTGCAGTTAAACCAATGCCGACTGCATCAGACACTGCAGTACTTGTTACTTGTGTATCATCTTTACCAATACTTGCTGCACGTGCGGCCTCTCTTCCTGCATGATCAATAGTTAGATACGCATGAAAAATCCGCCCAAAATCAACGATTCCAAACAGCAATAATATTAAAAGTGGTACGATAAGGGCAAATTCCACTAATGCTTGACCTTCTTCCGATTTCATTAATACCCCCCCCAGACAAGAGTAGAAAGGCAACCAAATGCAATAGCAACTCCATAAGGGAATGATATGTTACTACTTTTATCTAGTGAAATAACCAACGACCCACTACTTAAATAAACAAGATTAAGTAAGAGTGATTTAGTTGAACTCATAAAGCCTTTAGACTTGATTAATAAAATTAGAGCGATAAATCCTCCAATTATTGCCGTGTATATAAAAGAATAAAAAACAAAACTAGTTCCCATTAAAGAACCAATTGCAGCCATAAGCTTGACGTCGCCAGCGCCGATGCCGCCAAATATATAAGGAATAAATAATAGTCCAAGTCCAACCAGAAACCCTTTCCCACTGAATAATAAACCATCTAATCCACCTATATAACCGTTATATATTACAGATAAAATAATAGTAGGAAGGGTTACAACATTTAGGATTTTTCGTGATTTCAAATCAGTATAAAGGGAAATAAATAGAACAGTTATTAGAATAATATTATCCAAAAGTTAACTCCCCCTTCTTTATAAATAAGCCCTGCTTCTCTTGCCTGAGTAGCAGGGCTATAATCACATTTTATTTGGTAAAACTAATGCCGTTGAAGAGAGCGGTAATTTTTCCTTCTAATGCGGTGAGTGCTACCGCCACAACCACTCCAACCAATCCTATGATTAAGCCATACTCCACTAATCCTTGCCCATCTTCTTCAATTAGTAATCCTTTGATTTTTTTCAACATCTTGTTTCCTCCTAATAGTTTTTAGTTTTCCTGTTCTATATTTAGAACTTGAATTAAATATATAACGAACTAAAAGATTTGAAAATGTCCATTTTTGTTCGTTTTAGCGGATTTTCGCAAACTTTTCTTCCCTTTTCTCTATTTTTCTAGTTTTTTCTTAGTTTTTTGTTCTTTAAAAAGAATTTTTAGTTTAATATAATGAACATGTAACATCAAAAAATGGAAGGAGTTTTTATATGGAAGGAAAGATTGTTAACATCCCTTATCCAATTGAAATGGCGGATTCTTTCTTCAAAAGGTTTAAAGGATTAATGTTTAGGAAGGATCCAATTAAGAATGAGGGACTTTGGATTGTTCCCTGTAATGCTGTTCATATGTTCTTTATGAAGTTCCCATTAGATATTGTTCTTCTTAGCGAACGAAATGAAGTTGTTGAGATTCATCATAGTTTAAAGCCTTGGAAAATTACTAAACCAATAAAAAGGGCTCATTCTACCTTAGAGCTTCCAGCAGGATCGGCAGTGAAATTAGGAATAGGTATTGGGAGTATTATTCACTGTTCTGTTCATTAAAGAAAATACAATAATTAGGAGTGTTGGAGAAATTGAAAAAGAGTTTTAGAGTTTTATTAGTGTTATGCATTTTCTTATTTATGGTAATAAACGGAGCCTTAGCCGCAAAACAGGTTGGTGGAACCACCACTAGCTTAGCTGTCACCTCTTCTACATATTATAAAAGTATTAGTTTAAGTTACAAGATGGTTAATACTAATAGGTCCCCGGATAAGTACATTATTAATAGAGGGGCTTTAAAAGTCTATGAGGGAAGAAATACTAGTTTTTCTGATACAGGTTTACATTCAAGTACTAACTACAGCTACACAGTAGAAGCATGGTTAAATGGCAGAGTGATTGCAAAGGCAAACCACTATGCTTCTACTAAAGCTATTATAGTAAACTCCATAGAAATAGCAGCGACTGTTCAACCAGATGATTCTGTCGTTCTATCTTGGTCCAATTCAAATACAGGACTAGCGCCTGACCAGTATAAATTATTTGTTGATGGGGTTCTTAAAAAGACTCTCCCCCCTGGGACTGCTACAACTCAGACTACCACCATTTTAGATCTCCAGCCCGGAAATCACCTTATTAAACTAGAAGGCTGGTATCAGGATGAAATGATCAGCCAAGGCAGCCAATCAATAACCATAACTGAACCCATTGTTGCAAAATCATTAGATGTAACAGCTTTTGTTCATGCAGATTTTTCCGCTAATATTAAATTCTCAATACCTACAGACCTCCAAATAGATCAATATAAAATTTTCATCAATGATGTAGAGGTATTTAATGGTGTTCTTGATCAAGCCAGCTATTTTATCCCTGAACTTTCACCGGGGCAAAAGCATTTTGTTCGTGTAGAGGCGTATCACCAGGGAAAATTGGTAGGATTGGGTAACACAGAATTTATCTCACCACATTTCATTACGGTGGAGAGCGACACTCAGGATTTTGAATCAAGAGAAATGCAGGTTACTTTTAATTATGATGATTCACTTCAACCTGCCGACCGAATGGTGATTACCCGTAAAACAATGACTGTAGTGGATGGTGTACCAACAGAAGATTCAACTTCTGAGGTCGTTGTATATGATGGTGCCCCTATTAAAATGTATACAGAAAGCCAATTTAGTTTGGATGTAGCTTGGTATGATTACCATGTAGTAAATTATAAAGCTGACAAAGTAGTTGGTTCAGGAACTGGCACGGTTCATAATTTTTTTGATTATTAATTTAATAATATGAAATTGTACAAAGGGCTGAATTTCCAATTCAGCTCTTTTTATTTTTAATTGAACTTCATTTATCCCACAATATTTTCTTTTCAAATTTTAACAATTTCTTTAGTAAAATGATAAGTTTGATGATAAAATAGTTTTATATAACGAACAATTTCGTTCTACATATTGATTACTTGATTTGGAGGTGTTACCCAAGTGTTGAAAAAAAAGATAAGTATTTTAGTCATTCTCCTTTATCTATTCTCGCTGGCGAATTCATTCAATGTACAGGCTGAGGAACCATTAATCGCCTCTTCACGGATGGAAGGGGTTCTTGTCGTAGATGTAAGTAAATCTATGCTGACAAGTGATCCGAATAAAATCAGCAACGAAGCAATGAAGATGTTTGTTGATATGTCATCACTTAAAGGGGATAAAATCGGGGTTATTGCTTATGCAGGTGATGTGGTTGGCAAAAAAGACATTGTAAAGCTGCAGTCAGAAAAAGATAAGAATGACCTTAAAGGGTTCATTGACTCACTTGCACCATTTGCGAATACTGATATATCTGTTGGATTACAGGATGCTGTAAAGGCTTTAGACTCCAGCCATGAAGATGATTATCTCCCACTCATTGTATTACTCGCGGATGGAAACAATGATGTTGATGAAAAAAAAGGAAAAACACTCCAGCAAGCAACAGACGGACTAAATGTTGCAGTTGCTGACGCAAAAGCTAAGGGATATCCCATCTATGTTATTGGCTTAAACGCGGATGGAACATTGAATAAAGATGTTCTTCAAAACATTGCCACCGAGACAAATGGTAAATTTTTTGAAACCAGCAGTGCAGATGATTTACCTGGTATCTTAAGTGAGATTTTTGCCAATCATTTAAAATTAAAGGTCGTTCCCGTTGAAGAGATTGTCGGGAAAGGTGAATTCCAAGATATCACACTTACTATTCCAAATAGAAACATCTTGGAAGCAAATCTTTCAATCGTCTCTAGTCAGCCAGTGGAAATAAAATTAGTTGATCCTTCTGGTACTGAACAGGCTTTACCGTCAGATAAAATCTCTCTTACAAAATCTAAGTCTTACTCTATGGTAAAGCTATTGAACCCAGTTCCAGGCGATTGGACCTTAAAGGTAAAAGGCGTAGCTGCGGATAAAATTGATATTAATTTTGTTTTTAACTATGATTTGCAGCTGATGCTAGCACCTCTTGCGAAAACGGACTATAAGACAGGGGATACCGTAAAGGTTGAAGCATTCTTTGAGGATAACAGCCAACAAATTGCAAATATAGATCTTTATAATACGATGAAGTCTTCTCTTTTTGTGAAGGATCTTATCACAGGGAATACCGAGGAAATCCCATTAGAGGCAAATGAACAAGGATTTACTGGTGAATTTACGATTGGTAATTCGGAAAACTACGAAATAATGGTAAAGGCTGAAGGCAGCAGCTTTTTCCGAGAAACAGCTGCACAGCAAATTACAATTCAAAAGGAAGCGTCCGTTGCACCTGTAGCTGCAAAAGCGAGTCCGGACGAGGAATCTCAGCCTTTCCCTTGGACATATGCTGCCCTTATTGTGTTAGGAGCTATTCTATTATTGATTACTCCTATCCGCTTCTACTCTAAAAAAAGAAGAAAAGTAAAAAGTGGACACAGCGAGCTGGCAGCGCCCCCTCCCTTCACCTACCCTATTAATGGTAAGAGGAAGGGAAAACGAGGGTTTTACGGACAAATTGTTATTGAAATCAAAGATGAAGAAACAGGAGAACTCTCTCAGCCACAATTTGAAAAATTAAAAGCCTTTAAAGGAGAATTCTCCCTGCGACAGCTCTTTAAGCTATCAGAAGAATTCATCGAAACCGATCAAATCAATTTTGTACCACTCACAGATTTTGCATTACTGCTGTTAAATAAATCAAACTGTGTGATTGAAATGAACGGTGAGCAGATTAATGAAGAAGAATACCACCGATTCAGGCCAAACGATAAGCTTCGCATCTTTTTAAAAGAAGCCAATAAATCGATTAATATTCAAATTATTAGTTTAGAAAAAAATAAGCATCAAGTTCAGAAGCTAAAACAAGCATAGGAAAAAGGCGATGGATTTCTATTTAATAGGGATTCATCGCCTTTTCTAGTTAATCGAAGTGTAGACACCAGGCATATGAATGCTCAATTGGGATGCATTTTGTCTATCTCTATTTTTCATGAGAAAATCAGCTGTTTTATCCCCTGAATTCGAGGGGGAAGTTACTTTATTCTAATAGGATTTTACTAACTTTTAAGTTTTGGACTTTTTTCTATGAGTTATGGACTTTTTTTGGTCGCTTTTGGACTTTTTTCTTAAGGGTTTGGACTATTTTTTAATAGTTTTGGACTTTTTTCAAAGGGTTTTGGACTATTAGACAATTTATCCCATAAATTTACCCACGAGGGTTTCAAAAAACGGCCTAAAATTCAGACACCTCCCCTATGGTAAATTTTACCAGTGGATAAATTCGTATAAACGTCAAAATTAGACATTATACTCCATTGACAATGATTCTCATTATCTATAGAATCAACAGTATAAACAACTTCGGAAATGAGGGATCATCAATATGTTTAACATGCTATTTGGGTTAAAGGATATTCATACGGTTATTGCGAATCAACGTAAAATCGGCGGTGCAGCTGAGGCTGATTCTATTCGCCTATCTTCAGGTGAAACCTACCTTAACCCTGTGTTTACTAATGTTGATTTCTCTAAAGGACAGTATGTATCTGTTGGTTTTATCGATGAAGAGGGACAAAATATCATTGCCCATGTGGACCAAATAGCGGTTATTAAAGGATTAGAGCATAAATTAATTTGCCAGCTAAATAATCCTTATATTAAACAAATGCTAGTCCGAGACACATTACAATATTTACAAAAGTTATGTGAAGTAAACGCTGGTTTTGTTACAAAAACCTTCAAAAAGGAAGCATTAAGACTTGTTCAGGATATTAGTGTGAATGAATTAAAAAATCACAATATCTCACTTCCATTCCCAGTTGAAGATAAAATTGTTAAATTAGCATATTAAAAACGAGGTCCTGTTAAACTGGACCTCGTTTTTTTGTTGAGTGTTATTTCATTTTTTAAAGTATTTCAGCCTGACAAGCCAGCCGAAACCCGTTTGATATCTCATTCCCGAGCTTTTTCTGCTCCAACTCGTTAGGAGCTGATAACCCATGACCTTTTATGATTTTGACTGTACATTGTCCGCATGTTCCTTTGCGGCATTTATAATTTATTTGCTTCCCTTGATTCAGAGCTGCGTCCAATAGCTTTCCTTTTACAGGGTGAACTTCGATTTTATTGCCGTTTTGCTCCACGATGATTTCTTCTGTTTCAATTTTTGGTGTTTCGTTCAGCATGGGGGCTTGTTGTTTTACAATCAGCCTTCCTGGAATAAGTGAACCGACTGTGAAGACACGATTATTCATTAGTCTCCCATAGCTTCCAATGTACAAATGGCTGAAGGTCGCTTAATTCGCAAAACCACAGTTTCATATACACGGAAAGGATGATTCATCCCTTCTACACCCAAATAGGCAGTATCAAAATCCTCTGATATCGCAAGGTCTAGATTATTTTTCCCTGTATTTACTAGCACCCCTGATTTTCCTTTTAAAACAGGAGATTGAAACACCCCATCTGTAACTAATTCACGAATATGTTCAATTTCTAATACATTTGTATCACGGTGGACACGATGGATAAGTGAATATAATTGTGGTGATAGTACAAGTGCAAATGGTCCATTGTGATTCATCTCCATCAGCTTATTCCTTGCATCGACGATATCCTGAAAGGCATTTCCAGATTCAAACCATTCGCCAATTAAGTGTGTTAAGCGGCCAGGTACATTCATTAAACCGGGGATATCAAATTCCCTGGTCCCATGGAAAATCATTTGATCTTCTAGAATCGCCACATCACGTGCAGCATTGGCAGCGGCTGAAAAGTCTATGGGGATATCTACTACCTTTGCCTGATCTAAATCACGCCAATATAATACGAAGTCTTTATAAAGCAAAGGAATCGTATAGTTCACCCTTTTACTCGTCTCAATATCGGTATCAAAGGAGCCCTGAAAATCCATTTTTGCTTCTAAATTTTCTGCAAAAACATCATTAAAGATACTTTGTACGCCTCTTCCAAGCGGACCATATAGTTCAATAAAGCGGCGCCCGACCAATTGCCTTCTTGCTGCATCAATAACGGTTTGATCCAGCTGAGTAAATTCTTGGTTTGATAATGGTGAATCCGGGTATAATTGTATTTTATTCATTGGTTTATCCTCTCTTTTCCTTAGATTAAGCTTCCCACCGTAAAGCCCCTTCTCTGTTTAGTTTGGGGTGCATGACTAACCTCTGTTACAGTTCCTGTTCGGTCTAAATGGTCATGGTCCTCATCGTGATGGGCATGTGGGTCTACATAATTGGTATCAAATCGACTGTTAATTTCCATTAACATTTGTTTTACCTGCTGATAATCCTTATACGAAACTTCCCTTAAGCTATTTAACAAGCTGCTTCGCTCTTCATCTGTAAAGCGAAATAGAGCTAAATCTAGGTGTTCAACGAAATTATGTAAACCGAATTTTTCAAGATTTAATTCTTGTAAAAGTCGATTAAATTCATTGTTGGTTGGAGAAAATTCTTTTTCGTCTTTTACTTGTTGAAATTTACTTATAAGCGGTATAAGTACAACTAAACGAGAAAGCCGCTGTTCTTCTTCTTCATAAATATGGTGATAGTAAAGTCTCTCATGTTCATCCGTTGCATTTTGAATGACCGGGTCGAGCATATTCATAAATTTTTCGATTGCGTCTTTGGTGGTTGTAAATATTTGATAAAAAATTTTCAACTCTTCTTGCACGACTGCGTACCTCCTAATGCATATTACTACCTGTCATTATTGACGGTTAATTTCCTTTCTAAAACACCATTCCGTGAGAATCTTTTGAACCTATCACTTTTTATGAATAACTCGGGCCTAATGATACATAATAACAATGGCAATTATCAAATCATTAGGAGGAAAGTATATGATGCAAAATCAGCAAGGACAGGGTCAGATGCACCAAAATATGCACACAGGTAATGTACCGCCTCAACTGAATCATGGTGGTCATGAGGTCATTGACTTAAATGAAGTACTAGGGGCTGCTGTTGGTACACTGAATCAGTATCTGATGTTACGTCAACACGTAAAGGATCCAGAATTACTTGATATCCTGGATCGCCAATATAAATTTATACAGGATGAATACAACATCACTGTAGAGTGTTTCAAGACAGGACAAAATCCTTCCCATCCTACTTCTAGGTATGAAATGAGACAAGGAAATGACTTCATCTATGGTATGAAGCCATCTCAGGCGAAAAAGCCTTGGCAATCAGTGTCTGAGATTAATGATGAATACATTTCAAGCTGTTTGCTGGCATCCTGCAAATCAGGCGCTTCCATGAAAACGATGGCAGCACTAGAAACAACAAATCCAGTTGTGCGCCGCGTGCTCGCGGATTCAGTACCAAACTGCATTGAAATGGGCTATGAACTCTCTATTTATCAAAATAAACATCATTACTATCAGGTGCCACAGCTTGCTGAGCAGGATATGAATACTTATAGAAATGCATTTGCACCGGCACAGGGTCAAGCGATGGGACAACCTATGGGGCAAATTCCAAATAACAATTTGATGAATAATAACCTTCCTCATTAATAAAAAACGCTATCCTTCAATAATATGAAGGATAGCGTTTTTTGCTTTAAAGCTATATTTTTTACTAATTCTAAAATTTATTAATTTTTTTAAATCTTCGTAAAGATTCCATTAATTAAGAGAATTATTATCGAATAGTTGTTAGTATTAAAATGCAGATTGGGCTGTCTTTTGACCTATTACTTCTTCCCCTTACGGTATATAAAGAATTTTTCTATTATTAGGTAGGAATCACCACCAAAAGTTAGAAAAATTTTTATAAAAAGAAGGAATGTGCTTAATTAAGAACGAATATATTTTATATCTGTGCTATTTTCATATAATTTCACCCAATTAAGCACAGTGATGAGTGAACTCTTCTTTTTAACTTTTTCTTAGGGGGGGATTCTGCAGTTTTTTGTAATAAAAAACACTATATTACTAGGAAGGTGAACATGTTGAAAAAGAAACCATTACGTAGTGCAAAGAAAATATTATCATCATCTCTTGCAGTAACACTTCTTGCATTTCCATTCTTTTCATCAAATCAAGTATATGCGGCACCTAAAGCAGACAAAAATCCTATAGTAGAGTTGCGTCTTATGGAAACGACAGATTTACATACAAATCTACTAAACTACGATTATTACAAAAACGCAGAGTATTTAAAGGTTGGTTTAGCCAGCACTGCAGCCCTAGTAAAAGATGCCCGTTCTGAAGTAAAAAACAGTGTACTGGTAGACAATGGTGATTTAATTCAAGGAACTCCATTAGGTACGTATAAGGCAAAGATTGATCCGCTGCAAGATGGAGAGGTTCACCCCGTATTTAAAGCGATGAACCAAATGAACTACGACATTGCTACCTTAGGGAATCATGAGTTTAACTATGGTCTTGAGTTCCTTGAAGAAGCATACGATGACGCCAATTTTCCTGTTATCAATGCCAACGTCTATGTGGATGACCATGACACAAATCCTGATAATGATATAAATAAGTATACCCCTTACAAAATTATTAACAAAAAAGTGGTTGATGGGCACGGTAAAAACCATGTGATCAAAGTTGGTTTTATCGGCTTCGTACCACCTCAGATTAACGAGTGGGACAAAGCTAATTTAGACGGAAAAGTAATTACAAAAAACATTGTTGAAACGGCAGAGAAATTTATTCCTCAGATGAGAGAAGAAGGCACGGATATTATTGTGGCCATGACTCATTCTGGATTCAGCGGAAACAAATCCAATTCAGAAGATGTCATTTACGCATTAAGTGAAGTACCAGGTATTGATGCGCTAACATTCTCGCATACTCACAAATTATTCCCGGCAAAAGACATTAAAGCACTTGACGGTTTGTTCAAGGGCACTGATGGTCAACCGCTTTCAGGTGTAGACAATGATAAAGGAACCATCAACGGCGTTCCAGCCGTTCAAGCTGGTTACGGCGGCGGTTCTTTAGGTATTATCGATCTAGATCTTGTGAAAGTAAAAGGCAAGTGGACGGTTGCTGATTCTCAATCAAAAACACGTGAAATTTCTTCGCCAACACAAGTTAAGCCTGTTCAATCTATCGTAGATGCCGTTAAAGCGGATCATGAAGCTACTATAGAATATGTAAATACGCCTATCGGAAAAACAACTGATGACATACACAGCTATTTCTCACTTGTACAAGATGATCCATCCATCCAAGTAGTAACAAATGCACAAAAATGGTATGTAGAAAAATACATTGCCCAAAGCAAGCCTGAATACAAGGATCTGCCAATCCTATCAGTTGGTGCTCCTTTCAAAGCGGGCCGGAATGGTGTGGCAGAATATACTGAAATCCAAGCAGGCGATTTAACAATTAGAAGTGCTGGAGACTTATACTTGTATGATAATACATTGAAAGCGGTCAAAGTCAAAGGCTCTGTAGTTAAAGAGTGGATTGAAATGACTGCTGGAAAGTTCAATACCATTGATCCTGATAAAACAGAAGAACAAGAATTATTAAATCCGAAGTTCCAAGTATATAACTTTGATGTCATCGATGGAGTTCAATATCAAATTGACGTAACTGCTCCAGCCAAATATGACCCAGCTGGAAATGTGATTAATTCAGATTCAAGCCGTGTTGTGAATCTGACTTATAATGGTCAGCCTGTGGATCCAAATCAAGACTTTATTGTTGTTACCAATAACTATCGTGCTGGCGGCGGCGGTAACTTCCCTGGAGTAAAAGGAAGCGAATTAGTCGTTGACTCTGCAGATGAAAACCGTCAAATTTTGATGGATTATATTACTGAAATGGAAGTCATTACTCCAACTGCAGATAATAACTGGTCAATAGCACCAGTCCCTGGAGATGTGAAGGTAACATTCACAACATCACCAAGTGCTGAAAAGTATATTAAAGAAGGCAGCAACATTTCCTATACTGGAGAAACAGATTCAGCAGGCTTTGGAATTTTCAATTTAGACATTGGTTTCACTCCAGTTAATGTTCAGCTGCTAGGCTTGAATGATTTACACGGACAGCTGGATACCGATACGAAATTAAAAAAAGATGGGCAAGATGTATTAGCAGGAAGTATGGAATACACTGCTGCAGCCATCAGACAGCGTGAAGCAACAAACGAAAATACACTGCTTGTACATGCTGGAGACATGGTTGGCGGCAGCCCGCTAATCTCCGCTATTTATCAAGATGAACCAACGGTTGAAGTGCTAGAATCAATTGGCATGGATGTTGGTACACTTGGAAACCATGAATTCGATGAGGGTATTGCTGAATTGCAACGCATGATGAATGGCGGCGATCATCCACTTGGAAAAGGCACTGTAGGCTATGATGGCATGAACTTCCCGCTAATAGCAGCGAATGCCTTTGATAAGTCAACAGGTGAATTAATTACGGAAGCGCCATATGTAATTAAGGAAGTGGCTGGTCAAAAAATCGGGTTTATCGGAGTGGTGACACAAGAAACTCCAGATATGATTGTCACAAAAGGAAATGAGAATCTTCAAATTACTGATGAAGCGGCGGCAATAAACAAATATACAGCAGAGCTAAAGGAACAGGGTATTGAAGCAATCGTTGTACTTGCACACAATCCAGCCAGCCAAAATGGATACACAGATATGTTTGATGCTACTAGAATTGCAGAAAGTGTTGATGATGAGGTTGATGTGATTTTCTCTGCCCACAATCATGTATATAATGATAAAGTCGTAGATAACAAGTTGATTGTCCAAGCCTATTCTTATGGTTCAGCGTTCTCTGATGTGGATCTTGTTATCAATCCTGAAACAGGTGATATTTTCAAGAAAGAGGCAGAAGTGGTAACTGTTTATCAAGCCGATTACACTCCAGACCCAGCTGTTTCAGCGATTATGAAAAAGTATGAAGAACAGGTGGCTGCAATAAAGGCAGAGGTAGTTGGTAATTCTGCAACAACTTTATTGAAAGCTTATCCATCTACTGCAACAGAGTTTGCTGATAATGGCCTCGGAAACTTAATTGCGGACGGGATGAAAAAAGCGATGGAAACGGATTTTGCCTTGATGAACGGCGGTGGAGTACGTGCTCAGCTTGATGCGGGTGATGTAACATTCGGTGACTTATTCTCCATTCAGCCATTCGGAAATGTGCTAAACAAGATTAGCTTAAGCGGTGCTGATTTAGAAGTTGTTTTAAATAATCAAATTACAGGTAAAGGGCTAGACTTCCATATTGCAGGTTTTAAATATACCTACACATTTGACGATACAACTAAAACGGGTAAGATCGTCGACATATTCCTGCCAGATGGCAGCAAAATCGACCCAGCCCAAGAATATTCAGTGGTAGTAAATAATTACATGTATGGTAATGCCAGCTATGGTATTGGTGCTTTAGCAACGGGCTTAGAAGTAGGTCCTGAAGATCTACAGGCAACCGTTGATTATGTAAAAACATTACCATCACCATTTGAATACAACGCCGAAGGCCGTATTCAAAAAGTAACACCGTAAATTTGTATAAAAAAGCGGTCCAATTCTTACTAAGAATTGGACCGCTTTTTTAGTTTAGCTATGAAATGTTTTCGAATACAATGTTCGGTCGTCAATTTTTATTATCGACGGTTCAAAGCCGATTCCAGGGAGTTCTGGAACAAGGATAAATCCTTCATTCATTACTACTTCCGGTTGAATAATATCCTCTTTCCAGTAATGGGACGATGGTGCTGTATCACCTGGAATGGTGAAATTCGTTAACGAGGTAATCGCAATATTATGGGCTCTGCCAATACCTGCTTCCAGCATTCCTCCGCACCACATCGGGATATCATTCTTCACACATAAATCATGAATCTTCTTCGACTCGGTCAATCCGCCGACCCGGCCAATTTTTAAATTAATAATTTTACAACTGCCAAGTTCAATCGCTTTACGAGCATCCTCAACTGTATGAATGCTTTCGTCTAAGCAAATAGGCGTCCTCAGTTTAGCCTGGAGTCTTGAGTGGTCAATGATATCATCACAAGCCAGTGGCTGTTCAATCATCGTTAAATCAAACTCATCCAGTTTCTGAAGGTGTTCAATATCTTCGAGCGTATACGCACAATTCGCGTCTGCCATGAGCGCGATATCAGGAAATTGCCCCCGAATAGCCTTTAGGATATGAACATCCCAATCAGGCTTTATTTTCACCTTAATTCTTTTGTAGCCCTCATTCAGATAGCCCTCAATTTGTTGAAGCATTTTGTACTCAGATTCTTGGATCCCAACACTTACGCCAACTTCAATTTTGTCTTTTGTCCCGCCAAGGGCCTTCGCTAACGGCATGTTCTGCTCTCTTGCGTAGAGATCCCAGACGGCACATTCCAGAGCAGCCTTTGCATTATAATTTCCGCGAATCGGCTTAAATCGCTCAGAAACTTCATCCGGATGGTGAATAGGCTCTTTTAACAAAAGCGGAATCAGGAAATCACTCATCATATGCCAATTGGTTTTTACCGTTTCCTCATTGTAAATCGGTTCGATAATCGAAACTGATTCACCCCATCCGGACAACCCGCTTTTAGCTTTTACTTCTACGAGAATAAAATCCTTGTCATATTCCGTCCCTACACTCGTTGTGAAAGGATTTAACAGATCCATTTTAATATGTCGTAATACAATGCTTTTAATCTCCACTTTATAATCCCCTAGGTTCAATTAAAATATAATATGAGCAATGACAACTACGATTGGTAATGTAATAAAGGTACGCAGGAAGAAAATGAGCACTAGATCTTTAATGGTAATTGGAAGCTTCGAACCAAGAAGCAAGCCGCCCATTTCAGACATATAAACAAGCTGTGTAACAGAAACACAGGCAATAATAAATCGAGTCATTTCACTTTCAATTCCGCTCCCAATAACAGCAGGTAAGAACATGTCTGCAAATCCAACAACCATCGTTTGAGCTGCTTCTGCTGCTTCTGGAACTTGCATTAAAGCTAAAATAGGTTCAAAAGGTTTACCAATAATCGTAAACACTGGAGTATATTCAGCAATCATCAATGCTGTTGTTCCAATCGCCATTACGATCGGCAGAACACCCATCCACATGTCTAAGACGTTCTCAATACCCTCTCTAACAACCTGTGAAACACTTTCATTGGTCTTTGCCTTCTTTAGCGCTTGGTTTAGACCCCAGCGGGCAGGAGAAAATTCTGAAGGAATATCATTCTCTTCTTTAAATTCAATCCCTTCATAGCCAGTATCGGGTTTTCTTGAAAGCGGCGGGATTCGTGGCATTACAAATGCTGCAACTAATCCTGCAAAAATAACCGTCATATAATAATGGATAAAATAATCACCTAGTTTTAAATATTGAGCGACAACAATGGTAAAGGTAATCGAAACAACTGAAAAGGTGGTTGCAACAACAGCTGCTTCACGTTTTGTATAATAGCCATCCTCATATTGCTTGGTTGTTAACAAGACTCCAATGGTTCCATCGCCTACCCAAGAAGCAAGACAGTCCAATGAAGAACGTCCAGGAAGCTTAAATACCGGTCGCATTACTTTTATTAATAAAGCACCAAAAAATTCAAGTAACCCGAAGTTTAATAGAAGAGGTAATAAAAAACCGGCTAAAAGAAAGGTAGTGAATAAAATCGGGATTAAATCATAGAGTAATAGGGCGCCGGTATTCTCTGAGTAAATCGCACCCGGACCCATTTTAAATAGTGTGATGACTGCAAAAATCAATCCTAAAAGACGTGCAGACAGCCAAAACTTGTTTACAGTTAGCAGTTTTCTAAGAAACAAGCTATTCGTGATAAAAGCTGGTTTCATAACAACTGCAATAAAGGAGCCAATGACAGAAAGAGCCATAACTCCTACGGTAATGGGTGGAATGCTTGCACCTAATAAACCATTTATTTGGTTAGCAAAATAAGCCACCGGTATCGTGATTCCATCCTCTGCTTTAAATGGAATCATGAATAATAAAACACCTAATATGGATGGGATAATAAACTTTAAATAATCAGCGTATGATTTCACTGGTACTTCATTACTTGCTGTAATCTCCTTTGAAAAGCTGTTCAATAAAAAAACCCCCTAAGTTTATTTTTAGGCAAAGATTTATTCCAAAAATAATTCCTGTTCTGTATAGACCTTTTCTAACTTTTTCTGTCTTATGCTGATTCTATCAATATCTTGATGATGGATCGCTGCGATAAGTACTTCCAATAAAGTGATAACGGAAGCAATCGAGTGATGATCGGATTCCATTTGTTCTTCTGTTGTTAATGTCATTTCTGAAATCTGGCCGATTGGTGATAATTGCTTATTCGTAACGGCAATAATTTTGGCACCATGCTGAGCTGCAAGTTTTACTAGTTTAAGTGATTCTCTTCGATACCGTGGGAAGGAAAAAACAACGACAACCGATTGTTCTGTCAGGTCTGATATATCTTCAGCCATGAAGCCGTTTGGACTGGATAGATATACATTTCCCCTCATCTGTTTGAGAGTATAATAAAACCAATAAGCTGCACCATAGGTACTCCCAAATCCGCCGATATAGACGGAATCAGCTTTAATAATTTCTTCTGCAGACATCATAACCTCATTTGTGTTTAACTGCTGTAATAACTGTTGCAAAATCAATCTTTCCTGGTCTACAACCTTCGTAAAGAGAAGACTCTCTGAAAACTCCTCCGTCATTGAGGACAACCTTTCTTCACTGTGAGTATCCTTTCTTACGAGCCAATCTTTGCGAAGTTTTTCCTGCAGCTGCGAAAAGCCGCTGAATCCAAGAGCGTATGCAAGTCTTATCACCGTGGTTTCACTAACGCCAACCTTTCTGCCGACCTGGTATGCCGTAAGCAGCGCCGCTTCATTCATGTTTTGAATGAAAAATTCTGCTACTTTTTTCTGGCCGGGAGACAGTAAAGAAAAGTTTTCTTTGATCACTTGGTTTAATGTCTTTTGATCCATAGATAGTTTCCCCCACGGTTGTGAAGAAGGAAAAACTTCATAATCAACATTATAAAGTAACAAATCCTTCATACACAACTATTTTTTTTATATTCTAAGTATTCAAAAATAAATATCAGAGCCGGATATGCAATCTATTAACATCTTATTTATGAAGGAAAAACTTCATAGATAGAATAATACAGCATAAAATACTTTACGTGCAATATAAAAATGAATTTTTAATCCTAAAAAATTATAATTATGCATTTTATACAAATAAAAAAGGCTAGCATTTATATGTTTAACTTTAACCATATTTACCACTAATTTAACGATAATATTATCAAGCATTAACCAGTAAAAATATAAAAAGATAACCAAAAGAAGAAAAAACTCATTCTTCAACAAAAATATAGTTGGATTTGGGTCATGATGTTTGGTTAAAGAGCTACTATTTCAACTTCTATTAATGGTAACTCTGCTAACGAAGGTTATTAATCAGCATTATTTTAAGAATATTTAGTTTACTACTTGTGTTACAAAGGGGTATTTCGTATAATAAAAATAAGAATATATGTTCCTGTTTTTTGTGTATTGCCTTAATTTTTGATAATATCCCCTACTTCAAAAGAATGTAAAAAAGTTAAAAAATTAATAACATCTTAAAAGTAGAAAGGAGGAATATAGGATGTCTAGAAATTTATTAAAACATCCAACTACTCATACGGGAATTATTCTTAATCCATCAGTGACTGATTCTACGATACTAGACCAACTCATGCGGAAATACCAATCTGCAAAGCGGTATATCCGCGAAAGAATTTTTGAGGGATTTAATCGTAAAGAGGCAGTTGCTAAAGCAAAGCCCCTGTTTCTAAATAATTCCCGTTATATGAGAGATGCTTTCCTAGAATCGGAAAGTTCAATTTCTGCTCAAAAAGAATTGTTACCGTTGTATGTAGAACAATATAAAGTAGCAATACAGAAAATTGAAAAAAAAGTTGAAAAGATAAAAAAGTCAAGCAGTCCGAAAAAAGCAGAAATAATTTCGGCGAAAAAATCTCGAATTAATAAATTGTCAAAGAAAATGAATTATTATCAATATCATATTAAAAATGATACTGTTCCGAAGGTGGTTGATGGAACCAAAAAGAGGCTTATGTTATTAAATAAAAATAAAATTACAAAAGAGGTATGGAGGGATTCCCGAACGAATGCAATTTTTTCTCGTGGAGAAGCTTCAAGAGGTGGAAATGAAAATATTAAATTGCGTTTTTTACAAAAAAATTTAGTAGAAATGAGAGTTTTAAACCCACAATCCCCTAGAAAGAATGACCGCTTACATTTTGTCGTACAATTCTCCGAAAAAAGTATTTTGAGTATCCTTAGCTATTTATCCAGTGGAAAAGCATATAGTGTTCGAATTATACGTGAAGATGGAAAATATTCCGTTCATTTGACAAACGACCAAATAATTGAGACTTCCTTTGATTTTACGGAAGGTTGTGCAGGAATTGATATAAATCCAGATAATTTAGCCGTTACAATCGTTCATCAAAATGGAAATTATTGTGTAAGTAAAGTATTTTGGATGAATGATGTAAATACAGTTAGAACGAATAAACGTAATTGGATTTTAGGAAACACGATTACTTCCGTAATAAAATGGGTAAAATCAAATGGGATAAAAATAATTGCCATCGAGGATCTATATTTTAGAAACCAATTAAGTAAAAATAAAAAGTTCAATCGCATGAGTAGTAACTTTGTTTATAGAAAGATTATTACTACATTGATTTCGAAATGTGTAATTGAGAAACTTTCCCTTATACAAGTCCCCGCTTATTATTCATCATTGATTGGAAGGGTCAAATATCAAAAGGGCCATGGTCTTTCCGTTCACCAGAGTGCTGCATTTGTATTAGCTCGGCGTGCCATGGGCTTTGAAGAAAAAGTTCCTAAACAAATGATGTCAGTCCTTTTTACAGAGGAAGGAAAAAAGGGGCATCAAATTAGTAACTTATTTAAACATTGGAATAAGGTACAAATATGGTATAAACAAGTTAAAGAAAAGGCTTTTAAAAACAAAATTCATTATAAACACTGGTACATTCAAGACTTTATAAAATATGATGACATTATGAATATAGTATAACTGTAGATTAAGCCTTTATTTTAGTATGGACATTCAAATGAATGTGAAAATTCCAAAGGAAGGATTGCTATAAGAGAATAAAGGTAGCTTAGATAACCTCTACCCTATGGTGTGCTCAAATTGAGACCGAAAGACATAGGTATTCATCAGAAAGCTAAACCCTAGACCAGCGAAGGGTTGGACAAATGTCTTTACTTAATAATCTAAGACAAAGTTACAATTTGTTATGATTTGAAAGAGCTGGAGACGGCGGGACGTGCAAGTTCCATATATTGCCTCGCTTAGACTTTCTAAGTCAGATTATAAAACACTCATTAACTTTAAAAACAGAATTATTTATAAGATATAAAAATTAACAAAAAAAAAGACCAGCATCAGCTGATCTTGTTATCCACCTTATGTATGGTGGAGACGGCGGGAATCGAACCCGCGTCCAAAGATAACGGCACTTAAGCTTCTACGAGTGTAGTCGACATATTGGCGCTTCGCTGATCCATTTGCCTGCCGACAGGCGGCCGGTCAGCTAGTCTGGTTGTTCTCTTCCTTCGCCCTCAGACGGTGGACTCCGGCGTAGCCTACTTAGAGTGAGTCCGCTACCCTACCACATAGGCGATGGAGGGGCGAACAGCTATGCAGTTATTAAGCTGCGAAAGCTAGGTTGTTGTTAGTTTTGCCAGTTATAGGCGTTGACGTTTTAACGAGGCCGATCCCCTCGACTCGCAACCTAAGCTCGAACTACCCCTGTCGAATCCTTAGCGCCCCCATTATAAAATGTGCTGAAACCTAGTTAAAGATTTTAGCAAGCGTAGGATGCTCAACAATAGTTTGAGCAAAAGTTTCTGTCGCGTATCTCAGCGACAAACTTATTATAACACACTTCGAGCATTTTTCAATTGTAAGTATTTGTAATTACATTTTTTGACGATCACGGAATGCACGCTCAATATCGCGTTTTGCCTCTTTTTGCTTCAAGACTTCACGTTTGTCATAATTCTTCTTACCTTTTGCTAATCCTAACAAAACTTTTGCAAATCCATTTTTCAAGTAAATCTTTACTGGTATAAGCGCATAGCCTGCTTCTCTTGTTTCTCCAAATAGCTTGTTAATTTCCCGCTTATGGAGCAAAAGCTTTCTTTGTCTTAAAGGATCATGATTGAAGCGGTTCCCTTGCTCATATGGGCTTACGTGCATATTTAATAAATGCATTTCACCGTTATGAATTCTTGCATAAGAATCCTTTAAATTCACTTTTCCAGCACGAATTGACTTAATTTCTGTCCCTTGAAGAACAATACCAGCCTCGTACGTTTCTTCTATAAAGTAATCATGGTATGCCTTTTTATTTTGCGCAACCACTTTCCCTATACCTTTTGGCATGTCTCTCACCTCGTTATGGGTTTATTTTAGCAGAAAACCGTATTCATCACAATTGAAAGAGAGTCCCGCAAGAGACCCTCTCCAAAATTATCTTTTCTTATTTTTCCGCTTCGTGCTTTTATTTTTCGGTACATTGTCGTAAAACTTCTTTTTCTTTCTCGTACCTGAGCCTTGAGCACTACTCTCAGACTTTTGACCACCACGACCCTCTGTTTTATTGCGGCGCGGCTTTTTCGTGTCACTGCCTGTTTTAAATACTCTCGTATTCTCTGACCGCTCGCGGCGAGTTCCTTTCATGCCCACGACTTCAAAGTCAATCGAACGCTCATCTTTATTGACCTTTACCACTCTAACGGTGATTTCATCGCCAATTCGGAATACATTACCTGTCCGCTCGCCAATCATCGCAAAATGGCGCTCATCAAACCGATAATAATCATCTGTCAGGTAGCTAACATGAACGAGACCTTCAATCGTATTGGGAAGCTCGACAAACATTCCAAAATTGGTCACTGAGCTGATAATACCATCATACTCTTCACCAATCTTGTCTTCCATGTATTCAGCTTTCTTGAGCTCATCCGTTTCACGTTCTGCATCAACCGCACGGCGCTCCATCTTAGATGAATGCTGAGCAATTTCCGGTAATCTCGCATTCCATTTTTCCCTTGTTGTCTCATCAAGCTTTCCTTCAATAAGATACGTCCGGATTAAGCGATGAACAATGGTATCAGGATACCTTCGAATAGGCGATGTGAAATGAGTATAAAACTCTGTTGATAATCCAAAGTGTCCTAGGCTTTCTGGATCGTATTTCGCCTGTTGCATAGAACGGAGCATAACGGTCGAAATAACCATTTCTTCCGGCTTGCCTTGAACTTCTTCAATTATTTCTTGAAGAGCCCTTGGATGAACATCATTGGCTGTACCTTTGACAATGTATCCAAAATTAGTGATAAACTCAAAAAATCTTCTTAGCTTATCTTCCTTTGGATCCTCGTGAATCCGGTAAATAAACGGAACTTCCATCCAGTGAAAGTGCTCTGCGACTGTTTCATTGGCACAAAGCATAAATTCTTCTATTAACCTTTCCGCTACTGAACGCTCGCGAAGAACAACATCCATCGGTTTACTTTCTTCATCAACCAATACCTTTGATTCTTTAAAATCAAAATCGATAGCCCCGCGCTTCATTCTCTTTTCACGCAATATTTGTGCCAGCTCTTCCATTTGTTCGAACATCGGAACAAGAGACTCATAACGGCTCCGTGTTTCTTCATCTTTATCAACTAGTATCTTATTTACATCGAAATAGGTCATTCTCTCAGTCGTTTTAATCACGCTTTGAAAAATTTCATGACTAACCACTTGACCTTCGTCGTTGATTTCCATATTACATGACAGTACTAAACGATCCACTTTGGGATTGAGTGAACAAATACCATTGGATAAACGATGTGGAATCATCGGAATAACCCTGTCTACTAAGTAAACACTCGTAGCACGTTCTTCGGCCTCGAGGTCAATGGGCGTTCCTTCTTTCACATAATAGCTTACATCCGCAATATGTACGCCAAGCTTATAATTGCCATTTTCAAGCTTCGTCACCGTTACAGCATCATCAAGATCCTTTGCGTCAGCTCCATCTATTGTGACAATGGTTTCATTCCGTAAATCGCGGCGGTTCGCCAGTTCGCTTTCGTCAATCGTATCAGGAGTCTCATTTGCCTGCTTTAAAACTTCATCAGGGAACGCCATCGGCAGACCATGTTTATGAATAACAGATAGAATATCCACACCTGGGTCATTTTTATGACCTAGGACCGTAATGACTTCACCTTCAGCACTCTTCCGGCCTTCTGGATAGGTGATTAACTTAACGACAACTTTATGACCTTCAACTGCACCCTTGGATGCTGCTTTGGGTATAAAAATGTCACTAGCAAACTTTTTGTCATCAGGAATAACAAAACCAAAGCTTTTGCTTTCTACATAGGTACCTACAATTTGCTGAACCCCTCGTTCAAGAATGCGAATGACGCTGCCTTCTCTGCGCTGTCCCGAGCTTTCTGATGAAATACGGGCAAGTACAGTATCTCCGTGCATCGCTGTATTCGTTTCATTTGGCGGAATAAAAATATCATCCATCCCAGGCTCATCCGGAATCACGAAGGCGAATCCTTTTGCGTGACCTGTTAATTTTCCACGGATTAAGTTCATTTTTTGCGGCAAGCCGTAGCGATTGCTGCGAGTACGGACGACTAGTCCCTTTTCTTCCATTTGCACAAGTGCTTTTACAAATTCCTTAAAGTCACTAGAATCTGAAATACCAAAGGCCTCTTCTAGCTCTTGAACAGTCAAAGGCTTGTAAGCCTCGTCCTTCATATATTGTAATAGCTTGTCAACGTGCAGTTGAATATTATCTTCCAATAAAATCCCTCCTCAAAGGATTAATTCTTCCAATCTAATTTTTCTAAAAAGGCGTAAACATCTTCATGAAGCTGATCACGTTCTTTGTCTAGCGTAATCACATGTCCTGATTCTTCATACCATTTTATTTCTTTCACGACGGATTCCACTTCATTGTAAATGATGTTTGCACTATCTGTGTTTATCATTTTGTCATGACGTGCTTGAACAACAAATGTTGGAGCGTAAATCATATCAACATGATTGCGAACATCTGCAATTAATTCTTGCAGAGCCTTTAAGGTATTCATCGGTGTTTTTGAAAACTCATTCATTTCTAGTTCAATTTGTTCTTCGCTTTTTCCTTCTCGTTCCTTATATTCGCGTGCATACTCAAGAATTCCGTGATACATCACTTCTTCACTTTTTATATACATGGGTGCACACATTGGAAATACACCTTTTATAGGTACAGTGTAACCCAATTTCAAGGAAAATACGCCGCCAAGTGAAAGTCCGCCGACTGCAATTTCTTCGTGTCCTTGATTTTTTAAAAAACTATAGCCATTTATTACGTCCTGCCACCAATCTTCAGGGCCAGTGTGCACTAGCTCCTCTGGTGGAACACCATGTCCCTTATAGTGCGGTGCATGACAGGTATATCCCCTTTTTTCTAAAAAGCGTCCCAACATCCGGACATCAGCCGAATTTCCTGTGAATCCGTGAAGTAAAAGAACCGCTCGTTTTCCTCCTTTAAAGGTAAAGGGCTTTGGTACAGCAATTTTCATAGTTAAAACTCCTTCAGTTCTATAAAATCCGTTATCTTAGTTTAAGCAAAGAATTGGCTAACATTCCAGAAATAAGCCTTCGATTTTTGTGCATAAAAAAAACCTGACTTTAGAGACAGGTTTTTGAGCATTCTTTATTAAACTTCGAAGTATGCAACCAATACCGCAAGGATAATGAAAAGAACGGATAATACAATGGTAATACGATGTAGAACTAAATCAAGTCCTCGTGCTTTTTGCTTACCAAATAATGTTTCAGCACCACCTGAAATGGCACCAGATAATCCAGCACTTTTACCTGATTGCAATAAAACAACTAGAATAAGTCCAATACTCACGATTACTAATAATGTAACAACCAATGCATGCATGTAAGCCACCTCCTGTTAGTTCGTACATTTCACAGTATTTTTAATGTACCATAATATTGACCTTTTAACAATACTAGTGTTTGTGTCAGCTTTTAGGAGATTATCCGATATGTCAAACCGTTCTGAAACTAGAGCACCGCTGGAGTTACCGTGAACCCTATTCATTTCATACTTCGGTCACTCCAGCACCTCTGCACTGACCGTAACCTCTAATCTACTCACGCTTCGGTCACTCCAGCACCCCTGCATTGACCAAAACCTCTTTTCTTCTCACACTTCGGTCACTCCAGCCCCTCTGCACTGACCGTAACCTCTAATCTACTCATGCTTCGGTCACTCCAGCCCCTCTGCATTGACCGTAACCTCTTTTCTGCTCATGCTTCATTCACTCCAGCCCCTCTGCATTGACCGTAACCTCTTTTCTTCTCACGCTTGCTTCGGCTACTCCAGACAAAGAAAGGCACTCATTCGTCAATGAGCGCCTTCGCTAAGATGATTATTTTCTTAGGTTATAGAAAGATTTTAATCCGTTGTATTGTGCTGTTTCACCTAATTGGTCTTCGATACGAAGCAATTGGTTGTATTTCGCTACACGGTCTGTACGTGAAGGAGCACCTGTTTTGATTTGACCTGCGTTTGTTGCAACTGCGATGTCAGCAATTGTGTTATCTTCTGTTTCACCAGAACGGTGAGAAATAACAGCAGTATAGCCAGCACGCTTCGCCATTTCAATTGCATCAAATGTTTCAGTTAATGTACCGATTTGGTTTACTTTGATTAGGATTGAGTTTCCGATACCATTAGTGATACCTTCAGAAAGCTTCTTAGTATTTGTAACAAATAAGTCATCACCAACTAATTGAACTCTGTTTCCAATACGCTCAGTTAAAAGCTTGTGACCTTCCCAATCGTTTTCATCTAAACCATCTTCAATTGAGATAATTGGATATTTATTTGAAAGCTCTTCATACCAATCAACCATTTCAGCAGAAGTTTTAACAACGCCTTCACCAGCAAGGTGGTATTTTCCATCTTCTTTGTTATAGAACTCAGAAGATGCAGCATCCATTGCCAAGAATACTTCTTCACCAGGCTTATAGCCAGCTTTTTCGATTGCTTGTACAATCGTTTGAAGTGCTTCTTCGTTTGATCCTAGGTTTGGAGCAAATCCGCCTTCATCTCCAACTGCTGTGTTAAGTCCTTTTTCTTTAAGAACAGATTTTAAGCTGTGGAAAATTTCAGTACCCATCCGAAGAGCTTCTCTGAAGTTTGGAGCTCCTACAGGCATTACCATGAATTCTTGAATATCAACGTTGTTATCCGCATGCTCTCCGCCGTTTACGATGTTCATCATTGGAACAGGAAGCTGCTTCGCGTTGAAACCGCCAAGGTATTGATATAAAGGAACATCTAAGTAGTTTGCTGCAGCATGAGCTACTGCCATAGATACACCTAGAATTGCATTAGCACCTAATTTACCTTTATTTTCAGTTCCATCAAGCTCGATTAAAGCGTGATCGACAGAAACTTGATCTAATACACTAAATTCTTCGCCAACAAGGTGTGGAGCAATAATTTCGTTAACATTAGCTACAGCTTTCAATACACCTTTGCCAAGGTAACGTTCTTTATCTCCATCGCGAAGTTCTACTGCTTCATATTCACCAGTGGAAGCACCGCTTGGTACTAACGCTCGGCCAAAAGCTCCTGATTCTGTAAAAACTTCAACTTCTACTGTTGGGTTACCGCGGGAATCTAATACTTCACGTGCATATACATCTGCTATAAATGGCATTTTATTCTCTCCTTTTTATATAAAAAATTATTTAATTAATGTTTTTCCTGTCATTTCAGCTGGCTGTTGTACTCCCAGAAGATCGAGAATCGTAGGAGCTAAATCGCCTAAGATACCGCCGTCACGCAGCTCTACACCATTTTTCGTAACAATTACAGGCACAGGACTGGTTGTATGAGCGGTCATGGGATCACCTTCAAGCGTGATTACTTCATCGGCATTACCATGGTCAGCTGTAATAATAGCTGTACCACCTTTTTGAAGAATTAAATCAACAATTTTTCCTAAGCATTCATCAACCGTTTCAATTGCCTTAACTGTTGGTTCAAGCATTCCAGAATGTCCAACCATATCTGGATTTGCAAAATTTAAAAGAATGGCGTCAAACTTATCTGCCTGTATTTCCGCAAGTAGCGCGTCTGTCACTTCATAGGCACTCATTTCAGGCTGCAGATCATAGGTTGCAACCTTTGGTGAGTTGATTAAAATTCGCTCTTCACCTGGAAACTTATCTTCACGGCCGCCGCTCATAAAGAAAGTAACATGAGGATATTTCTCGGTCTCGGCAATTCTTAATTGCTTCAATCCATTTTGCGCTAAAACCTCTCCTAATGTGTTATCCAGATTAGACGGTTTAAACGCAACATACCCGTTTACCGATTCACTGAAATGGGTTAAACATACAAAAAATAAGTCTCTCGGATGTTTTTCTCCACGATCAAAAGCTCGGAAATCTTCGTTTGTAAATACGTTAGAAATTTGAATCGCTCGGTCAGGACGGAAATTATAGAAAATGACTGCATCATTTTCCTGAATGGTCGCAACAGGCTGTCCGTCTTCCTTTGTGATTACGGAAGGAATGACGAATTCATCAAAAATACCATGCTGGTAGGAATCCTCTACTACTTCTAACGGATTACTGTAAGTAGGTCCATCGCCATAAACCATGGAACAGTATGACTTTTCAACACGCTCCCAGCGGTTGTCACGGTCCATTGAATAATAGCGTCCAGAAATGGTAGCAAATTCTCCAACGCCATACTCATTCATTTTATCCAGAGTTTGTTGAATATATGTTGCAGCTGTTTTCTGGCCAACATCACGTCCATCAAGGAAGCCATGAATGTAAACCTTCTCTATTCCTTCTTCTTTCGCCATCTTTAAGAGTGCAAACATATGGTTAATATGGCTGTGTACACCGCCATCCGATAATAAACCGAATAAGTGGAGGTTTGTTCCATTTTTCTTTACATGGTCCATCGCACTGCAGATGGTTTCATTTTTATCAAATTCACCTTCGCGAATCGCAATATTCACACGTGTTAAGCTTTGGTAAACAATACGGCCGGCACCGATATTTAAATGGCCCACTTCGGAGTTACCCATTTGTCCCTCAGGAAGCCCTACTGCCTCGCCTGAAGCCGTTAAATGCGAGTGCGGAAAATGACTCCAATACCGATCGAAGTTCGGTTTTTTTGCATGAAAGACTGCATTCCCTTTTTGTTCATCCCTGCATCCAAATCCATCTAGAATGATGAGGGCAACGGGAGACTTACTCATAGCTTCCTGCCTCCAATAGCTGCAAGAATGAGCGAGCTTCAAGGCTGGCTCCGCCTACAAGTGCACCATCGATATCTGGCTGTGCCATATATTCTTTAATATTTTCTGGTTTCACACTGCCGCCATATTGGATTCTAACAGCATTAGCGACATCTTCACTGAACTGCCCGGCAACTACCTGACGTATATGTGCACATACATCATTCGCATCTTGTGAAGTAGATGATTTACCAGTTCCAATTGCCCAAATAGGTTCATAGGCAATAACAGTTTGTTTCACTTGGTCATCCGTTAAACCAGTCAATGCTTTTTGAATTTGAGATCCTACAAAATCCATAGTTTCGCCATTTTCACGCTGTTCTAGTGTTTCACCACAGCAAACAATTGGTGTTAAATTATATTTAAAGGCTGCAAGTGTCTTTAAGTTTACAGACTCATCGGTTTCATTGAACATTTCTCTGCGCTCAGAATGACCAATAATCACATATTGAACGCCAATTTCAGAAAGAGGTTTTGGGCTGATTTCACCGGTAAACGCTCCGCTCTCTTCAAAATGCATATTTTGAGCGCCAATTTTTACTTCTGTACCTTCCGTAATTTCTACAAGATTTTGTAAAAATATAGCCGGGGCACAAATAACAGAATCGATTTTGTCCGCTTGAGGTACAAGTCCTTTTACTTCTTCCGTAAAGCTCTTTGCCTCAGCAAGTGTTTTATTCATTTTCCAGTTACCTGCAATAATCGGTTTACGCATTGGGGCACTTCCTTTCAATATGTCCAGTTCCAGCGCCTAGGCGCTTCCACTTTTCTATTTATCGTTTAATGCTACTACTCCTGGGAGCTCTTTGCCTTCCATAAATTCAAGTGAAGCACCGCCGCCTGTTGAAATATGGCTCATTTTTTCTGCTAAATCAAATTTCTCAACTGCTGCTGCAGAGTCTCCGCCGCCAATTACTGAGTATGTACCTTCTGCTTCTGCAAGGGCTTCAGCAACTGCCTTCGTACCACCAGCAAATTTATCGATTTCAAACACGCCCATTGGTCCGTTCCAAATGACTAATTTTGATTTTTGAATCACATCACGATAAATTTCAGCTGTTTTTGGTCCAATATCAAGAGCTTCCCAGTCTGCAGGAATCTCATTAATAGCAACTTCCTTAGTATTCGCATCTGCAGAGAAATCATCTGCAACGATAGCGTCCACAGGCATATAGAAATTAACACCTTTTTCTTTTGCCTTTTCCATGAACGTTTTGGCTAAATCAATCTTGTCTTCTTCAAGAAGTGATTTTCCAATTTCATGACCGTTTGCTTTTACGAATGTATACGCCAGTCCGCCGCCAATAATTAAGTTATCAACGTTCTCTAATAGATTTTCAATAACACCAATTTTGTCCCTTACCTTCGCACCGCCAATAATCGCCGTAAATGGACGCTCAGGATTTGATAGAGCTTTTCCAAGAACATCTAGCTCTTTTTCCATTAAAAGACCAGATACAGCAGGAAGATGGTGTGCAATACCTTCTGTAGAAGCATGGGCTCTGTGAGCAGCACCAAATGCGTCATTTACATAAACATCAGCAAGTTCAGCAAAGGATTTCGCGAGCTCTGGATCATTCTTTTCTTCACCAGGATAAAAACGTACGTTTTCAAGAAGAAGAACATCGCCTTCATTCATGGTTTCTATTAAAGATTTAACAGAATCACCGTAAGCTTCATCCGCTTTTTGAACGTTTTTACCAATTAGCTCAGAAAGTCTTACACCAACTGGAGTTAAGCGCATCTCTTCTACAACTTTACCCTTCGGACGTCCGAAATGGCTTGCCAAAATGACCTTTGCACCTTGATCGATTAAGTTCTGAATGGTTGGTAATGCAGCGCGAATTCTTGTTTCATCCGTAATTTTCCCATCTTGCATCGGTACGTTAAAATCCACACGGCAGAATACGCGTTTTCCTTTAACATCAACATCTTTTAATGTTTTCTTGTTCATGCGAAAAGCCTCCTAGTTAGAAATGCGGAAGCGCCTTGACCAGGGGCGACAGGCATAAGACGAGCCGGCAAGAAGGTTGTTCTTTAACCTTCTTGACGGATTGGCTTATGACCCCGAGCCCCTAGGCGCTGCAGCTGGACAAGCATTATTTACACAAAAAAAGGGAGGGGGAATGTTCCCCGCTCCCCTTTGAAATACCCTAAATCATTATAGCCTTTTGATGAAAAAATTTCCAACCTCAGCCAACTAAAGATTATAGACCTTTTTGAGCGATATATCCAATAAGGTCAACAACACGGCTTGAGTAACCAACTTCGTTGTCATACCAAGATAATACTTTAACCATATTGCCTTCAAGAACCATTGTTGATAATGAATCGATTGATGATGAAGCAGGGCTGCCATTATAGTCAGTAGAAACTAATGGAAGTTCGCTATAGTGTAGAATTCCTTTTAATGGACCTTCAGCTGCTGCTTTTAATGCTGCATTCACTTCGTCAGCTGTTACATCCTTTTCTAGCTCTGCAACTAAGTCAACGATAGAAACGTTTGGAGTTGGTACACGAACAGCCATACCGTTTAATTTACCTTTAAGTTCTGGTAGAACTAAAGAAACTGCTTTTGCTGCACCAGTTGAAGTAGGAATCATGTTCTCAGCTGCTGCACGTGCACGACGGTAGTCCTTATGTGGTAAATCAAGGATTTGCTGGTCATTTGTATAAGAGTGGATAGTAGTCATCATTCCACGTTTAATTCCGAATTGATCATTTAATACCTTCGCAAAAGGAGCTAGACAGTTAGTTGTACAAGATGCATTTGATAATACATGGTGGTTAGCAGCATCGTATTTGTCTTCGTTAACACCCATTACAATTGTAATATCTTCGTTTGATGCTGGAGCTGAAATAATAACCTTCTTCGCACCTGCTTCAAGGTGTTTTGCAGCATCTTCACGCTTAGTGAAACGTCCTGTTGATTCAACCACTACTTCAACGCCAAGCTCTCCCCAGCCTAGTTGAGCAGGATCGCGTTCAGCAAGTACTTTTACCTTTTGGTTGCCAACAACTAGGTATTGACCGTCAACGGTAACATCTTGTTGAAGTGTTCCATGGACTGTATCGTATTTTAAAAGATGCGCAAGCATATTTGCATCAGTTAAATCGTTAATTGCTACGATTTCCATCTCTGAATTATTTAATGCCGCACGGAATACGTTACGGCCGATACGACCAAATCCATTAATACCAACTTTTACTGTCATTGTAAATTCCTCCTAGAAAAGGTTTTATTTAGGCTCTTTTCTTAGAAAAGAGCTAGAAAACTAAATTCTAAAGCCAAAATGACTATTTTCACGTTAAAATCGGCTTTAAGATTTTAACAACTTTCTTACGAAAACAGCCTTATTTAAAAAGGGATTAACCTTTTAATAACTTTCTTGCTGCACCTTCATCTGTGATTAATATCGTCGAAGGTGGTGCTTTTTTCATATATGCCTTTATTGCTTTTGCCTTTGAGGCTCCGCCTGCAACAGCAATCACATTTGGAATCTGTGCGAGGTCTTCTAGTTGGAGTCCAATTGTTAAAACCTTATGGACTATTTCACCTTTTTCATTAAAATAGTAGCCGAATGCTTCCCCGACTGCCGCTTGATTCTCTAGCTTTTGCTTAACCTCAGGTTTTGACTTTCTTCTTTCAGCCATTGTGATAGCGTCCCCTATACCATGAAGAACCATGCTTGCCGATTTAATTAAATTTAACACTTCATGGATTTCTGGCTCTTTAATCAGGGATTCATAAATTTCATTACTAACTTGGTCAGGTACATAGAATACACGATGTTTTGAACCTGTATTTTTTGACATAATCGAGCTAATTGTATTTGCCTGGTTTTGAACATCCTCACCAATTCCGCCGCGAGCAGGAACAAAAAGAAGATCCTTTTTACCAAGCTCTGGTGTAAGTACATTTGCAACAGCTGCCATGGTTGAGCCGCCAGTTACAGCGATAATATTTTTTCCTGTTAAGTAGTTTTTCATGCAAATTGCACTGGCCTTACCCAGGTCATCCTTCACCAATAAGGACTCATCACTGTTACCTGGAACAATCACGACCTTACGAATTTTAAGGCGGTGCTTCAACTCCAGTTCCATTACGTCAATACCGATTAATTCGCGTATCATTTCTTCTAAGTCTTCTAGTAAATTTTTCCCTTCAAGGGTCAAACTCATTCCAATATTGTTAATAGAAACGAGATTTTGTTCCTTAAGAAAATCAACTTCACTGCGAAGGACTCGTTCTGTATAGCCAAGATTGGTAGCAAGACTACGTCTTCCAACGGGCTGCATAAAACCAATATGCCTAAGGATAGAATATCGTTTATGTAGCACCTGAAGGAGGTCAGGTAATAATCTTTTTTGGATATCGATGAGTGATTGCATAACACCTTGCTCCTTACATAATATGTAGTTGGTCGTAAAATGTCCACCATAGACAAATTATGTCCCACTCTACCGAAAAAAAATCACCCCTGCTAACAAATTACATTCTAACAGGAGTGAAAACCTTTTTCAACTTAAAAGTTTTTAGATTTTTCTTGCAAACGGTTACTTATGTCGATTTTGTTAATGATTCCAAAAGCAGCTTCTTCTCCATTAATATGAACCACAGGAATCATTATTCCATACAGCTCAGTTAATTCATCACTTTCATCAATATCCATTTCCTCTAATGTAAAGTTCCATTCTTCCTTTAATTCAAGGATTATTTTTTTTGCTTTCTCACAAAGTGGACAGCGTTGTCTTGTATAGAAGGTAATCACTGTTTGCGTCATTGTTCTATTCCTTTCAATCAAACCTTTTTCTTTTGGATGAGGAATGAATTCCCAGCTGATCTCGATACTTAGCGATCGTTCGCCTTGAAACCACGATACCTTGGGTGCTTTTTAGTCTTTCCACTATTTCTTGATCGGATAAAGGTTTCTGTTTGTTTTCTTTTTCAACCATAGCAGCTATAGCGTTTTTCACCTGACTAGAGGAAGTATTATCGTTTGAAACCGTTTGAATTGTGCTTGTAAAAAAGGATTTCAACGAAAAGGTTCCAGCTGGGGTCTGAACGAATTTATCCTTAACTGCTCGGCTTACAGTTGATTCATGAATATCCAGCTCTACCGCGATTTCCTTCATGGTCATCGGAACGAGATATTCTCGCCCTTTTTCAAAAAAAAGGGTCTGTTTTTCAACAATTTTCCCAGCCACTCTTGTTAAGGTTTCTTTTCGCTGCTCAATACTTCTCAGTATCCACTGATAATCCTGCAGCTTTTCCTGCAAAAATCGACCTACCTGTGGATCATGGTTTGCATTAAATTTTTGGTAATAGTGATCGTTAAAGCTTAATTTGGGGATAATGTCATCACACAATCGTACGGAAAACTGATCGCCAAACTTTTCAACGATAACATCCGGGATTATATAAGATGCATTTTCCTGCTCTAAAAGTGCTCCAGGTCGTGGATTCAGCTTCTGTATGGTATCAAATACTTCTTGTATCCGTTGCATGGGAATTTCCAGTTCTTTTGCAATTTGCTTCCATTTCTTTTCAGCAAACGGTACGAAGTAGTCCGTTAGAATACTTAGCGCTAAATCATCTTTAAGATTTTCCCGTTCTACCTGAATTAATAAACATTCCTGGAGGTTCCTAGCCCCGATTCCAGCAGGCTCCAAGGCTTGAATCACAATAATGCTCTCTTCAACTAGTTCCAAATCGACCCCAAATTTATCTGCAATTTCCTCTGGTCCGGAGGTTAAGTATCCGTTTACATCAAGATTCTGAATCAAATGTTTAATTATTTTTAATTGAATACTAGAGTATTTATGAAGATTGAGCTGATTTAGCAATTGGTCTTCCATCGAGGATGACTTTGCTGCAATTTGTTCAATCCACTTGTTTTCTGTATTTTTCGTATGTTTCCGCCGATTGCGGTCTATTAATGGGTTAATAGGCTGAATGTTGTTATTCTCAACTTGTAGCAGGGGATTTTCAAGCGCCTTGTTTTCTAAAAAAGAAGAAAGCTCTTGGGCTGAATATTGTAAAAGTGCAATTGCTTGCGTCAATTCCTGCGTCATTGCCAATTTCAAAGATTGTTGCTGCCATAAACCTGCTTTTAAGTCCATTTCCTAACCCCCCTTTTTCTATTCTACAAGATAAAAGAGTATTGGTGAATGGAAAAAATTTGGGTAAATTGACTTTAGAGGGTTATTATCATCATTAAGGTCACTAAAATAGAAAAGGTTTTCGTGTAGACAAACCTTTTTTCTCTTCATTTCATATTTTCAAGTTCTTTTCGATTGGGTGCCATCGGAGGCTGCTGGAGCCAGCCGCGATCAACCAATAAATTAAACCCTTTACCAGCATAAATCAATATTTCTGCAATGAATTTTTGATAGTTGGCGACCAAGTCTGTACGCAGCGACACGGACACCGCATGGCCAAGCAACGTTACATCGATGCTATTCAAAGCGTGAAATAAGGTAACAATAAGTTTATTCGAAAAAGGAAGCACAGTTGAATCGGTTACTTCCATAGCGGTTGAGGTATTGCCAAGAAGTTGTTCTTTTACTAAAATTTCATGAAATACTCTTATTTGCTTTTCTGAAATTTCTTTTCCTTCTTTTATAAACTCCTTTATTTCTTTGTCGTCGACTACTTGGAGTAAAGCAGTACATAAAAGTATAGAAAAATAATTACGTTCGGTATTAAAAAAGATTTCTGTTATTTCAATTGCATTTAATGGTCTTTTCTTTATCATCCCGCTTAAATAGGAAAGTTTCTCAATATATTCAACCTGCTTTGGATAGGGTATCATTGGCGGACGATCATATATACCCTTTGACAGCATAAGTTCAGTCGTTGCCTTAAATAATAGGGATGCTTCATTCAAGGCAGTCACGTGAAAATTCAATACATCCTCTCTTGCAACATTTGATGTAAGAAAACCAGCGTTAATCATTCCCAGACGGTTCATCATATAAACAAAGGTAAGACCAAACATATCATAGAACAAAGGCGGTGCTGAATAATTAATATCCTCGTCCGTAAACGAATCGGGTAAGGGGATGTGTTCCTTCGTAAAAATAGCGGATATTTGTTGAATATGGTTTTCAGCATTCTTAAGTGCCTTTTCCAAAAGAGGTTTGATTTCTTCATCCTGATTGTGATATAGAAAATACTTTAATAGACAAATCGTCATATTATCCTGAATAAAGGTTGCCCATAAACCGCCAATCTCCGCACTAGATAACCTTATACTGTGCTTAACCATAAAATGAAAGCCTCCTATATAAGTTCCTATATGAAAGATTCCCTGCAGGAAGGTCCTTTATTCATAGTTCAAGCCAAACGTCTATACGAAAAAAAGCCTCTAAACTATTAAAGCGTAGAGGCTTTTTTGATATAACGCGCTCGGAGGGAATCGAACCCCCATTTTAAGAACCGGAATCTTACGTGCTATCCGTTGCACCACGAGCGCAAATATGCGACTAACATATTATATGCCAATTTGCGAAACTTTGCAAGCTAAATAGGTTTAAAAAAGCCCTCAATGGTTATGCTGAAATAGGGAAAGATGTCGAACAAATTAAAGGCGAATTGTTTGACCTTAATTGACCATCAGTGTATCATTAACTATACATATTAAAATCTTTCATACTTAAAGGAGGAAGAAAAATGAACTTGATTCCTACAGTTATTGAACAAACAAACCGCGGAGAGAGAGCGTACGATATCTATTCTCGTCTCTTAAAAGACCGTATTATTATGCTTGGCAGTGGTATTGATGATCATGTAGCGAACAGCATTGTTGCACAATTATTATTCCTAGAAGCGGAAAACCCTGAAAAGGATATATCCATTTACATTAACAGCCCAGGCGGAAGTATTACTGCAGGTATGGCCATTTATGATACGATGCAGTTCATTAAGCCAGATGTTCAAACCATTTGTATCGGTATGGCTGCCTCAATGGGTGCCTTCTTACTTGCTGCTGGTACAAAGGGTAAGCGTTATGCGTTACCAAATGCCGAAGTAATGATTCACCAGCCATTAGGCGGAGCACAAGGTCAAGCGACTGAGATTGAAATTGCAGCTAAGCGTATTCTATTCCTTCGTGAGAAATTGAATGGAATCCTTTCAGAGCGCACTGGCCAGCCTCTTGAAGTAATTCAAAAGGACACTGACCGTGATAACTTCATGACAGCTGAAAGAGCAAAAGAATACGGCCTAGTTGACCATATTATAACAAGAAGCCTTGCAGAAGAAAAGAAAGAAAAGTAATAGAAAAAAGAGTTTGACCAATTTTGGTCAAACTCTTTTTTAATGTTCATTTTGAACAAAATTAGACAATGCATCCACTGCTCTTTCTTCATCATCGCCATCTGCAACAATATTAACCACCACTCCTGAGCCGACAGCCAAGCTCATTAAGCCCATTATGCTCTTTGCATTTACTTTTTTACCATCTTTCTCTAAAAAAATATCAGCTGAAAAGCGGTTTGCCTCCTGAACAAATAATGCTGCAGGTCGCGCTTGAAGACCCGTTTTCAATTTAACTTCTACTTGTTTCTCTACCATTACAAAATCCTCCTCATGTTTTCCTCTATTTTCTTGTAGCCATTTCACCTATCCGCAATTTATCGGCGATTTCATCTATCTTTCTTAACCGATGATTAATTCCCGATTTACTAATTGTACCTCCGGTAACCATCTCCCCTAGTTCTTTTAGGGTCACATCCGTGTAATGGAGCCGGAGTTCAGCAATTTCTCTTAGCTTATCAGGCAATATATTTAACCCGACGGTTTCATTAATATAGCGAATATTTTCAACCTGACGAATGGAAGCGCCTATCGTCTTATTTAAGTTCGCTGTTTCACAATTAACCAGTCGATTAACCGAATTTCGCATATCCCTTACAATCCGCACATCTTCAAAGCGAAGAAGAGCATTGACTGCACCAACGATATTTAAAAACTCGGTAATTTTTTCTGCTTCTTTTAAGTAAGTAATATAGCCTTTTTTTCGTTCTAGTGTTTTGCTATTGAGCCCAAATCTATTCATTAACTCGCATAAGGAATCGTTATGTTCCTTATATAGCGAAGCAATTTCCAAATGATAAGATGATGTTTCCGGATTATTTACGGAACCTCCAGCAAGGAACGCACCACGTAAATAAGAACGTTTACAACATTTCTTTTTGACAAGTTCACTAGATATATCATGGATGAAGGTAAATCCATCACCTAGGATTTTCATATCCTCCAGTATTTCCTTAGCCCGTTGCGATAAACGGACAATGTAAACATTGTTCTTTTTTAATCTCATTTTCTTTCGAACAAGCAGTTCAACTGGAACATCATAGCTCTTTTTAATTAATGTATAAATCCTTCTAGCGATCGCTGCATTTTCAGTTTGAATATCCACAATTAACTTACGGTTGGAAAACGACATAGAACCATTCATCCGTATGAGAGCAGAAAGTTCAGCCCGAATACAGCATGGCTTTATCTCCAAATTCGTTAATTCTTTTTTCGTTTCCGAAGCGAAAGACATCCCTTCACCCCCTTTTATCCGGGTTTTTAATCCGGGCACTATTATTACGCTTCATACCTCTTTTTGGTTTCACTTATAAGCAAATTATATAATATTTTTGCCACCTTTTTCGGGTCATGTCTAAGTGCTCCATTTTCTTGTATCGCAATGTCTGCATGAACCACTTCAAGTCCAAGTTCGAAAATACGGTCCAAATCATAATTAACAGGATTCGCAAGTTCTTCATTATAACGAAGTTGAATATCTTCAGGAATTTCTTTGTCGTTAATTAGAACGGTATCCATAAATGCACATGCCATATGATCATAAATGGCCTTTACATGGTCACTCGCAGTGAATCCGTGTGTTTCGCCCGCTTGTGTCATAAGATTGCATATATACACCTTTTTAGCATGTGACCGGCAAACCTCTTCACCTAATCTTGGTACAAGTAAATTAGGCAAGATACTCGTATATAAACTGCCTGGTCCGATAATAATTAAATCTGCTTGTCTAATGGCTTGAATCGATTCTGGCAGTGGAGTAATTACCTCGGGTGTTAAAAATACTTTTTTTATTTTTTTGCCAGAATACGGAATTTTTGATTCTCCAGATACAACTGTCCCATCCTCCATTTCAGCATGAAGAACAACACTCTGATTTGCTGCTGGCAGGACCTTGCCTCGAACATTTAATACCTTACTCATTTCTTGAATCGCGTGGACAAAATTCCCGGTAATCGATGTCATTGCAGCCAAAATCAAATTACCAAGTGAATGTCCCGATAATTCATTGGAGGTCTTAAAGCGGTGCTGAAACATCTCTTCAACAAGCGGTTCAACATCTGATAAAGCAGCTAACACATTTCGGATATCTCCTGGCGGTGGAATTTGCAGGTCATCACGGAGCCTTCCTGAACTTCCGCCATCATCCGCAACCGTCACAATGGCGGTAATATCAACTGGATATTGTTTTAATCCCCGTAATAAAACAGGCAACCCTGTTCCCCCGCCAACGATGACGATTCTTGGCTGTCCTAACTCGCTCATGTCGTTTGATCCTTTCTCCTCTCAATGTCACGATGTGAAACTAGTGTCTTATAATCACTTTCAAAATGTTTTGCAAGATACTCAGCCAGCGTAACGGAGCGGTGCTGCCCGCCAGTACAGCCTATTGCGATTACAAGCTGTGCCTTTCCTTCCCGTTTATAGTGGGGAAGCATAAAGCTGAGTAAATCTGTGACCTTATCTAAGAATTTATGCGTTTCATTCCATTTTAAAACATAACTAGAAACCTCTTCGTCTAAACCTGTTTTAGGTCTCATGTGATCGATATAATGAGGATTAGGAAGGAAACGTACATCAAAAACAAGATCAGCATCGATAGGAATTCCATGCTTAAATCCAAATGACATGACATTAACAGTAAAAATTGATTGATTATTCGAAGTAAATTCAGTAATAATCTTTTCCCGTAATTCACGTGGTTTCATTTGCGATGTGTTATAAATAAGCTGGGCCCTGCCCTTTAATTCATCAAGAAGCTCCCTCTCCAATTTGATTCCTTCTAATGGTAAACCAGATTGTGCCAGCGGATGAAATCTTCTTGTTTCCTTATATCTTCGCACCAAAGTAGCATCATCTGCATCCAAGAATAAGATTAATGGACTCACCCATGAGGTTTCTGCAAGTTCATCCAGCGCTTTAAATAAATGATCAAAGAACTCTCTACCTCTTAAATCCATAACTAATGCCACTTTATTCATTTTATTCCCAGATTCCTTCATTAGTTCAAGGAATTTTGGAAGCAGCGTTGGAGGTAAATTATCTACACAGAAAAAACCTAAATCCTCTAAACTTTGGATAGCAACTGTTTTTCCAGCTCCAGACATCCCCGTAATAATGACCATTTGCGTTTCATTTGCAGCTCCGGTACTCATTCACTATTCCCCCCTCAAGTTTAACTTGGATCTAATCGATAACTGATTAGTTGAAAATCTTTTGTATAAGTAAAAGTACCGTAAATAATTCCATTTCCATGAATCATGTAATCGATAATATGATAGTCTCCCGCCGCCATTGGCAGGTTTTTTAGTTGATCGAGAGGCTGCCATTCAAGCTTCCCTTCATCTGATTCATCCACCTGCATTCCATCAGAATCAGTTCCAAAAAAGGTAAACATCATCCATTCCGATAGCACTTGATCATTTTCTTTCATTATGAACGTAAAAATACCCTTCAATTGTGGGTTTTTTAAGTAAATTCCAGTTTCTTCCCGGTACTCACGAATACAGGAGTCACGAACAGATTCACCAGGTTCCATTTTGCCGCCTGGTGCCACCCACCAGCCCCGGCGCGGTTTTTTTAACATCAATACTTGATTATCTCTAATTAACACACAATTGGTGACTCGCTGCACAACACTCACCCTTTATATAGTACATGCTCAGTTATATCGTAAAATGCGCATATTTATTCCTCTTATTATACTCCTTTTGGTATGAGGTCACAATGAAATCAAATTTCTTAATTTTGTTAAAAATATGTAAAAAAATAGCACAGGCTTTAAAAGCCTGTGCACCAAGTGAATATTTTAAAGGGGGTCAATTCTTATTTACATTCTACCTTATTAATATTTCATCACTGTTACAACAGAATTAAAACAGGATTACGATTATGAAGATTTTGTAAATTTACTGTTTGATTTTTAATTCTTCTTTAAGTTCTTCTACATAGTGCTGTGCACTTTGTGCGGCAATACTGCCATCACCTGTAGCAGTAACAATTTGTCTCAAAGTTTTCTCACGAATATCTCCTGCAGCAAAAATCCCCGGTACTTTTGTTTCCATTAGCTCATTTGTTTCAATATAGCCATTTTCATTGGTAATACCTAAGTTCGAAAATGGCTTAGATAGTGGGATCATTCCGATATAGATAAACACACCATCTGCAGGAAGCTCCTGCTCCTCACCATTTTGAGTGGAAACAAGGGTTACACTGCCCACTTTTCCATCCTTATCATTAATCGACTTAATGGTATGATTCCAAATGAAGTCAATTTTTTCATTTGCAAAGGCACGGTCTTGAAGAATCTTCTGAGCACGAAGTTCATCTCGGCGATGGACAATGGTTACTTTCGAAGCGAATCGTGTTAAATAAACACCTTCTTCAACCGCAGAGTCCCCGCCGCCAATGACATACAATTCCTTTTGTTTGAAAAATGCTCCATCACAAACAGCACAATAGGATACACCACGGCCGCTAAGTTCTTTCTCCCCAGGTACGCCAACCTTCTTGTATTCCGCACCTGCAGAAATAATCACAGAATAGGCTTTATATTGCTTCGAACCCGCAACAACCGTTTTGGTGTCACCATTGTCGATAATTTCTTTAATATCGCCATATGCATATTCTGCACCAAACTTTTTCGCGTGCTCAAACATTTTTGTGGATAAGTCTGGACCCAGGATACTTTCAAAACCAGGATAGTTTTCAACATCCTCCGTGTTGGCCATTTGACCACCAGGCATTCCGCGTTCAATCATAAGTGTAGAAAGATTCGCACGAGATGTATAAACAGCAGCTGTCATTCCAGCAGGACCAGCACCAGCGATAATCACATCATAAATTTTTTCCTCAGACATATTGGTTTCACTCCTTATATATAAAAAAATACGATTAAGTATAGTATTCCCTACTTAATCGTATAAAACAATCGTATCGAAGTCCATTTATCTGCTTAATTTAGATGTTTTGACACTAACTTTACATATTTACCAATGGTTGCTGGTGAGATATCATAGCGTTTGGCAATTTCTTGCTGTGACACCTTTTCATTGCTACTCTTATACCAGACATATTCCATTGCTCCAGCCCAAGCACGTTTGTTATTTAAGTTAATCTGTGACTTAGAAATTTCTACAAATACAGAAAACCACATCAAATATAAACCTGACTCAATCGTTCCGATTGGCTGATGTTTTTCATACAAGACCTCAGCAATTTCCTGTGCAGCTTTTATAGAGGAAGGAGTTCCTGACTTTACTAAAGAAACATAATTTTTTTCCATTGGTGTAAACTTTTGATTTTGATAAAAACGTTTAGAAGTGAAAATTTCTTCTGTTTTTCCCGAAACCGAAGCTAAGAATATGGCAAATAATCGTTCTTCAATATAATCACTTTCTAATTTCTGGAAAATTGAACCGGAATGATCCTCAAATCCATTTGCAACCGGTTTTTCCAAATTCCAAGGCTCGAACCCTTCTTTATCGGGGTTATGTTCAAGCGCTACTTTCCAAATACTTCGCGCAAAGTTCTCGTGGTTAGTAAAATAAGACGAGTAGGAAAGCCAATAATAGAATGGACCGTCACCATCAAAACCGCTTTTATAAAGCTTTTTCAGCCAAAAGTACGCAGACTCATATTCACCAATTAAAGCAAAGGTTGTTCCCAATTTATATTGATGGTCAATGAGCATCGGCTGAATTTTCTTTAAGGAATCCATTAAACGTGTAACAGTTTTTGTCTTTCCTTGGTAATGGGCAAATACAAGCCGATTACACAAGGCATGAAGATTTCCTGGATTTCTTTCTAATACATCGTCGAGAATAGATTCTGCTTTTTTGGCTTTCCCTAAATAAAAATAGGCGAGAGCTAAGTTATTATACGCAGACCAATATTCTGGGTAAGTTTCAACGACATCCTTTAAGAGCTCAATCGCTTTTGGAAAATATCCAGATTCCAGTAGATCACGAGCCTGCTCCTGCTTAATAATCAGATCATCTTGTTCATAAAGTTCATCTTCTAAGCCCTCCGCCTCAAAGGAAAGAAGCTCGAGAAGGTCTTCTGTATCTTCGCTAAAATCACCATTAGGATCTAATTCCAAATACATATTTGCATGATGATACGCATCTTTAAAGAAACCCATATGGGCATAATTATTTGCTAAAAAATAATGACATTCAGCCATTTCTTCATCAAGATCTTCAAGGATTAAATGCAAGAGTCGATTAGAATTTTCAAACTCACCAAGTTCGGTTGATACTATGGCAAGCTGACAGGTTATCATCGGTTCACCCGGCTCCAGCTGCATCGCCCGTTGAAGATATTTTTTTGCTTTCTTAAAATCACGGCGATGGTATGCTTTAATACCCTTCGTGAAATAATATTCCCCAGTCGGAACAAATGACAGGATCTTTCCCTTTTGAATTCTTACTTTCGAGTCTTTAACCATGGAGACCTCCATCTATACAATAAACTAACTTATGTAGTATACCACAATACCAGCCCGTACGAGAAGGAATTGAATTGTTTGGAGCATATTGGAAGATTCCCCAAATATACAAAAACACGTTGCATAACAGCGTGTTTTTGTATATTTGGTGCCTGTCACCGCATTATCATTGTTATCTCTTATGTCTTTCCTCTAGCGTTTTCAGTACTTCTGTGAACGGCAGGCCTTGTTCAACTAATAATACTTGTAAGTGATAGAGGAGGTCGGCGGCTTCCCATTTTAGTTCTTCTTTGTCGCGGTTTTTGGCCGCGATGATGACTTCTGAGGCCTCTTCTCCGACTTTTTTCAAGATTTTATCGACGCCCTTTTCGAAGAGGTATGTGGTATACGCCCCTTCTGGACGATCTTTCTCTCGTTCGATAATCAGCTTCTCTAATGTTTGTAAGATTTGATAGTCCGCTAGGCTAGAAGTCCTTTCTGTAACAACTCCCTCTGTGAAGCAGCTAACGGCACCTGTATGACAGGCCGGTCCCTTCGGCTCTACAAGCACTAGAACAGCATCCTGGTCGCAGTCATATTTCACACTTACTACCGATTGAGTATTCCCACTCGTTGCTCCTTTATGCCAAAGCTCCTGACGGGAGCGGCTGAAGAACCATGTTTCCCCTGTTTCTAGCGTTTTTGTCAGTGATTCCTGATTCATATAAGCTAATGTTAATACTTCTTTCGTATCGGCGTCCTGTACGATGGCAGGTACTAATCCTTTTTCATCAAAACGAATATTCACCGGACACTCACTCCCTTCTCTAGCAAATAGCTTTTCACTTCATGAACTGAGGTTTCTTTATAATGAAAAATTGAAGCTGCAAGGGCTGCGTCTGCTTTCCCATTTACAAAAGCCTCTTCAAAATGACTGGCATTCCCAGCACCGCCTGAAGCGATCACAGGAATCGTCACTGCCTCACTCACCGCTTTTGTCAGCTTTAGATCAAAGCCATTTTTCTCACCATCACTATCCATACTGGTTAGTAATATTTCACCTGCACCTAATTCAGCAGCTTCTTTTGCCCATTCTATTACCAAGCGGTCCGTAGGCGTCCTCCCGCCATGTGTATAAACACGCCATGTTCCAAGCTCTTCATCATACTTCGCATCAATGGCAACCACAATACACTGTGTTCCAAAAAAGCCTGCTCCTTCAGCAATTAATTCAGGATTCAAAACAGCTGCCGTATTTAATGACACCTTATCAGCACCGGCACGAAGAATTCTTTTCATGTCTTCTAAAGAATTAATCCCGCCGCCAACTGTAAAAGGAATGGCAAGCTCTGAAGCAACAGCCTTTACCACTTCTACCATTGTTTTTCGGCCTTCAACGGATGCGGAAATATCAAGAAAGACTAGCTCGTCAGCACCCTGCTCATCATAAAACCTAGCTAATTCAACAGGATCACCAGCGTCCCGAAGCTGAACAAATTGAATGCCTTTGACAACTCTTCCTTCTTTAACATCAAGGCAGGGGATAATTCGTTTCGTCAGTGTCATTTTCTCACCCCGCCAATTGCAAGTGCTTCCTTCAATGTAAATCGGTTTTCATATAGGGCCTTCCCAACAATGGCCCCTTTCACACCCTCCGCATGAAGCGCACTCAAATCAGTTAAACTGCTCACTCCGCCAGAGGCTATCACCGTTTTTCCCGTGACCTCTGCCATTTCACAAACAGCAGCAATATTAGGACCCGAAAGCGTGCCATCCGTTGCAATGTCAGTAAAAATAAATGTCCCAGCACCAGCGTCTGCAAAGCGTTTGCTTAGGTCTACTGCTTTCACTTCCGAAGTAGTAAGCCATCCATGTGTTGCCACATAACCATTCTTAGCATCGATACCGACAACAATCTGTTCACCGTACTTCTTAATCATTTCAATCGCAAACTCGGGATTTGAAACGGCGATGCTCCCGATAATCACGCGAGTAATTCCATTTTCTAAATAATGAAGGATGTCCGCCTCAGTACGAATCCCGCCGCCAATTTGGACTTTTACCTTTAACTGCTGAGCTGCTTCAATGACAAAGCGATCATTAATCCTTTTGCCATCCTTTGCTCCGTCAAGGTCAACCATATGTATCCATTCAGCGCCATCTGCTGCAAACGCCCGAGCCATATCAAAAGGTGAATTACCATAAATCGTTTCTTTATCATAATCGCCTTGGAGAAGGCGTACGCAATTCCCGCCGCGCATATCAATCGCTGGATAAATAGTGAGTGTCATCGTACCGCCTTCCTTTCCTCAACTAAATTCAAAAAGTTGTTCAGCAGGGCCATTCCAAGCTTACTGCTTTTTTCAGGGTGAAATTGCATTCCGAATATATTATCCTTACCAACAACCGCTGATACTTCTTCATGATAATTGGCTTTTGCCAGCAGAACCTCTGAATTTTCCGCACTCACATAGTAAGAATGAACAAAATACACATAATCCTCTTCTAAACCTTCCAAAAGTGGTGAAGATTTAACGAATTCAAGTTTGTTCCAGCCCATATGCGGGACCTTGTATGTTTCTCCAGCAGGGGTTTTTCCAGGAAAACGGCGTACACTTCCAGGCAATAATCCAAGTCCCTTTGTTAAACCATTTTCGTCACTATCTTCAAACAAAAGTTGCATACCAAGGCATATTCCAAGTAAAGGTTTCCCCGTTGCCGCGAACTCCTTAATGGTATCAACCTGCAGGACTGCCATTGCGTCCCGGAAAGACCCTACACCAGGCAGCAATAAGGCGTCTGCCTGAAGGAGTTCCTCTTTGTCCCCTGATATAAAATAATCGGCATTCAACCGCTCAAGAGCCTTGCTGACACTAAAGAGATTGCCCATACCATAATCGACAATTCCAATCATTTACAACATCCCTTTCGTTGACGGAACTCCTTTGATGCGAGGGTCAATGGTTGTTGCTTCGTCAAGTGCTCGGCCAAGGGCTTTAAAAACAGCCTCAATCATATGATGCGTATTTTGTCCGTAATGAACGATCACATGAAGATTCATGCGCGCCTCAAGGGCAAGCTTCCATAAAAATTCATGAACAAGCTCAGTATCAAAGGTGCCCACCTTTGCACTTGGGAACTCCGCACGCATTTCAAGGTGCGGGCGATTACTAAGATCGACCACAACTTGGGCTAGTGCTTCATCCATTGGTACAAAGGAATTTCCATAGCGTTTAATTCCTTTTTTGTCACCGAGGGCTTCCCGCAATGCCTGTCCTATACAAATCCCGATATCCTCTGTTGTGTGATGGTCGTCTACCTCGGTATCCCCTTTTGCGTCAACGGAGAGGTTAAATTGCCCGTGTTTCGTGAATAAATCAAGCATATGGCTAAGGAATGGAACTCCTGTTTCAAGTTCAGACTTTCCTTCGCCATCTATGTTTAATGATAAGCTGATTTGGGTTTCATTTGTATTTCGTTCAATGCTTGCGTATCTTTCCATGGAAGGGCCCCCTAGCAAATAATTATTGATTTTTTAGTCTTAACTCTACTGCACGTGCATGGGCTTCTAGACCTTCCATGCGCGCAAATTTCGCAATTTTTTCTCCATTATCTTTTAACGCCTTTTCACTGTATATTATGACACTTGATTTCTTTTGAAAATCATCCACATTCAAAGGACTTGAAAATCTTGCCGTACCATTGGTCGGAAGAACATGGTTAGGTCCTGCAAAATAGTCGCCAACTGGCTCTGAACTATAGCGGCCAATAAAAATAGCACCTGCATGGCGAATTTTCCCAAGCAGCTCCATTCCATTCTCGGTCAAGATTTCAAGATGTTCCGGGGCTAACTGATTCACCGTTTCCACGGCTTCTTCTATAGAGGAAGTCACATAGATTACACCATAATCAGCAATCGATTTTGAGGCTATGTCCTTACGCGGCAGTAAAGCCAGTTGTTTCTCTACCTCGACGGCTACGGCCTCTGCTAAAACAATAGAAGGAGTGACAAGCACACTGCATGCACGTGGATCATGCTCTGCCTGTGATAACAAATCAGCAGCTACTTCATCGGCCCTTGCAGAATCATCTGCGATAATCGCGATTTCACTTGGTCCGGCAATCATATCGATATCAACATCACCGAAAACCTCTCGCTTCGCCAATGCTACGTAGATATTACCTGGGCCAGTAATTTTATCAACAGAGACAATGGACTCTGTTCCATAAGCCAATGCACCGATTGCCTGAGCCCCGCCGACCTTATAAATTTCTTCCACTCCCGCTTCCTTCGCTGCAACGAGCACAGCTGCTGGAAGTTTTCCATCGCTGTCAGGAGGTGAGACCATCACGATTCTTTTCACTCCTGCTACTTTTGCGGGAATAACATTCATTAATACCGAGGAAGGATAGGCTGCCGTTCCCCCTGGAACATATACTCCCACTGAGTCAAGGGGAGTAATTTTTTGACCAAGTATACTGCCGTTCTCTTCGGTCGTCATCCATGAAGGTCGCAGTTGTTTTTCATGAAAGCTTCTGATATTGTCTGCAGCTTCTCGAACAATAGAGATAAATTCAGAATCTACTTTTCCGTAGGCTTCATTTATTTCACTTTCAGTAACCACAAAGGAATCTAACCTTACTCGGTCGAATTTTTCTGTATAATCACGTAAGGATTTATCACCTGAGAATCGAATGTCCGAAATGATATTTTTAACTACGGCTAACTGTTCCGCTGTTCCTGATTCAATGGACCTTTTGATTGATACAAGTTCATTCACTTTCACTATTTTCATTTTATTTTACCTCCAAGGAGACAACGCCGCTTAATCTTGTAACTAATTCGTTAATTCGTTCGTCTTTGATCCGATAACTTACTGGGTTAACAATCAGCCTAGATGTCACATCTTTAATTCTTTCAAATTCTACCAGACCATTTTCGACAAGTGTCCTGCCTGTTGAAACTATATCAACAATGCGGTCTGCTAATCCGATTAAGGGCGCAAGTTCGATTGAACCATTTAATTTGATGATTTCAACTTGTTCCCCCTGCTCGCGAAAATAAGCTGCTGCCACATTAGGATATTTCGTTGCCACTTTTGGTGCAACATCATTCATCGCTGTCCCAGGCAGGCCGGCAACTGCCAAATAGCAAGCGCTGATTCGCAAATCCAGCAGTTCGTATACATCACGTTCTTCTTCAAGTAAAACGTCCTTACCGGCAATACCGACATCCGCAACCCCATGCTCAACGTATGTAGCAACATCCATTGGCTTTGCCAGTATGAAACGCATGTCCTCCGCTTCAACATCAAGGATTAATTTTCGCGAATCATCGAATTCAGGCGGCAGGTTGTAGCCTGCTTTCCGGAGTAATTCTAAAGCTTCCTCAAAAATTCTCCCTTTTGGCATCGCAATCGTTAATTTTGTATTCATCTTAAGCCCCCCCGATTAAAAAGGTGGTATTGGCAAACTTCTTTGTAAAAGCATCGAGATTCTTCACGCCATTAATGTCCTGTAAGACGGTTTTCTTTCCTTCCGCCTTCATGGTTTCAGCCAATTGGAAGGCTTCCTTTCGTCGTTCCTGGCTGAAAAAAATACACTCAACATGATTATTGACCTCTTGTGTGCCCATCGCCTCCAAAAGTTTATCGAGTCTAACGGCAAAACCAGTTGCACTGGCTTTTTTTCCAAATTTCTCGATCAAGCCGTAGCGGCCGCCATTTCCAATCGGAAATCCAACATTTCCAGCATAGGCCTCAAATAAAATTCCGGAATAATAACTCATATGGCTGACAATCGTAAAATCAAATTTTACGTAGTCCTCAAGACCATAATCCGTGATAACCTCCCACAATTCCTTTAGCTGTATAAGCGATTCTTTTCCAAAGCCATCTTCAACGATATCAAGGGCTTTTCCAATTACCTCTTCGCCGCCTCTTAATTCCAGCAGCTGTAACAGCCTTTTTTTATCAATGGAGGATAGTGAATAAGAGTTTACTTGTTCACGATAACCAACAAAGTTCTTTTCATATAAAAAACGTCTAAGTGCGTTGGCACGTCCATTGGTCCCTAGGATTTGCTTAAATAATTCCTGTGCGAAGCCAATATGTCCTACTGAAACTTGAAATTGACTTAGCCCGGCTTTTTTTAACGAAGAGACAAGCAGCGCGATTACCTCTCCATCGCTTGAAACGGTATCGTCATTAATATATTCCACACCAATCTGCTCAAACTCTGCGGGTCTGCCGCCCTCTCGCTGCTGTGCCCGGTATACATTTCCGGCATAGGCTAAGCGAAGCGGAAGATCATTTTCTAACAGGCGTGAAGCTGCCACCCTGGCAATCGGTGAAGTCATGTCTGGCCGAAGTACGAGGGTATGCCCATCTTTATCGAGTAATTTGAAAAGCTCCGAGTCAAGTATCGCGGAGGCTGTTCCAACGGTTTCATAGTATTCTAAGGTAGGAGTGTCAATAAATTGATATCCCCACTGTTTAATTGAGTCTTCCATAAGGGTACGAACACGGTGCTTCTTTTCATATAATTCTGGAAGCGTATCTCTCATGCCTAAAGGCTTTTCAAACATAAATAAACGGCTCATCCAAATCATCCTTTATTTTCAGAATCCTTTAGTTCGCTAATGTGCTAATAAATTAAAGTTTACCTTTTTGCTTAATGTTCGTCAACTGAAAACTATAATCCAGCACAAAACCATTATTATGTATTAAAAAAGCCAGGTTCAAAGACCCAGCTTCTGTTATTCGTTCTTTTTCTTTCCATATATCGGGTCTTCGGCCCAGCGTTTATCCATCTCTTCTTTTGAATAGATGACCCGCATGGGGTTGCCACCGACGAATGCACCTGCTGGGACATCTTTATGAACGAGTGTTCCAGCGGAAACGATGGCTCCGTCACCAATCGTTATCCCGGGGAGAATGGTTGAATTGGCACCAATCATTACTTCACTGCCAATTTCAACAGGTCCAAGACGGTACTCTTTTATCAAATATTCATGGGCAAGGATCGTTGTATTGTATCCAATCACCGTGTTGCGCCCGACACTGATTTTCTCAGGAAACATTACATCAAGCATAACCATTAAGGCAAAGGAAGTTTGCTCGCCGACCTTCAGTCCTAAAAACGTACGATAAAGCCAATTCTTCATTCCAAGAAAGGGGGTGTAGCGTGCAAGTTGGATCACAATGAAATTTTTCACAACTTTCCAGAATGGAACGGTTTTATAAACATGCCACAAGGAGTTTGCCCCTTCAACCGGGTAGCGGGTGGTCTTCCTCATGCTTATTCCTCTCCGAGAATACTTAATAAATCCGTCATGTTCTCTAACATGAAATCCGGTTCATATTTAGCCAGATACTCTCTGCCCTTTATGGACCAAGCGACACCAGCTGTTTTTGTACCAGCGTTTTTGCCGGCCAGCACATCGTGAAAATTATCTCCTACCATTAAGGCTTCCTCTGGCTTTGAACCTAACTTTTCAAGTGCTAAATAGATCGGTTCTGGATCTGGTTTCACTTTTTTCACATGATCGTAAGCAATCATAACATCAAAATACGAATCGAGTTTCATCAAGCGAAGTCCTTTAAAAGCAACATCCTCACGTTTCGTCGTTACAATTGCAAGCTTATAACCCTTTTTCTTTAAAGTCTCAATGGTTTCCATAACTCCCACAAATTCTTTCACAAGCGCATCGTGATTCGCTAGATTGTAGGTGCGATATTCTAACACCATTTCCTCCACTCGGTCTGGATCCATTTCCCCAAAAACTTCATGAAGGGTTGGTCCTAGAAATGGTAAGACATCTTCCCGTGTATATTTGCCTGGAAAGTATTTTTCAAGTGTGTGTAAATAAGTAGAAATGATAAGTTCATTTGTATCGATTAAGGTTCCATCTAAATCAAATAAAAGCGTATTAATATTATTTTTCATAAGTTGGTTCTGCTCCCTTTCTGCTTATGATGCCTGACCGTTTCCAGATGAACCCGACGATCAAAGTTAAGGTAATGGCTACACCCAGCCGTATTAAAAAGAGCGGCCAGACCGGGATACCCAGCGGAATAAAGATAAGTGTATCTTCGACAACTGCGTGGCAGGCCATTAGAAAAATAAAAGCGAGCGTTAAATCCCTTTTACTCACTCCATCTTCCTCCACTGCCTGAATTACAACACCTGCACCATAGGCAAGCCCAAATAACAAACCAGCTGCCATTGTCGTAGAAGTATTTTCATTCATCCCCAGACTCCTAGTGACAGGTGACATCCCATTTGAAAACTTCTTAAGCCATTGCAAGTCTTTTAAAATTTGAATACCGATCATCAACGGGATGACAATCATCGCTAACTGCAGGATTCCAAGTCCCGCTTTTTCAATCGCTGCCAGTAAAATCGAACCAATACCTGAAACTTGTTCATCACTTGATGCTTGAATCATCCCATATTTGGCCGTTTCGCTGCCTCCCTGCCAAACTAGGTTAATCACGATTGCAGAAGCAAATGCAAGTCCCAGCCTAGTAACCAGTACAAGCCAAAGCTTTACGCCAACTTTCATGGCAACTCCCGATTCTACAATTAAGTTATGAGAAAATGAGAGCATAACAGCTAAAATAAATACTTCTTTTACCGTAAAATCAAGGGTTAGGATAGCGCCAATCGCCGCATATAAATTGAGGAAGTTCCCCAAGACGAGTGGAATTGCAGCATCTCCTGACAAGCCAAGCAATTTCATCAATGGTGCAATTGCCTCGATTACCCACGGTAAGACGGGGGTATACTGGAGCAAAGCCACAATGAGGGTTACTGGAAAAATAATTTTCCCCAAGGTCCATGTTGTTTTGATCCCCACCTGAAAACCCTTCTTAATCGAGTTAATCATTTCTCCGACTTCTCCTTTTTAGTGCGTAAAAGCTTGATTGTTTTTGTCTAGGTATCTGTCTTTCGCTAAATTTTTCTTTCGACGGTAAACCAGGATTAACACAGCACCTATGATTAAAGCGATTGAAATGGATTGTGCCATCCTTAGGCCGCCCAGCATTAAACTATCTGTTCTTAAGCCTTCTATGAAGAAACGACCGACAGAATACCAAATCACATAAGATAGGAATAGCTCCCCGCGGCGCAGGTTCACCCTTCTAAGCATAATTAATAGAGCAAAGCCGACGATATTCCAAATAGACTCATATAAGAAGGTCGGATGATAGTAGGCACCATTAATATACATTTGATTAATGATAAACTCAGGCAGCTGGAGGTTTTCAAGGAAAGTTCTAGTGACTTCTCCTCCGTGTGCTTCCTGATTCATGAAATTTCCCCACCGGCCAATGGCTTGACCTAATATAATACTTGGTGCGGCAATATCGGCAATTTTCCAAAACGAAATCCCGCGTTTTTTAGCGAAAATATAGGTTGTTACAACGGAACCAATTAGCGCACCATGGATGGCAATCCCGCCATTCCAAATCTGAATGATTTGACTTGGATGCTGCGAATAATAGCCCCATTCAAAAATAACGTAATATAATCGTGCAGAGAGGATGGCAATGGGGATTGCCCAAAGCATTAAGTCTGCAAAGGTATCCTTTGGAAGCCCCCTTTTATCTCCTTCTCTAATGGCAAGAAAAAGTGCCAATGCTAGACCAGAACCGATAATGAGACCATACCAGTGGACTTGTATGGGTCCTAAGGCAAAAGCAATTGGGTCAAGCGGCTGTATAGTTGAATTCATACCATTTCTCCTTTTTTAAAGGCTCTTTTCTTAAACTTTGTTGCTTTTTGTAAGGAAAATTAATGATTTTGCTGTGTTTTCTCAGAAAACAGCTAAATTTAATAAGAAAAGAGCTTGCAAACTAAATTCAAAGGCGCAAAATAACTATTTCCTTGTTAAAATCGGCTTTAAGATTTTAACAACATCGTAACGAAAACAGCCTTATTAAATTATTCCTCGTGTTCTCCATCCTCAATAACATCAGATAGGCGTTCTGTAAATTGTTGTGCAGCATTGACGCCCATTCTTTTTAGACGATAGTTCATTGCAGCTACTTCAATAATAACGGCCAGGTTTCGGCCGGGACGGACCGGAACGGTGATTTTTGTAATCTCCGTATCAATGATTTTCATTTTTTCATCATCTAAACCTAGACGGTCATATTGCTTAGCGGCATCCCAAATTTCCAGGTTGATAACCAGCGTAATTCTTTTATTGCTGCGAACGGCTCCAGCTCCAAAAAGAGTCATGACATTAATAATGCCTAGCCCGCGAATTTCTAATAAATGCTCAATTAAGTCTGGCGATGCTCCAACGAGCGTGTCCTGGTCTTCCTGACGAATTTCTACACAGTCATCAGCCACAAGCCTGTGCCCGCGTTTAACCAGCTCTAATGCTGTTTCACTTTTACCTACACCACTTTTCCCTGTAATTAATACCCCGATTCCATAAATATCAACTAAAACACCATGGACGGCTGTCGTTGGGGCAAGCTTACTTTCTAAAAAGTTTGTTAACCTGCTTGAAAAACGTGTTGTTTTCATATTTGAACGCAGTACGGGAACGGATTCTCGCTCAGAAGCTTCAATCAGCTCTTCTGGAATCTCTATTCCTCTTGTAAGGATGATGGCGGGAGTGATGTCTGTGCATAATCGTTCCATTCTTGAAATGCGTTCCTTTTTGGACAATCCCTCAAAGAAAGAAAGCTCCGTTTTACCTAATAGCTGAATTCGTTCAGCCGGATAATATTCAAAATATCCAGCGAGCTCAATTCCCGGTCTTGAAATATCACTCGTAGTAATAGGACGATCAATTCCTTCTTCACCGCTAATTAATTCTAGTTGGAATCTTTCATAAATATCCTTCGTGCGTACCTTTGGCAAAAGTTTTCCTCCTTAATAGAAAAGCGGAAGCGCACTCAGCGCTGCAGCTAGACAGTCATCATAATCTCACTCAATTAATTTCTTCTTATTTTAGCACTATTTAATTAAATTTCATAACCAAATGGAAGTTATTCGGTTTTTAATACAATCTTCAATTAATGGAAAAATAAATACGAATGAAATATAGAAGTGGTATAGACAACTATTCCACTTAGAGCTATAATAACCTCATAAAGGTACTATTTTTGAAATGGAGATGAAGATTTTGAGCCTACTTTTAATGGTTCATGGCAAGGCAGTTCTAGAAAATGAAGTAGCGGAATCTATCTATATTTATATGGAACATGGAAAAATCAAAGAGATTGGTCCTATTGAAGCTCTTCCTTCCCATTTAAAAGATGTTGAGAAAATAGAAATCTCAGAGAAACAACATGTTGTTCCCGGTTTTATTGATGTCCACATACATGGAGCTGCAGGTGCAGATACCATGGATGCGACAATAGAAGCGTTAGAAACAATGGCTAAAGCTCTGCCTGCTGAAGGAACTACAAGCTTTTTAGCCACAACCATTACCCAAAAACACGAAAATATCGAAAATGCTCTGAGAAATGCGGCATCTTACCTAAAAGGACACAATGACTCTGGTAAATCAGACATTCTCGGTGTTCATTTAGAAGGACCGTTTATAAATGCAAAACGAGCTGGTGCACAGCCGAAGGAATACATTATAGATCCTGATATTGAATTATTTAAGCATTGGCAGGAGCTTGCTGAAGGAAGCATTAAATTAGTAACCGTAGCCCCTGAACTTGAGAACGGGACAAACTTTGTTGCCTATTTGCATGAAAATGATGTGATTGCTTCTATTGGTCACTCGGACGCGATTTACGAAGAGATGGAAAAGGCCGTTGAGGCAGGAGCTAAACAGGTAACACATTTATTTAATGGCATGAGAGGAATTCATCATCGTGAACCTGGGGTTGCCGGTTCCGCTCTTCTTTTTAAAGAATTAATGGTGGAATTAATTGCGGATGGAATTCATGTTCGTCCCGAGGTAATGAAGCTTGTCATTAATGCTAAAGGAACAGAGGGCATGATTTTAATAACAGACGCAATGAGGGCAAAATGCCTAAAAAATGGAGTTTATGATCTTGGCGGGCAAGATGTATCCGTTAGTGAAGGAAAAGCCCTACTTGCCGACGGAACACTTGCTGGCAGTATTTTAAAAATGAACGACTCTATTAAAAACATCCTAGAAGCAGCAGACATTTCTCTATCAGAAGCTGTTCAAATGGCAAGCGTGAATCCTGCCAAACAATTAAAAGTCTACGACACTAAAGGAAGCATTTCGCCAGGAAAAGATGCAGATATAACGATTTTATCAAATGAATATCAAGTTGAAATGACATTCTGCCGTGGAGAAATTGCATATAAAAAGGAGTAATAACATGAAACTAATTCGTACAGAAAATTATGCAGAGATGAGCTTAGAGGCTGGAAAAATCATCGTTGACAAAATAAGCTCTAACCCAAGCCTAACGCTGGGATTGGCTACAGGAAGCACGCCAAAAGGTGTTTATGATTATTTAATCCAGGATTATGAGGCAAATAGAACATCGTATACGAAGGTGAAATCTGTCAATTTAGATGAATATATTGGACTTCCTGCAAAGGACCCGAATAGCTACCATTATTTCATGAACCAAAATTTATTTAGCCATTTGGATATTAGCGAAAATCATACTCATATTCCAAATGGAGCGGCCGGGGATTTAGAACAGGAATGTCTTCGATACGAACAACTCATTAAAGAGCTTGGAGGGATTGACCTTCAACTTCTCGGTATCGGAGAAAACGGACATATAGGTTTTAATGAACCAGGAACTGCCTTTAACAGCAGGACTCACATCGTCACGTTAGCCCACAATACAAGGGAAGCAAACTCACGATTTTTTAACTCTCTTGACGAAGTGCCTGCACATGCGATCACGATGGGAATTGCCTCCATCCTTGAAAGCAAGGAAATTCTCCTGCTGGTTTCAGGAGAAAGAAAAGCCAAGGCATTAGCCAAGTTTGTAAATGGAGAAATAAGCGAGGATTTCCCTGCCTCTGCACTAAAGTATCATGAAAATGTAACTGTCATTGCTGATAGAGATGCATTAAAATATATCTAGTACTTTTCTTTCGGAGGAGGTGTTTACATGATAAACAAAAATTCACCGGTTCCCATTTATCATCAACTAGAAGAGTACATTAAACAACAAATAGAGAATGGCGTTTTAGCGGAAGAAAGTGTCATCCCTTCAGAACGGGAATTTGCTGAGCGCTTCCAAATAAGCCGAATGACAGTCAGACAGGCCATTAATAATTTGGTTTCTGAAGGGTATTTAAAAAGACAAAAAGGCAGAGGCACATTTGTTACAAGGAAAAAAGTCGAACAAGAACTACAGGGAATGACGAGTTTTACGGAGGACATGCTCTCGAGGGGAATGAAACCAAGCAGCATCTTGTTATCCTTTCAAATTATCCCAGCTGGCATAAAAACAGCTCTTGCACTTAGGATAGAAGAAGCTGATTCTGTTTATAAAATTAAACGGATCCGTTTAGCAGATGGTGCCCCAATGGCACTTGAAACGGCCTATATCCCAGTCGAAATTGTCCCAGGGCTGACTGAGGAAAACAGTAACCTCTCACTTTACCAATACATCGAGGAAAATCTTGCTCTGTCGATAAGTGAGGCGACTCAAGAAATTGAAGCATCTACAGCTGATACTCTTGACGCGGAAACCTTGGAAATCAATATCGGTGACCCTATCCTCCTGATAGATCGGATTTCTTATTTACAAGAGGATATACCCTTTGAATTGGTAAAATCAACCTTCCGTGCAGACCGATATCGCTTTATTCATACCATGAAACGGTAAGAAAAGCGGAAGCGTCAGAACTATAGGTATCAAATAAAGAAAACCCGCCAATCATTGTTTGGCGGGTTTTCTTTATAATGGTTGTGGGATTCTTTATTCAATGAAAGACTTGATAGTGAAACAAGGTTTATCTTCTACGGATATCATTTACTCCGAATGATTCCCGACAAAGCTCTTTTTCCTCTTCCAAGGGAATCATTCCTTTCGAATGATTACCGGCAAACCTCTTTTTCCTCTCTCACGGGAATCATTCCTTTCGAATGGTTACCGGCAAACCTCTTTTTCCTTTCTCACGGGAATCATTCCTTTCGAATGATTCCCGTTAAAGGTCTTTTTCCTCATCCACGGGCATCATTCTTTTGAATGGTTACCGCTCTATCCTTATTTCCTCTTTTACAACCATCATTTCCAATGCTCTTAATCTTACAATAGGTCAATTGCTTTATTTTTCACAAATTACTCATATTCAATGTCCACTTTCGCCTTTTCCCATATGATAATAGTGAGCAAAATATTCATGACATAGGGAGAGTGATAAAAATGAAATTCATGCTCGATGCCGGCCACGGCTATAACACAGCTGGAAAAAGAACAATCGATGGAATGCGCGAATACGAATTCACCAGAAAGGTAGCAGCTTTCGCGAGAGATTTGCTAACCTCCTATCAAAATGTCACCGTCTATTTCGCCCATTCCGATGAACGAGACGTTCCTTTGCAAGAGCGGACAAATGCCGCCAACCGCCTAAATGTCGATGCGTATGTGTCCATTCACGCTAACGCCTATGGGTCAACCTGGAATGACGCTAATGGAATTGAGACCTACGTATATACGACGAATCATCAGGAGACCTATCAATTAGCACAAAAGGTTCAAAACAATATGGTCTCGTTAACCGGTCTTAGAAGCCGCGGCGTTAAAACAGCAAGTTTCCACGTTCTTCGTGAAACGAATATGCCAGCCCTTCTTGTTGAATGTGGCTTTATGACCAATAGAAATGAAGCAGGTTTAATGCGTACAGAAGATTTCCAAAGAAAATGTGCCCTAGCCATTGTCAATGCACTTGCTGCCCAATATAATTTAACCAAGAAAGCAGCACCGCCACCTTCTACACCTAAACCTCCAAGTAATCCTGCCCCATCTGTTCGATCAGATTTGTTTAAAGTTCAAGCTGGTGCTTTTTCCGAAAAGAGCAATGCTGATGCGCACGTTAAGAAGCTTAAATCCGATGGATTTGAAGCATTTGTTTCTACTGATGGCTTATACAAAGTACAAGCTGGTGCTTTCTCCGAACGAAAAAATGCAGAAGCTCTCGTAGCACGCTTAAAGGCCAAAGGCTACCAAGCGTTTATTTTCACTGATTAACAAAAAAACTAGCGCCAGATGGTTGCGCTAGTTTTTTTTAGATGATTTAAGAAGTGTTTTATCCAAAACCAGTGTGAATAGTGACATGATAACCGAGGCTAATAATGCCATTCCGAAACCTGCAATTTCAAACGCGTCCCCCATCAAATAATCGGTTATCTCAAGAGTTATCGCATTAATAACAAATAAGAAGAGACCTAATGTTAAAATAGTAGCAGGCAAGGTTAAAATCACTAGAATCGGGCGAACGATGATGTTTATGATCGATAATAAAAAGCTCGCTGTAAGGGCAGCCGCAAATCCATCCAGCGCAAAGCTTTCAGAAAAATAGCCTGCAATCGCCATGAACAAAACACCATTGATTAAGATTCCAATCAACCATTTCATTTATCAAACTCTCCTATTATTTGCTTACCTCATCCGATTTATGAAGTGTAATCGATCCTGTTTTCGTATCGACAAAGATCTTTAACATGCGGTCAGGATGATTTACCGTTTGAAAGCGAAGCATTTTTTGAATCATTTCACTTTTTTCCTCAAGGACCTGAATTCCATCCAGCTTTATATTAAAACCACCAAGATTTGTTTTTAATTCGCCACTAGCAGCCACTCCATCAGGGATATACAAATCAATACCGCCTGTCGTCGCTTTAGCTGCGATTAATTCACAGCGATTTCCTGTCAGGTTATAGGTTGTATTTCCATTTAAGGTTTGCGTTTCAACCTTTCTAAAGTCACCATCTAGCTTGATGGCGCCATTAATGGTTTCAATCTCAAGGGCATCGATGGCACTCGTTTGAAGGGTAATATGACCATTTGCTGTTTCGATTTCTGCTCTTTTCCCGTTTAAACGGGCGAGTTCTATCTTCCCATTGGCTGTTTTCATACGCAAATCACCGATCGTTAATTCTTCACCTGATATAGGACCATTGAACATTCTTACACGAACACGTTCATATTCAGCCTGAGGAACATAGACCACCGCATCAACCTTCATCCATTTTTGCTGAGTCATGAACAGCAGTTTTTGTCCATCAATCGCAAAAAGTATATCCTTCAAAAAGTTTTCCCGGGCTTGTTCCGAGTTCTCTACGCGATAAACCTTTGCCTGGCATTCAATCCGAACATCGTTTTGGTCCCAAGGTACCAGCTTAAGGGAGCCATTGGCAAGATCGATATCCATTTCACGTAAGTATACATCGCCCTGATGAAAAATATGTGAGATTTCCACCGATTGACCGAAATTCAAATCAAAGTCAAGGTCTTTAATCTTTTTCAATGCACTATCGACAAAATCAAAAATTTTATCCTTTGCTGAATGAACTTTACCTTGTGTTGACTCTTCTTTCTTTGCTTCTTCAAACTTAAAGGCAGTTGAAATTTCTTGTGCAATTTGTTCCTGCTTTTGTTCCATCGTTTGGCTGGCTGCTTCAAGCTCTTCTAGTAAGGTTAATGCCTCATCAACGCTAAGCTTTCCATCTTCAACCATTTTTAAAATTCTTTTACGTTCATCCTTCATCATTATCCACTCCAATAAATGTATTCAATCAATCCTATTCCGTTATTAAAGCTTTTACGCCTTTTATGACATTCCAGATGGTGACAATTAAACTAACTAAGACCATAATACCGGCCGAAACCTGTGTGAAAACCGGAATGGCACCATTGTTTATAGCATTAATATCATTAAAAATAGCGAATATTAGCAGCGGGACAGGTATAAGTGGGATTAAATGCGATAAGAGTGCTTTTTTAGCATGGCTTTTCGTTACGTCGTCTCCAGATGCAAGCATAACAACAAGCGGAAACAGTATTCCTGCAAAGAAAATACTAAAGTAACATAATCCTGAAAGAACCTTCCGAGTATCCATTAGTAATCACTCCCCCTTATTGGATATTTACGTATGGGGAATATGAAAGTTTCATCCTATTGATAAAAAAAGCTAAAACGCAAGGTTTTAGCTTTTTCCAATCGTTTCTTTTTCATGTATTTGTTCTTTCATTCGTAACCGGTCTCGCTCGAGGATTGGTTTTAAGTATTTGCCTGTATAAGACCCTGGCGCTTCAGCTACCTTTTCAGGTGTTCCTGTTGCCACAATCGTACCGCCCTTGTCTCCACCCTCAGGACCGAGGTCAATAATATAATCAGTTGCTTTAATGACATCTAAATTGTGCTCAATAACGAGTACCGTGTCGCCATTTTCAACAAGTCGCTTAAGGACGACTAATAATCTAGAAATATCGTCGACATGAAGGCCTGTTGTCGGTTCATCTAAAATGTAGAAAGATTTACCGTTTGAACGTTTATGAAGCTCAGACGCTAGCTTTACACGCTGTGCTTCTCCTCCGGAAAGGGTGGTAGCTGGCTGACCGAGTGTAATATATCCTAATCCAACATCGTTGATGGTTTGCAGCTTTCGGCTGATTTTAGGAACATTCTCAAAAAATTCTACTGCGGTTTCAACGGTCATATCGAGAATTTCAGAAATGCTCCTCCCTTTGTATTTCACTTCAAGTGTTTCACGGTTATAGCGTTTCCCATGACAAACCTCACATGGAACATAGACGTCCGGCAGGAAATGCATTTCAATTTTGATAATTCCATCGCCACGGCAGGCTTCACAGCGGCCGCCCTTGACATTAAAGCTAAAACGTCCTTTTTTATAGCCACGGACCTTCGCTTCGTTCGTCGTCGAAAACAAATCCCGGATATCATCAAATACTCCCGTGTACGTTGCCGGATTAGAGCGAGGTGTTCTGCCAATTGGAGATTGGTCGATGTCGATAATCTTATCTAAATTCTCAATACCTTTGATATCCTTATGTTCACCAGGCTTTGTTTTCGCGCGGTTAAGCTTCTGTGATAGTGTTTTAAGAAGGATTTCATTGATTAATGTACTTTTCCCAGATCCAGAAACACCCGTCACAGCGACAAACATGCCTAGTGGTATTTTCACATTTACATTTCGCAAATTGTTCTCGGCTGCACCTTTTATTTCGATATACCTTCCATCTGGCTTACGACGTTCTATCGGAAGTGGAATAAACCTTTTACCAGATAAATACTGGCCAGTCAAAGAATCCGGATGTGCCATTACTTCGGCAGGTGTTCCTGCTGCAATAACTTGTCCGCCGTGAATTCCTGCTCCAGGACCAATATCGATTAGATAATCCGCTGCGAGCATTGTATCTTCATCATGTTCAACGACAATCAAGGTATTTCCGATATCACGCATATTTTGCAGTGTTCCTATTAATCGGTCGTTATCACGTTGATGAAGTCCAATCGATGGCTCGTCTAATATGTAGAGAACCCCAGTTAACTTAGAACCAATTTGTGTAGCCAAACGGATCCGCTGTGCTTCCCCCCCTGAAAGAGTACCTGCAGCTCGTCCTAAGCTCAAGTAATCGAGTCCAACATTCATTAGGAATCCAAGGCGTTCACGAATCTCTTGAAAAATTAATTTACCGATTTGCATTTCTTTGTCCGTTAATATTAATTCATTAAAGAACTGATTGGATTCTTCAATCGATAACTCTGTTAATTGAGAGATATGGCGTCCCGAAATGAGCACGGCTAAGGTTTCCTTCTTTAAACGATGACCTTTACATACATGGCATGGCTGCTGGCCCATGTATTTCTCCATTTGCTCCCGAATCCAATCAGAGCTGGTCTCTTTATAGCGGCGTTCTACATTATGTATGACACCCTCAAATTCAATATGACCTTCACGGATCTGTCCAAAATCATTTTCATAGCGGAAATAAATTTTATCACCTTTGGAACCATAGAGAACCTTTTCGATAAGGTGGGGAGGGATGTCCTTGAAAGGCATGTCCATATCTACCCCATAATGATTACAAACCGCTTCAAGCAATTGCGGATAATACTGCGAGCTAGTTGGTTCCCAAGGTGCAATCGCATGCTGTTTTAATGATAATTCCTTATTCGGTATCACAAGATCCACATCTACCTCGAGCTTGGAACCAAGTCCATCACACTCAGGACAGGCACCAAAGGGGCTATTGAAGGAAAACATGCGCGGTTCTAATTCACCGATTGAAAAACCGCAATGTGGACAGGCGTGGTTTTCACTGAAAAGAAGCTCCTCTTCTCCGATAACATCGACAATAACCTTTCCTTCGCCTAGACGTAAGGCCGTTTCGAGCGAATCTGCAATTCTTGCGGAAATCCCTTCCTTTACGACTATACGGTCAATCACCACTTCAATGGAATGCTTTTTGTTCTTGTCTAAAACAATTTCATCACCAAGGTCAAGCATTTCTCCGTTGACACGAATGCGTACGAAACCTTGTTTCTTTATATCTTCTAATACTTTCACATGCATTCCTTTTCGCCCGGAAACAACCGGAGCAAGGATTTGCATTTTGGTTCGCTCTGGGTATTCCATGATTCTGTCTACCATTTGTTCAATCGTTTGTGAGGAGATTTCAATATTGTGGATGGGACACGTTGGTCTGCCAACACGGGCAAAAAGTAATCGCAAGTAATCATAAATTTCCGTCACCGTCCCCACGGTTGAACGCGGGTTTTTGCTTGTTGTCTTCTGATCAATTGAAATTGCAGGAGATAATCCTTCAATAGAATCAACATCAGGTTTATCCATCTGCCCTAAGAATTGTCGTGCATATGCAGATAGTGATTCCACATAGCGGCGCTGCCCTTCTGCATAAATCGTATCAAAAGCAAGGGAGGACTTTCCTGAACCAGAAAGTCCTGTGATCACAACAAGCTTATCTCTCGGAATGGTGACATCTATATTTTTTAAATTATGGGCTCTGGCGCCTTTTACAATCAATTTATCCATCGCCATGGTTACGTCATCCTTCCGCTTTTAACTCTAATAATAAATCACGAAGCTCAGCAGCACGTTCAAAATTAAGCGCCTTTGCTTCTGCCTTCATTTCTTTTTCCATTGTAGCAATCAACTTATCTCTTTCCTTCTTCGACATCTTGCCGAAGGATGCTGCTGGTTTGTAATCTTCCTGCTCCTCAGCAGCATGGGTGGCACGAATAGCCTCGCGAATTCCCTTTTGAATCGTCATCGGCGTAATGCCATGCTTTATATTATATTCTTCCTGGATTTTGCGACGCTCTCTTGTTACATTAATCGCAATTTCCATCGAATTTGTTATTTTGTCTGCATACAAAATAACATGACCATTGGCATTACGCGCTGCCCGGCCGATAGTTTGGATCAATGAACGTTCCGAACGAAGGAAGCCTTCCTTATCGGCATCGAGAATCGTAATCAGCGAAACCTCAGGGATATCCAGTCCTTCTCTCAGCAGGTTAATCCCGACGAGGACATCATACTTACCGAGCCGGAGCTCACGAATAATTTCAATCCGTTCGAGTGTTTTCACTTCTGAATGTAAATATTGGACTTTAATGCCTATTTCTTTTAAATAGTCCGTTAAGTCCTCCGACATTTTCTTTGTCAGCGTCGTAATAAGGACTCGTTCATTTTTCTTGATTCGCTCCTGTATTTCACCAATGATGTCGTCGATTTGACCCTCAATTGGACGGATCTCTATTGTTGGATCCAACAATCCAGTTGGTCGAATGATTTGCTGAATCATTTCCGGAGTATGCTCTAGCTCAAAAGGACCTGGCGTTGCTGATACAAAGATCGCATTATGAATATGCTTTTCAAATTCATCAAAGGTCAACGGCCGGTTATCTAGCGCTGATGGCAGACGGAAACCGTGGTCCACAAGCACCTGTTTCCGGGCTCGATCACCATTGAACATCCCTCTTACCTGCGGCAGGGTAACATGTGACTCATCGACAATCAAAAGAAAATCTTCTGGAAAATAATCAAGCAGCGTATACGGTGTAGAACCAGCAGGTCTCAGTGTCAGATGACGTGAGTAGTTTTCAATTCCTGAACAAAAACCCATTTCCCGCATCATTTCAAGATCATAGCGAGTACGCTGTTCAATCCGCTGCGCTTCAAGCAATTTATTTTCCTCACGGAGGTCTTCTAGGCGTTCTTCGAGTTCTTTCTCGATATTCTCGATGGCTACTCTCATTTTTTCTTCTCTGGTTACGAAGTGGGAAGCTGGAAAAATGGCTATATGATCACGTTCACCGATAATTTCCCCCGTTAGGGCGTCGACCTCACGAATGCGATCTACTTCATCGCCAAAAAATTCTACGCGCACACAATGTTCATCACGTGACACAGGGAAAATTTCCACCACATCGCCGCGAACTCGGAACGTACCACGTTTGAAATCAATATCATTTCTTTCATACTGAATATCAACCAAACGATGCAGCAGCTGGTTGCGTTCAATCTCCATACCTGTCCTTAGTGACAGCACCATTTCTCGGTATTCTTCAGGTGAACCGAGACCGTAAATACACGATACACTGGCAATGATAATAACATCCTTCCTCTCAAATAAGGAGGATGTTGCGGAGTGCCGAAGTTTATCAATTTCATCATTAATACTGGCGTCTTTTTCAATAAATGTATCTGTCGAAGGAACATAGGCTTCCGGCTGAAAATAATCGTAGTAACTGACGAAATACTCAACAGCATTATTTGGAAAAAACTCCTTAAATTCACTGTATAGCTGACCGGCTAATGTTTTATTATGAGCGATGACAAGTGTCGGCTTGTTTACTTCTTTTATCACGTTTGAAACAGTAAACGTCTTACCTGTTCCAGTGGCACCAAGCAAGGTCTGGTAGCGCTTGTTCTCATTAATCCCCTGAACTAACTGTCGAATCGCTTCCGGCTGATCGCCTTGCGGTGAATATTTCGAAACTAATTCAAATTGATCCTTCACTGATTTTCCTCCCGTACGATAAAATCACTTTCTAGCAAAGAACTTGCACATGTACCGGGATGGTGCTGGAAAGTGTATCCTGAAACTCTAATAGTATCATTCTAACACAATTCCCCAAAAACAAACCACTAATATGCGAACGAACATTCGATTTTTTGATATAAAAAGCAAAAAAGCCTGCCATTTGATTGACAGACTTAACATCTACGGTGGGTGATTATGTTTTTTTGAAAACTCTTTGTTTCATTTTTGCGGCAAGCCAGAAGCCAACTGTAAGCGAAAAGGCATCTACAACGATAAGTGGAAAAGTATTGGTATACCCTTTAAAAGCAGAGGCAGCAATGAGCCCGACGGTCAATGCAAGACCGATAAGCCGATTGTATGTGACTCTGGTAAATAGCAGCACGAGTAAGCCCGGCAAAATCAGTGCAGACAAATATCTAATAACCATCTCCAAAATGGGTCCACCTCATTTATTTCATTTCTGTTTATTCATTTTAGAAATTTATTCACAAAATTGCAAGAAAAAAGACAAGAGATCGACACTCTTGTCTTCGAAACAATTATCCTCTCTTTTTAAGAGATATTAATAAAGCTATTAATCCTGCTGCTAATGCTGCGATTGAAAGATACAGCGGTGTGTTTGATGTGCTCGTTTCTTTAACTTCTTCCGTTACTTTTTCTTCTGACGAAGCATCCTTATCAATTGTTTTTTCTCCATGGCCGTGTGCAGAAGCGTCAGCTGGATTTACAACCGTTATAGAAGCTGGGTAATTTGCCTCTTCTGCTTCTACCCATTCTACAACACTTCCATCCGAGTAGGTTTGGATCGCTTTCCAAACGATTTCGATTGCTTCGTCGCCTACTTTTCCGTTCATGTTAAACTGACCAAATTCAGTAGCAGATAGGCCTTCACCTTCCGTTGTCCAGGTCACTGATTTAATTTTACCTGTATCATCTTTCTGAATTTCATAAATCCATCCTGGCTTCGGTTCAAAACGAGTAATATTAACATCTTCAGGAATTAATACTTGAATTTTTGTTGTCAAAACATCTTCTTTTTCAGACGGTACTTTTACCGTAAACATTTGATATGCCCCTTGTGACGTTTCATTTGGCCCAACGGTAACATGAGCACTTGCTACCCCGGTAAAAAGAGAAAAAGCAACAATCATTGTTACTAGTGAAGTAAATAATTTTTTCATTTTAAAATCTCCATTCTTAAAAAATATTTTATAACATTAATAAGTTCCTTACCTATAAAATTAAAGATTTTTACTCTTTCTTTATATGACCCTTATGGGCTATTTTTTTAAACAATGGACTAAAATGTTCATAGAAATGTCACAGTGTTGGATTTATCATGTAAAATGATAAATGCAATAAAATAAAGGAGATAACACTTTGTCATACCGATTCCAATAAACAAATTGCTGATCAATTATTTATTTCTGAAAACACGGTGAAAAATCATCTGAAAAATTTATTAGAGAAACCAGAGCTTGAAAACCGTGTTCAACTTGCTATATATGCCATTAAACACTTTAAATGAACCCTTAGTTTAATTCCTAAGGTTTTTTAATTTGTCCAATACTGGTATTTAAAAGATTCATATTTTCATTTACAAATGAATAATCATGTTTTAGAATGTAAAGCGAAACGATTACGATTATCACAATAAAAGAATGGAGTTAAAAAATATGAAGATTTCTCAATTGGTTACCACTTCTGTACTCGTGTTAAGTCTTATTTTATCCGGATGTGGAAAAACCGAAACGGTAAGTAAAAATGACGATAAAAAGAATCAAGCTAAAGTAACAGTCTATACGACTATCTATCCGCTTGAGGATTTTACAAGAAAAATTGGCGGAGAATTTGTTGATGTTCAGAGTATCTATCCTCCAAACGTGGACGCCCATTCATTTGAACCATCTCAAAAGGATATGGTCTCCCTTGCCAATTCCGATTTATTTATCTATACAGGAGTTGGACTTGAAGGATTTGCGGAAAAAGCTGCCGAAGCTTTGAAAAAAGAGGACGTACAAATAGTAAAGGCTGCGGAAGGCATTGAACTCATCGAAACCGAAGATGAACATCATCATGGAGATGAAGAATCTGAAAGTGAACAACATGAGGATGAAAATGGGCATTCCGAGGAAGATGAGCACGAAGATTCCGAGGCACATGAAGATCATACCGATGGTGACCTAGACCCGCATGTATGGTTAGATCCGGTTCTATCTATTGATTTAGCAAATAACATCAAAAACGCATTAAGTAAGCAAATGCCAGAACACGCTGCCGAGTTTGAATCCAATTTTAATCAGCTAAAAAATGAGCTGGAAAAACTCGATCAGGAATTTAAAACCACGATTGATAGTTCAAAAACGAAGAATTTATTAGTTGCACATGCTGCCTACGGATATTGGGAAAAGCGATATGGCATTGAAGAAATTGCTATTTCAGGTTTATCACCGACACAAGAACCATCTCAAAAAGAACTGCAAGCAATCATTGAAGAGTCTAGCGAACATAACATTCAATATGTGATTTTCGAGCAGAATGTTTCACCCAAAATAGCAAAAATCATCCAAGAAGAAATAGGAGCTAAGTCTCTTACTCTCCATAATTTAGAAGCTATAACGGAAGAAAACATTAAACAAAAAGATGATTACTTCAGCATCATGCGTAAGAATTTAGAAAGCATCAAGACCGTTTTAAATAACTAACGACGATATGCATCTTATCTATCCCTGCCTAATTGCGGCAGGGATTCCCTTACATAGACGGAGCCATAGGTATATATTTAATTTTTTATTCATACTCTAGTAAATGTACCAAACTATTTACTAGAAACAGGGGGTATTTATGTATCGCATTGTTCGTAATAATATCATAGAATTTACAGGTATTATGCTCATTGTGTTAGCGTTATTAGTGCTTTCTTTTAGTACTAGCTTTAAACTCTCATTTGATATACCTCCGTCATTATTAAATCTAAATACAATTTTTCTAAGTATTTTAATAGAGGCACTGCCCTTTGTTTTAATAGGAGTCCTCATTGCCGGTGTAATCCAAATATTTGTGACCGAAGAACATATTCAACGCTGGATTCCCAAAAATAAGGTTTTAGCTATCATCATGAGTTGTATCATTGGTGCCCTCTTCCCTGCATGTGAATGTGGAATTGTTCCCATCGTCCGCCGTCTTGTTGGAAAAGGTGTACCCATCCATGCTGCCATCGGCTTTATGCTGACAGGTCCGCTTATAAATCCGATTGTGATAGCCTCCACGTATATGGCATTTGGAAACGATTTTAAGATTGCTGGATTAAGAATGGGGTTAGGTTTTTTCATTGCTGTTTTGGTCACTTTTGCTGTCAGTATCCTTTTTAAAGGGAATCAATTAAAGACCACCGTCCTTACAAGTACTTCTCAAATACTCTCAAAGAAAGAATCTCTTATTACAAGATTTTGGTCGATGTTAACCCATTCAATTGATGAGTTTTTTGATATGGGGAAATACCTAGTCATGGGAGCCTTTTTGGCTGCCTTTGTACAAACCTATCTGCCGGCAAAAGCTCTCTTAGAAGCTGGAAGCGGAACGGTATCTTCTCTAGCAGTCATGATGGGATTAGCTTACGTTTTATCCCTATGTTCTGAAGCAGACGCGTTTATCGGTGCATCCTTCAGCAGTATTTTCCCAACTTCAGCCATTTTAGGTTTTTTAATTTTTGGTCCCATGATGGATTTAAAAAACACCCTTATGATGCTGAGCGTTTTCCGAATGAAGTTTGTTATCGGTGTGCTGGCTTTAATCATTTCGGTCATCTTTATTACAATCATGTCTGTGCAAAGCTTTATTTAAGGGGGGAAAGTCGTGAGATTCCATTTTCAACAGGCCGTCAGAGCTTTTATTCTGCTAGCTTTTTCAGTCCTGCTTTTTAAGCTTCATTTTACTGGAGAAATAACAAAGTTTATTAATCCAAAATATGAGGGTTTAAGCCAATCCGCTTCCGTACTATTTTTAATATTGTTTATGATCCAAACGACAAGAATATGGACAATTAAGGCAAACAATCAGCATCATCATTGTCATCACGAAGCTCACGACCATTGCAGCCACGATCATGGAGATACACCGTTTACTACTAAAAAATTACTCGCTTATCTTGTGATAGTTTTTCCGTTGGTCACTGGGTTTCTGCTTCCGGCCAAGGTGCTCGACGCATCGATTGCAGATAAAAAAGGCGGCTTAGCCGTATTATCTGAACAGCAGGCCGATAAGAAACAAGTGGACGAGGGTGTACCTAACACTGACCAACAGGAAGATCCAGTTATTAATGAGGATTTAGTAGACCTTTCACGTATTAAAGACAACGCTTATACAAACGAAGAATACGAACAATTAATACAGCAATTAGAACAAAGTTCAACGATTGATATGAACGATACTGTTTTTTCAACTTATTATGAAGAAATGCATATGGACCTCGATAAATTTAAAGGCAGAGAAATTACTTTAAAAGGATTTGTTTACAAAGAAGAAGGACTTGAACAAAACCAGCTAGTGCTGGCAAGATTTTTGATTACCCATTGTGTAGCAGATGCTGGCATTATCGGATTTATTTCAGAGTTACCTGAAGCAACTTTACTAGAAGAAAACACCTGGATTGAAGCGAAAGGCGTTTTAGATACCACAAGCTATAATGGTGCAAAATTTCCAATCATCAAAATCACCAACTGGAAAGAAATCGATGAGCCTAAAGAACCGTACCTCTATCCAATTACCGTGAAAATCCTTTAGAAAAACCAGAGGGTGTCCCAAAAGTATGGGACACCCTCTAGTTAATTACATGTTCCATGCGGGCTAGGACAGCCAATTTCAGCTTTTTCGACCTGGATGGTGCTATGTTCAATATGAAACTCATCGTGAAGAATTTTTTGTGAACAAGCGAGGACTTCATCATGGCTGGCTTCGTCTAAAATGGTAATATGACAGCTTAAAACCGGGTATCCAGATGTAATCGTCCAGACGTGCAAATCATGGACTTCTTTTACTAACGGAATTTTACTCAATGAGTCTTTAACTTGATGGAGATCCATTTGGGTTGGTGCACCTTCCATTAATATATGGAAAGAGTCCTTTGTAACTCGGTATCCGCTAATAATGATTAACACAGCGACAATGACACTGGCAATCGGATCGGCAATCGTCCAGCCGAAGAACATAATCAACAAGGCTGCAATGATGGCACCAACAGATCCAAGCATGTCACCAAGTACATGCAAAAATGCACTTCGGACATTGAGGTTATCATCCTTGTCACCGCTCATCAGAATCCAGGCAGCGATAATGTTTACCACCAATCCCGTTACAGAAATCATCAGCATGCCCGTACTCTGCACCTCCGGCGGCGCAAAGAAACGCTGAAACGCTTCATAAAAGATATATAAGGAAATGATGATTAACGTAAGTCCGTTCAAGGCAGCAGCAATGATTTCAAAGCGCTTATATCCATACGTTTTTTCCTGCGAAACCTGTTTCTCCCCGAGCTTAATGGCGTAAAAGCTTAGACCAAGTGCAGCTGCATCGCTGAGCATATGTCCAGCGTCAGACAATAAGGCTAAGCTGTTTGTTAAAATTCCGCCAATCACCTCGACGACCATAAACGCAGCAATCAAAATAAATGAGCCTAGCAGAGCTTTTTTATTACTTGTATGCGAATGTCCATGCCCGTGACCATGTGAATGCCCGTGAGAGTGGCCATGGTGGTGGTGATGTCCCATAAATTTTCCTCCCCCAAAGAGTTCGTTCTTAGTTTTTTCTTATCTCTGTTTCGTGATACCTATCTACTTTCTGCCCGAAACCTCATGCTGGTGCTCAAAGGCAATGTGAATGAGTTGTTTGACATGATCATCATCGAGGGAATAGTAGGCTAATTTCCCCTCTTTACGGTATTTTGCAAGTCCTTGGCTCTTTAAATGGCGCAAATGATGGGAAGCAGTTGCCGTTGTCGCACCGACAATATTTGCCACATCACATACACATAGCTCCTCCTCAAGTGTGAGGGCATAGGCAATTTTCATTCGCGTTTCATCGGATAAGGCCTTAAAAAGCTTTGTAACCTCAACAATATTACTTTTTTCAACTAATGGCTGTAGTCGTGTCGTTTTGTGGCTATCTACACAGCTGACTTCGCAAACATCCCGTTCCTTCATTCCATCACCTCATACATTCAAATCTTTATTTGATTATATGATATTCAAATCAATGTTTGAATGTCAATTGTTTTTATTTTATAAAGCTGTGTTAAACGGGCCTGTTGATTTACCCAAAGTACTTCATTAATCCAAACATAAAACCGCCAAAGAGGACAATGATCCCTGAGAAAATAGCCATTACATTTAAGGTGTCTTGTTTTTGGAGTTTTTTGTACTCTTTGAAGGTAATTTCACCCCTGGCAAATTTTACACCGAAGGGATTTGGTTCTATTGAATATACCGTCCCGTCTTTATCTTCTAATACTACCTTTGTAATGTACCCGGCTTCACTTTTAGAGTAATCTACCCTAATAAATTTATAGAGTGTATTTTTCCTAATCTTTTCACTCATTTCAAATGCCTGCTGCTCAATAAAGCTATTTGGCGAACACACATCATCACCTCATTCGGATAGAGTTTCCTTTAATCCACTATTTTTCCCTAAACCAACTTTTATTATATTGTATGACTACCCTTTAGGTTTGACAACTAAAAAGAGGAACCAATGGCCCCTCTAAGTTAAATAAGTTACACCCTGTGACTCATAGGCAGTGAGAATAAGTAAATATTCGTAACTGCAAGTGCAATCATAAGGATATAGTAAGGCAGTATGGCTTTGAAGGATGATTTCTTACCCATCCTGTACGTTACATAAACTGTACCAATTAATCCAATTACAATAATCGCATATTGTATCATCTGAACGGTAGGGGTAGATGCCAAACTCAAACTTTCTGGATTTGATTCTACTCCAAATAAACCGATACTGTTATACCATATTGCTTTACCTTCCGTAAAAATATGGAATAGATTATGCCCTAAGTGACCAGCAAGGTCTAACGGAATGATTGCATAACCAAATCGGGTAAAGTTCTTTTTCACTGTGCCTTCCATGCCGAAGAAAGATGCAAGCTTAGCAGTACCTAATAGTAAAAGAATCGGTAATGCCATGGCAATGATAAAGGCAACTGTAAAGTTTACAACATAACTTGATGTACCTGTCACTGTGCCAATTGCTTTTAAAATACCCTGCCACGGTTCAAGCATGGTAATGTTCTGGACGAACACAATACCCATAATAACAGCTGCTAAAGAAGCATGTTCAAGCTTTGGATTCTTTAAGCCCCATAATTCCTTTGTTGGAATTCTTGTTTCAATTTTGATCGAATCATTTGGACAGTTTTTCACACAATTCCCGCAAATATTACATTCCGCACTGGATTCCATTGTTCTAGGAAATTGGAACATTGGACAGCCTTCTACCTTCTCGGTTCCTTTATAGCAAGATTGAACTTTACAGGTTTTACAAATATCAGGGGTTGCTTGCACTTTAACTGCTCCAGAACGAGCATAGTTTCCAGCAAGACCGCCAAGGAAACAAAGTGTCTTACAAAATGTTCTTCTTTCATAAAAAACAGAAGTGGCTACAACCATTGTTACAAGAAGCAATAACAGGTACCCTGATCCCCTTGGCGACTCCACAATTCCCCAAACGTGATCACTATAGGTAATCGCAATAAAAAATAAATCTATTAGCCAGATTCCATATTTTTTTAGGAACTTAGGCATTGGCCGCTTGCTGCCAACAAAATTCCGAACAATATCGCTTAACTTGCCAAATGGGCAAATCGCACACCAGAAACGGCCAGCAACTAAGAATAAAATTGGTATGATCGGCCACCATAACACCCATGTCATCGTTGTCCCAAAGTTTTTACTCGGGTTAACGGTTCCCATTACCAACTCAAACACGATAACTGAAAAGACAAAGATGACCATCCATTGAAAGATTCCTGGATACCATTTACTTTTTACAAAGCTCTTTACCCACGGAATGGATAAGAGATTAAAAGGTTCCTTCTCAGGTTTTAAGTTTCTCTCAGGCATTGCCATTATTTAATCCCCTTCCTTCTAAACCATTTATTCCAAACACCGATTAAGATAAATGATAGATTCACTGCTCCAAATGATCCTAACACTTTATAGTTAGGCGGTGTTTCCTCTACAGGTCCATGGTGATCGTCAACCTCTGCTTCATTTTCATGAGCTTCTTCCTCATCTGAATCCGTTTCTGCTTCTTCACCATGTGTATCTTCCTCTTCACCATGAGCGTCAGCCGCATCGGAATGGGCATCTGCTGCATCGGAATGGGCTTCTTCCGCTTCAATATGCACTTCTGCTTCATCTGGATGAGCCTCAGCATCTTTTGAATGAGTATCCGCTTCTTTCGAATGAGCATCAGCTTCCTCAGAATGCGAATCTTCATCCTCAGAGTGAGTATCCGCTTCTTCTGAATGCGTATCTGCACTTTCACTCTTTTCGTTTTGTTCATTACCTTCTTGATTTGTTGATTGTTTGTCGTCATGACCTCCCTCTGCCATAACAGATAGGTTGAAAGAGAAAATAAATAATAATACAAATAAAGATATAAATCTCTTTTTCACTTTTTACACCTCCAAAAAGTTTTTTACGAATTAAACATTTCATTTGTTTATAATTTTAATTTAATGTGTATATTTGCAGTTTTTATGCATTTTTAATGGAGATAATATGGCTGATACTTTTATTTGAGATTTGTTCATCGTTTTGTAATAAACAAAATTTTATAAGCTACTAAAAGGCCTTTTGAAATTTTAGGCAAAAAAAAACTCTGACCACAGTCTCCAATGGTCAGAGTTTTAACCCTACTAAGCAGGTATTTCTATATAAAGTTGTTGAAAGGTTGTCAACTCTATTTCTTCATCTTCATTTAAATACTTTGCAATGGTAATTATTATTTGGGATTCAACTTAGCTCCAAGTCCAATACCACCATTAAAAAAGAGCTTAATCCCTAAAAGGATAAGCTCATCAATATTATTTAGCTGGAGATAGTTCACTCTCCGTTACCCATTTATGATTTGTTACTTTTTCTCCATCCGTAGTGGTGAAATCAACCATATACACAGTTGTTGCTTCAGTTGAATCAATTTCAGCTGTCACTCCATCCATGCCTTCCATGTGTTCAGCATTGATGGTAACTTCTGATCCAGGTTTAAATGGTTCGTCACCCGCATCCTGAATTTCCTCATGAATGACCCATTTATGGTTTTCTATTTTTTCTCCACCATCTGTCGGAGTGTAAGAAATGGTATAAACCGTGGTATCATACGCTCCTACAATCGTTGCTTCAGCACCCTTCATACCTTCCATGTGATCGGACTCAATAATCACTTTACTGCCTGCTTTGTATTTCGGATTTTCAGCTTCCTTTAACCCTTCAGGGACTTCAGACGATCCTGAGTGGTCCATATTAGAGTGACCGTCGTCATTTGAGCAAGCTCCTAGAATAACGAACAGGGCTGCTAACACAAGTAAAATAACTGATTTTTTCATTCCTTTTTTGATCATTTAAATAACTACCCCTTTTCCCTTTATTTAAACAAGTAAGATGTTAGCACAAATTTGTGCAGAAAATATGAATTTAACTGTTGGCATTCCCATAGCAAACAATTTATAAATAAGCCATTAAATCTGCAAACATTCTTCATATTTTTCATTTATTATAATGATATATTGTGTAAATGGCGGTGGAGTATGAAAACGATATTACTTGTAGATGATGAAACCCGGATGCTAGACCTTTTAGACTTATACTTAAATCCCCATGGTTATAAATGTATCAAGACGACTTCCGGTAAAGATGCCTTATTCATTTTAGAAGAGGAGAAAATTGACCTTGTGATTCTTGATGTGATGATGCCGGAAATGGATGGCTGGACGACCTGCAAAAAAATCAGAGAGTTCTCAAATGTACCCGTCATTATGCTTACCGCAAGAACGGAGACTGTCGACGTCATTAAAGGGTTAAAATTTGGTGCAGATGATTATGTGACGAAACCATTCAGCGAAGAGGAATTATTAGCTAGAATTGAAGCATTGTTAAGAAGAACAAATGATGTAAAAGAAAAAAAACTGATTTTTAAAGGGTTAGAGTGGAAGGAAGAATCTGTTGAATTGAAATATCAAAGTACTGCCATTCAAGTAACTCCCAAAGAATTTGCCTTAGTGGGTTTGTTTTTAAAAAATCCTCACAAAGTCTTTTCCCGCGACCATTTATTGTCTACCATATGGGGATTAAACTCACATATAGATGATCGGACAGTAGATTCCCATATTCGGAATCTGCGAGAAAAATTGCGAAATGCCGGCTTTCCTGTAGATAACCACCTATTTACGGTTTGGGGCGTCGGATATAAATGGACAGTTGATGATACAGAAACATCTATTTAGACTGCGAGGTGTTTACCCTTGAAGATTTCCATAAAACTAGGATTATGGTTCTCCCTTTGTATATTAATTATTGAAGTAATTTCGATGACTTTTTTGCATAACAATTTAGTACATACACGGGTCCACCAGGAATTTGAATCCCTTCTCTCAAAGGGAAATAGTCACCGTGCTGTATTAGAAGCGAAGGCAGACGCGCACACACTTAGTCATGTAAAATTAATGGCAGCACAATCCGATTCCCCGGTGGTGGTGACGAACCTTGATGGTGAGATTTTGGTTTCTTCTAACAAGATTAACAGAAGCATAGAGGACATATTGAATTTACCTGTTGCAGACGCTGACCTTCCAAAAAGAGGAGAAATCCTCCAAGAGGACTGGAAAAAGAAAGAATATATCGCCACAGTTACGCCGATAAATAAAGATGGTAAGAAATTCGGTTATGTGTATATGTTCAAAAAAACAGATGATGTCCAAAAGCTGATCTCCCAATTAAATAGACATATTTTTATTGCATCTGTGCTTATCCTGTTCACGGTTCTAATTTTCATTTTCTTTTTATCAAAAGCTGTAACAAAGCCTTTGATCACCATGAAAGAGGCAACAAAAAAATTAAGCAAAGGGGATTTTTCTGTTACTCTTCCAAAACTGTCCAATGATGAAATAGGAGAGCTTTCACTTTCTATTCAAACGCTTGCCAACGACTTAAATTATTTAAAACAAGAGAGAAATGAATTTTTAGCAAGTATTTCTCATGAACTTCGGACGCCATTGACCTATATTAATGGGTATGCTGACATCGCCAGACGAAAGAATCTTGAGGAAAAGGATCGAGCACACTACCTTGAAATTATCCAAGAAGAATCCCAGCGTGTAAGCAGCTTACTAAAAGAGTTATTTGACCTGGCCAAATTGGACCAAAATACGTTTTCAATAAAGAAAGAACAGGTAAATTTGAGCAGCTTTTTTCACTCCATTTATGAGAGGGTTTTGCCGGCGTTTAAAAATAAACGAATACAACTTCAATTAGACTGTCCCGCGAACTTATTTATTGATATTGACCCTACTAGATTTGAACAGGTGTTAATCAACCTGTTAGATAATAGTCTCAAATACTCGAATGAAACCAGCACTACGACTGTAAGTGCAGTGGAAGAGAATGGAAAAGTTCAAATTACGATTCAAGACCAGGGAATTGGAATTCCCGAAGAAGACCTGCCGCATATCTTTGACCGTCTTTATAGAGTGGATAAATCTCGCTCAAGGGCTACAGGTGGATTCGGTTTGGGCCTTGCCATTGTCCAACAGCTAGTCGAAGCTCATGGTGGAGAAATTAATATTGAAAGCCAGGTAGGTGTAGGAACTCGCTTTATGATTATTTTAACTCAACAAAAAAACTCCTTCTAAACTGCTGCTAGAAGGAGTTTTTTAATGTAATTACCATTCTGCAATGCTTCCATCCTTGTGGCGCCAAACTGGGTTTTTCCAGTTGTGACTGATTTCCGCTTGTTTTCTTACAAATTCTTCATTGATTTCAATTCCTAATCCGGGACCTTGCGGGATGCTGACATAACCATCTTTATATTCAAATACAGATTTATCAACAATGTAATCCATCAAGTCACTGCCTTGGTTGTAATGGATACCCAAGCTTTGCTCTTGAATAAAGGCATTATGTGCTGTTGCATCCACTTGCAGACAAGCTGCAAGGGCAATTGGTCCTAATGGACAATGTGGGGCAAGTGCGACATCATACGCTTCCGCCATCGAGGCAATCTTTTTACATTCCGTTATACCGCCTGCATGGGATAAGTCAGGCTGAATGATATCGACATATCCATCGGACAGCAATGATTTAAAATCCCAGCGCGAAAACATCCTCTCTCCCGTTGCAATCGGGATCGATGTATGTTGGGCAATTTCCTTTAAGGCTTCATTATTTTCGCTCAAAACCGGCTCTTCAATAAACATCGGTCTGAACTGTTCTAGTTCTTTTGCTAGAATCTTGGCCATTGGTTTATGTACCCTACCGTGAAAATCAATCCCAATTCCTACGTACTGTCCGACAGCTTCACGAACCGCAGCAATTCGTTCCAGCACCTGATCAATTTTCTCATAGGAATCAACATACTGTAATTCTTCGGTTCCATTCATTTTGACAGCCGTAAAGCCAACTTCCACAACTTTCTTGGCCGCTGCTCCAACATCAGATGGACGATCGCCGCCAATCCAGGAATACACCTTAATCGAATCTCGGCAGGCACCGCCTAACAGCTGATAGACTGGAGCATTAAAGTACTTTCCTTTAATATCCCAAAGGGCCTGGTCAATTCCCGCAATTGCACTCATGATAATGGGACCTCCGCGATAAAATCCGGAACGATACATCATGTTCCAATGATCTTCAATTCGGAGCGGATCCTTGCCGATTAGGGATTCCATCAATTCCTCAACACAAGCCTTAACCGTGGCCGCTTTTCCTTCAATGACCGGTTCACCCCAGCCAACAATTCCTTCATCGGTTTCTATTTTTAAAAATAACCAGCGTGGCGGAACTTGAAAAAGCTCGTAACTGCGAATTCTCATCTGCAAACACTCCCCATATTTAGTAAAAGTCACCTTATTCTGAGATGCCAAAATCACAATCTAAAATCTCAGTTGCTCCATAAACAAGCGAATATTCTACCTGCTGGTCACTAGCCTCAATGATTGTCCATTTAGGATTCGTATACCTTAATAAATGGGTAAAAGCCTTTCGTAATGGGTTTGAACCTCCGACAATTACCCAATCTATCTCGTCCATTGATTCCATCGTTTGAGAAAGCGCCTGAAGATCATTATAGATAACAGCTCCAGCAAAATAATTTGCCCGCTGATTTTCTTCCAAATCAGAAAATAAATCAAGTAAACGAATATGATAAAAACTCCGTGTCAGGCCATGCATTTTCGCCGCATCATACCCGGATTCAAGCATCTTCTCATCGATGCTTCCAATAAGATTTGGATTCAAGGAATTAGAAAGAATTGTTTCCTTCTGAACAGCCTGGAGGATTTCCCCTCCTAATGTTGATACACAGTACAACAAATCCTTATTTTCACCAACAGCCACAAATTTTGTATGAGAGCCAGGAAGAATAATCATCCCTTTTCCCTGTACGGCAAACTGTTTTAGCAGTCCAAAGGATTCTACTTCCTCCCCGCGCATCACATCAAAATCATTAATACGGGATACCAAATCCTCAGTCCCCGAAAGGCTGCCTTTATTTTTCATCCCCGGAATAAAAACACAAGGGATATACAGGAACTCATCAAGCTTGGTTACTTTTGAGTACTTGGCAAAGTCGGAAATTCCTGCGGGACTAGCCACATGAGGAATCTCATAGATTCCTAAATTGGAGGTAATCATCCCTGATGCTGCAATATACTTTATATCAGAGGGGGTAAACTGATTTCTAGTTAATAATCGCTGGATTCCTTTTTTCAATTGGACCTTCAGGTTATGATTACTACCTGAAATGGCTGTGTCCCTGACACCAATTCGGATTTTTTCAGAATCAATGACTTTGTTTGTTGTTCGATCATATAGTCTAAGTCTGGAGTTGGTTGTTCCAGAATCAATCAGAATTACCTTCACATTCGCCACCGCTTTTCTCGTCATTCAATTTGGTGATTATTGTTGACTGACAATTTCTACGAAGCTTGCTGCCCGTCTTTCAATTTCTGTAAAATCACCTTGTTGTACTAGCTTTTCATCCACGAGCGCACTGCCAATTCCCAAGGCATTTGCACCTGACTTTAAATATAAACCTGCATTCTCTAGGGAGATTCCCCCGACAGCCATCGTTTCAACAAACGGTAACGGACCCTTTAAGTCAGTCAAATACTTATGACCAAGCTGTCGAATCGGGAAGATTTTAACCATTTTCGCCCCGTATTCATATGCCGTTAACACCTCAGTAGGAGTCATGACTCCCGGGATAATCGGCACATGATAGCGATTGGCGATTTCAATGGTTTCCTTTTTCAAAGTGGGGGTTAGGAGGAAGCCTGCCCCAGACATAATCGCCAGTCTAGCAGTCTCTGAATCTAATACCGTCCCTGCCCCAATCAGCAGCTCAGGAAAGTTTTCTTTTAACCGTTCAATTCCACTTAAAGCGCCAGGGGTATTCATCGTGATTTCAATAGCACGAATTCCCCCCTTATAGAGACTTCTAACTGTATTTTCTAATCCCTCTAACGAGTGGCTGCGAATAATGGCCACCAGTTTTGCTCTTCTAATCTCCTCTAATGACGAGGTGCTCATTCCACTTCAACTCCTTAGATGAAAGTTACCCTTTTACACTTCCTCCAGTCAGCCCAGCAATAATATACTTTTGGGCAAACAGCGCCAAAATAAGAACCGGTGCTGTGATGATCACGGAAGCCGCCATCAGCCCACCCCAGTTTATCTCTGAATAGGAGATAAAATTAAACACTGCTATCGGTAATGTCTTCGTATTGTCGCCTGCAAGAATCAAGGAAAACATAAAGTTATTCCATGAAAAAATAAACGCTAAGATCGATGATGTTACAATTCCCGGTCCTGAAATTGGAAGCATAACTCTTACAAATGCACCAGGGATGGAACATCCGTCAACACGAGCAGACTCCTCAAGTTCAAGCGGCAATCCTTCAAAGAACGGAATCATAACCCAAATAATAAACGGCATTGTCACAAGCATATGACTGAGAATAAGGGAAGTATAAGTATCAATTAATTGCAATTTCGAGAAAATGATAAACCAAGGGATAAGGAAAGAGATACCAGGAACAATTCTGGCTACCAGTATCAAAAGTCCAAGCCCTTCCTGTTTATATTTTGCAATGGAATAAGCAGCCGGCAATCCTAGAATTAGGCCAAAAATCGTCGCACCTATTCCAACAATAAAGCTGTTCCAAATAAATGAAAGAAAAGAATATTCGTTAAATACGCTAATGTAATTACTGAAATTAGCGGTAATTTCAAATAGTTTTGATGTATCTAATATCTGTACCTGCGTTTTAAATGACGCAAGGAGCATCCAAAGGAAAGGTAGTAAAAACAAAAACAGGGATAAGTAGACACCCACGTGAGTGAGGATTGATTTTATTGTTATCGGTTTTTTTCTACTCATAGGTTAACCCCCGCTCTCTTCCGTAAAAGGATCGTGAAAATACTGATGCTAAGGACAATAATGAAGAAGATCATAAGCAAGGCTGATGCCTGGCCAATTTTAAAGTATTGAAATCCTAAAACGTAACCATAGATGTTGATTGTCTGGGATGACGTTCCTGGACCACCCTGGGTTGTAGCATATATAATATCGAACGTTTTTAATGCATCAATCATTCTTAGCAAAACGGCCGAATAAAGCGTCGGCTTCAATAAAGGAAGTGTAATTTTTGTAAACGATTGCCATGTATTCGCTCCATCAATCATAGCAGCCTCATATGGATCCTTTGGCAGCGAAACGAGACCTGCTAATACGATTAATGCAATCATTGGTGTCCATTCCCAAATATCAATAAAGATTAACGATGGCATAACCAGACTCTGAGAGGTTAACCATTCCTGACCTGGGAGCCCTAATTTTTCTAAAAAAACATTTGCGATACCAATATTAGGCTCATAAATAAGCACCCAAATTAAACCTACAGCAACTGGAGTTGCAACCATTGGCAATAGAAATAATGTTTTTACAAGCCCTTTGCCAACAATATTTTGGTTCATCAGAATGGCAAGCCCCACTCCCAATACTGTTTCAAGCGTTACCGCCACAATGGTAAAGTAAAACATAAGTTTTAATGATTTAATAAAAAGTTCATCTTGAAATAATTCAAGGTAATTTTGAAGAGCTACCCATAACGGCGGGGTAATATTGGACATACTCCATTCATGAAAACTAAGCCAGAATGTATATCCGACAGGCGCGACCATCATTAGCGCTACAAAGATCACAGCAGGCATAGTAAAAACCCACTTGATGTTACGATCAATCCAATTTGTCATACTGCTCCTCCTTACCAATGATCAATTGCCTTAAAAAAAACGGCCTCCTGAGAGCATCTAGAAGTCAAACCCAGACTGCTAACCGAAAGCCGTTTCAAATTAGGTTAAATCGGTTTTATTATTTCTCGCTGTCAATAATCTTCTGGAATTCTCCATCTGCTTTTTCGGCAGCTGCTTTGACGTCTTTCCCTTCAATTCCTGCTAAAATGACATCACCAATCACGTCACGTGCTGCTCCTACGTTAATTAGAACTGGACGATCGTAAGGGACAGCCTCAGCTTCACCATTTGCACCAATAGCTTCTGCTAAATCTTTCGGGAATTTTGCCGTTCCTTCTGGCGACTCCCAGACAGAAATACGTGCACCAGGGTTACCTTCAGCTTGAAGCTTCAACACCATTTCTTTACTTTCAGCCCATTTAATAAATTCCCATGCAGCATCCTTTTTCTCAGAGTTCGCTCCGATACCAAGTGCCCAAGATGTGATATTATAAGGCTTTGAACCTTCCGGACCAGCCGGGAATGGGGCAAATCCAACTTTATCTGCTACCTGTGATTTGGCAGGGTCAGTGGCATTGGTAAATAAAGACGAGGCATCAGTATAGAATGCTGCTTGTCCTTGAGTGAACACTGCCATTGCTTCCGGCCAGCTCATGTTTAGGGTACCTTTAGGGCCGTATTTGTTAAGCATGTTTCCGTAGTAATTAAACGCTTCAATCGCTTCAGGAGATGTAATGGCTGACTTTCCATCCTTCATGAAATCACCGCCGAAAGCATACAAGTAGCTTGAGAACTGAGTAACTGCTGCAGCACGCTTACCACGAGAAACAAATCCTGAAACTCCATTTGCTGGATCATGTAATGTCTTCGCCGCTGCTTCAAGCTCTTCAAGTGTCTTTGGAACTTCAATACCAGCCTTTTCTAAAAGGTCTTTACGGTAGTATAGAACTTGGGTTTCTGTTACTAGAGGCAATCCATAATACTTATCTCCATCCTTAACACTTCCAAGTGAAGAAGGGATAAAGTCATTAGTGTAGTCCTTCTCTTCCCCAACGTAACTGCTCATATCTGCAAAGTATCCACTCTTGTTGTACATTTTTCCATCCTGAAGTGGACGGAACATTACAACATCAATACCCTTTGAGTTAGAAGCAAACTCGACAGATGTTTTTTGTGTCAGTTGATCTTCAAAATAGCTATCAATCTTAACCTTAATTCCTGTCTCTTTTTCGAATGCAGGCAATTCATTCTTAATAGCCTCTGTCCATGGATGGTTTGCCGCCACCACACGAATCTCTTGGACCTTTTTCTCCCCATTATCAGATGTTTCTTTTGCTGTATCTGACCCGCCGCTGCAGCCCACGAGCGCTGAACTAATCCCTACAGCTAAAGCAAGATACCCTGCTGCCTTCTTAAAACCTAAGAAATTACTTTTCATAATTCTCCCCCTATTTCTAATATAATTAAAAAATGTGACAACGCTTTCATTATATGGTGAAAAAATTTTGCTTGTTGAGAAGATTTAAGCGCTATCAAAATATATTTAAATGGTCGTGAAACCATATAATGACTTATAAAAAATCATTCTATAAATCTAGCTAATCATTTGGATTATCTGTATCCAATGCTAATTGATATTTTACTTGCTGTATCGAGCAGCTTCTCAATGATCAATTCTTTTTGCTTAAGCATCCTATCTTTCGGCCCTGCTACACTAATCGCCGCCTCAACGTTTTGGTCTGCCCCATACACAGGAGCTGCAAGACAATAGAGTCCTTCTTCATTTTCCTCATCATCAATAGCATAACCCTGTTCAGCAAACCATTCTAACTGCTTTAACAGTTCTTCCTTATTGGTGATCGTCTTATCCGTGATGCGTGCTAGTCTTAGATTATCTAATATTTCAATCTTTCTATCTTCCGGCAGAAAGGTTAAAAATGCCTTACCCAATCCGGTACAGTAAATTGGCTTACTTTTTCCTGGCTCTGCAGTGGTACGGATTGAACGATTACTATTTATTTTTGCTATATACGTCAGTTCAGATTGATCTAGAAGGGCCATGAAAACGGTTTCTTGAACCTCTTCCATCAATTCTTTAAGAAAAGGCGACCCTTGTGCATAAAGATCTAATGAATCCTTTGCTGCTCCGCCAAGCTGGATTAATTTAGGTCCAAGCTTATATTTTCTAAAATCATCAGCAGTTAGATAGCTGTTTGTATATAACGTCTCAATCAGACCAGAAGTACTGCTTTGGGGAAAGGAAAGTTTACTGCTAATTTCCTTTATGGTTAATCCCTCTGGATGTTGGGCTAGTAAATCAAAAACCATTAAAACACGTTTAGCTGATTTTACCGACATAACTCTTCCTCCCTAAATCACATATGTGATTCGATATCATATATATGATTTATAAACAAAGCATACTATAGGCTTCCTATTCTGGCAATAACTTATTTAAAAATTCCGCTAATTAGCCCAATTAATAAAAGTTTTCATACAAAAAGGACTATTGTTAGTCCTTCATGTTTAAAACCTATTAAGTATCATTTGAACCATTATATTTAAGTGTAACTTTGTCTATCACTGCCTTCGAAATAGTAGCCATAATGACTAGAGTTATAAATGACCAATGGGCATTCCATGATTTTTCAAGGTAGATATTTACCATTTTCATTAATGGGAGGGCAATGTAAGCTATCAAAACAGAAGCTCCCCCTAAAGCAATCAAGAATGACTTCCATTTCTTGTACCTATCGTATATTAATGTAAGTCCAATTGGTATGATAAAAAGATTTGCTGGTAACATTGTTGGAATAATAGGTTCAAGCTGCATTCTGTAATCATACCAGTCCATCGCTGTCGCAATATCATCAAGGTTTTTATTTAATAAGTAAATGATTCCAAAATACGCAATTGAAGGGAGACGTTTTTCTTTTTTAATACATACAATAAAGAGGACTAGCATGATGATACATGCTATAAGCAGCATCCACCATTGCCATGTGAATAATGTATGCTTCGTCCATATTTCCATTCTTAAGTCCGTTAATTGGTTTGAAAGTTTATCAATCTGCCTACCTAATTCCTCCATTGGTATCCTCCCAATTTTGATTTCCTAAATCACATAAGAGTTCTTTATTGAATTGGATTGGGTGATTCTGCTTCATCAAATACCTGGGCAGAATGTCTGCGAATCGATAATGTAAGTTCAGCAATGAAATACAGGATAACCGCCGGCCAAATCCAGGTCCATAAAAACTCTATTGCTCCATAAAAAGAAACAATCACAGGATGAACCCATTTTACACAAGCTAAGGACAGAAGAATCCAACAAAGAGAGAATGGCAAACAAATATGGCCGTGTATCTGCATAGGCATATCAGAATAATTCCACCATTGACGTTGAAAAAACTTTTGAAGCAATGCACCACTAATGTACTCGATAAAAGTAGGAATGAAAAAACACAGCAAAAGGATTATACCCCAATTTGTTTCCGGACCAATGAAATAAACCAAAAGCACTGGGGCAAAGCCATACATAGGCTTAAAGGGTCCAAGAAAAAAATTCGGCTTAAAAAATTTTCGTTTTGTCATGTAACTGTAGCTATTTTCTAACAGCCAGCCAATCAAAGAATAAATCGTGAAATAAAAAACAACTGCAGAAACTCCTTCAAAGCTTAAATTTAAAGGAGTGTTAAAATCTAAAAAGCTAATCATATGGCTAAACCACCTTTCTTGGCTAGTAAATTCCCAAGTTAGGTTTCGCAGTCTTGTTGCCAAATATACTGTGCACAGGAAAAAAGAGGGTGTCGGCTGACACCCTCCTGTATGTTAGCTAACTTATTTCTTCTACAAACTTTTTCTGATCCTGTACAAAAAGTATACCAAGTTCATAATGATCACCTTCATACAGGGCACGTTGAACGAAACGAACCTCACCATTTATGTCTAGAACCTCGAGCTTACAATGGGCTCGATTTTTTTGTAATGCCTCGTAAAAAACGTGTTCGTCCCTTATGATCACTCCATTAACTTTTGAAATTATTTCGCCTACTTGAAGTCCCATTTTATCAGCGGGGGATTCTGGTATTACTCCAATAATCATTAATCCGTTGTTTTTCTTCGAGAAGTAAAACGGTAAATTATCATCCTTCAATCGTTGCATTAAGGAGATCAATTCACGGCCGATTATTGCCAAGGCTACTACTCCTATGGAGATTAACGGATACCAATAACCAATAACAGACAAAATCAATATCAATACACCGAGTGTTGTAACTCTACGCCCCTGTAACTCGATAGATTTCTTCGGCAGCATACCTTGAATTTGCTGGTTAAAGCCAATCGCAAATGGAACCAGGATTAGCGAGTAGGATTCCGCCCCTATGTTGAAGATTGGCCACCACTCGAATGGGAGAGTTAGAGCCTCCCCTGGGATAAGTAAAAACATAGGCAGCATCCAGAATCGTTTCACTTCGTGTGCTCCAACATTTTGTCCACGCTTGCTTTTTACCAGCTTTGGGGAGGTACCTTTACCAGCATTTTTACGAATAAGAATTCCCTCTGAAATTAATAAAAGTGCCATTAGAATGACCAATGTAGGATATACCTTTTCATCTAAAGCCTGAAATGTATCATTAAAAATTGGCAGGGTCCATTCATACTCCATGATTAAATTAATAGAGAAAAAAGCTGCACCTACCGTGTATACTGGCGACATAAGCCTAATATTAGTTGTTAAACTCCATAATATCGTAAAGACAGCAATTAGAAGGATGGCAGCAAATGGAAGTGTTAACCCTGCCATTAATGTGACAATGGTAAGTACTAAACCCAGTATTAATCCTATAGGAAACAACTGTCGTAGTTCAAAATAGGCATCAAATGTCCTTGTATGGAAATTTTTCCGTTCACGTTTAACCCTTGATACTCCCAGTATTCCTGAAAGGAAAATGAGATAGTAAAAAACCGGATGTAGAAATAGTCTTCCTGTCCCTTTCAACAGCTCCAAAAGCCATAATTGCACCAATTCCTGCCACCTGCCTCTATCATAAATTCTACTATTCTAGCTCTAAAGATTATTTTACCAAAATGGAGGGATAAAACCTATTACTAGATTATTGAAAAACAAAAAAATGTCGAATTTTTATATAATTATTAGGATTCCACGAACACTTTTCTTCGGAATTCGTGTTATTTCATTATACTTCAACAAATATTTCCACGGAAATCTTGGCATTACACAATCATACTTATCCTGATTTGTCGCACACAAAAAACAGAGGCAGCGGCCTCTGTTTACCTTTTATTTTGCAATTAGTCGTAAAGCGGTTTGAAGCTGGATGTCGTTTTTCTCTTTCTTCATTTCTTTTATTATCTGTTCTTCTAGCATTGCTGCTGTTTTTGCATCAATTTTTCCAGTTGGCTGGAGGTTGTTGTTTTGCTGAAAGGCTTTAACTGCTGTTGTTGTTTCTTTACTAAAATAACCATCTGTCCGTCCAGGAGCGAAGCCTAAACCAGATAATATTTCTTGGGCATTTTTGACCTGCTCATTGTTCATATCCTCTTTCAGCGGTTCTTCAATTTGAAGTGGATGAGTATCAAAGATGGCAGGCTGATCGATTTCCACATCCGGTTTTATCCCTTTTTTGTGAATCCAGTTTCCATCAGGTGTCAGCCATTTAAAGAGCGTCAGCTTAATATTGCTACCATCTCCCATCGGAACCGCCTGTTGTACCGTTCCCTTACCAAAAGTCGTTTCCCCAACCAATTGATAGTCTGCCGCTTCTTTTAATGCTCCCGCTAAAATTTCAGAAGCTGACGCACTGCCTTTGTTAATGAGGACTGCTACTGGGTAATCCTTTTTCTCGCTAAGATTGGAGAAGTGCCGTTCCTTCTCTCCATTTCGTTTCTCAATTTGTATAAATGGTTTTTCTTTCGTAACAAATTCTTTTAAGATATCCTCAACACTAACAAGCAATCCGCCAGGGTTTCCACGGACATCTATAAGTAAGCCATTAATATCTTTTTTCTCTAGCTCTTTTAGCTCCTTTTTAAAATCAGCAGCTGTCTCTTGTGAAAACGAAGTAATTTCAATGTACCCTATCTTTTTTCCATCTAGTTTCTTCACTGAAGCATGAATGGTCTCAAGTGGAATTTCATCACGAGTAACATCAATGGTTAAAGGTTCCTTTAAGCCCTTTCGTGCGATTTCTAACTTGACCTTTGTTCCTTTTTTACCTCGTATTTTCAATGTTGCTTTATTTAAATCTAGGCCTTCAACACTTTTCCCGTCTACTTTTAATATCTCATCATTCGGCTTTAATCCCGCTTTTTCAGCTGGTGAATTTTTAAATGGAGAGATAATAACGATTTTCCCATCCTCCATCCCCACTTCTGCACCGATACCTTCAAAGGATGATTCTAAAGCTTGACTGAATTGCTGGGCAGTTTCCCTATTCATATAAACGGAATAGGGATCATCTAAGACAGTGAGCATTCCTTGAATGGCTCCCTCCACAAGCATCTCATTATCTACCTTTTCAACATATCGGCTCAGGATTAATTCATATGCCTGATTTACCTTCGCAAGGTCCTCCATATCTGTTTGGTCCGTAACACCTGTATCTTTTTTCGTTAATGTCTGCTCAAGGGCGCTGTTTCCCTCTGTTTGTTCATACCAATTCATTCCCGCATATGTGCCCCCCGCTCCCGTAAGAAGCGAACCTACCATCATCAGGGCTATCCACTTACTTTTCATCCTGTTCCCCCTCATGTGCAGCTTCGATTAGAAAAGAGTCTCTTTCCCGCCTGTTTATTAACTATTATGTAAGGAATGGACGAGTTATGCCAGAAATGTGGAGGTGCCCTTTTGACTTGTTTTTATCCAAAAGAAAAGGAAGAAGCTTGGCTTCTCCCCTAGATTTTATGGCATTGGTACAATCCCCACAGGATTGATTGCGTTACTTTTGGAATTATTCCAACTACCTCTATGAAGTTCAAAGTGTAAATGTTTACCTTGTGAATCACCAGTGTTACCCATAATTCCAATCTGCTGACCCTTTTTCACAACTGCTCCAGAGCTGACATATCTTGTTTCCATATGAGCTGAAACCGTTGTATACGATTGTCCATTTACAGAATGGGCGATAAAAACAACATTCCCATAACTGCTAGAATAGTAGGATTGAATGACAACACCATCTGCTGCTGCCCAAATTGGTACATTTGCAGCACGATTAGCTATATCCACCCCGTAGTGGAAGGAGCCCCATCTAGGCGCAAAACTTGATGTAAACGTTCCATTCGCTGGCATTGTGAATGCTCCACTAGAGACAGTTGGAGATGGTTGTGAAGGGGTACTAGCCCCTCCACCGCTGTCAGACCCTGAATTATTGTTGTTCGCAGCTGCAGCTGCTGCATCGGCGGCTGCTTTTGCTGCGGCAGCCGATGCTGCCTGGCGTTCTTGTTCAAGCTCAATTGCCTTTTGAATGGCTGCTGATTGTGCCGCAAGGATTTGCGCCTCTTCTTGAAGCTCCATTTTATGTGCATGGATTTCATCTTCCTGCTCTTCTAGAGTAGCTAATAACCTATCCTTTTCCGCTCTCTGCGCATTCAATTGTTGGTTCATTTCTTCTAAGTCAGCCAGCATGGTTTGAACACTCGCAAGCCCTACTTCCAGCTTGGCTTGATTTTCCTCAAGACTCTTTTTATCTGCTTCATGCTGCGCTAGAATATCCTGGTCTGCCTGCATGATTGTAGCGACAGCACTTGCACGGTCAATAAAATCACTAAAGTTTTTCGAACCCATTAACACGTCAAGATAACTGACCATTCCACCTGTTTCTTGATAATTTCGGGCACGATCTTTCAAAAGCTCATTTCGCTTAACAATTCGTTCCTTTGTCACTTTAATTTCTTCTTGAAGTCTAGTAATTTCTGTTTTCGTTTCCTCTAGCTCGTCCGTTTTTTCTCTAATCTTCCGATGAGTATCGTCAATTGAATGATCGATACGTGTCATTTCTTCTTTTACATCCGCCTGCTGTGCATTCAAACTATTAATCTGTTGATCTGCATCACTGATATCTGAGGATAATTCAGATTTTTCCTTTTGAATTTCTTTTTGCTGATTTTGTAAGCCTGAAATAGAAGTTGCTTCAGCGATCCCCCCAAACATACTGCTTACAATGAATGTTCCTGCAACAGCAAACGTTACAAATGATTTTTTCAAGACCTAGTTCTCCTCCCCACTCATATTTTTATGTAAGGGTAAATCGTTATCTCTCCCTACTATTTAAATCAGGAAGGACATTTTACCACTGCCCTTCCTGACAAAATTAAACCTTTAAGAACTTTCTAACTGACATCACACTGCCCCATACTCCGATTAAGCCTCCCATTAATAGAAGGAGTCCAGAAACCTGATACATAAACGGATTATATGGAAGAATTTGAATGAAGTTCCCTATTAACTTTGGTGCTAGATACTCATAAGCGTTATAGTAAGCAATCGATATTAAAATAATGGGAAGAATCGCACCAAGGATGCCTAGCCATAGCCCTTCTAAGAAGAATGGCCATCTAATAAAGTTATTCGTTGCACCCACCAGCCTCATAATCTTAATTTCTCTACGTCTGGCGATAATCGTAATTTTAATCGTATTAGAGATTAGGAATACCGCAGTGAAAAATAATCCAGCGATTAAGACAATTCCTACATTTCGGCTTGCTTTGATAAAGTTAAATAACTTTTCAACTGTACCCTTACCGTACACAGCCTTTGTAACATACTCTAGCTTTCCAATTTCCTTTGCCGCATTCATTGTATCCTGTGGCTTTTTCGTTTTTACGATAAATACATCGTTAAGTGGATTGTCTTGCTCAAAAAGTTTAAATGCTTGTCCATCCTCACCCATGCTCTTAATTAAATCTTCAAGCTCTTGCTCCTTGGATGAAAATTTCACACTCTGAACTTCTGAAATATTTTCAATCGCACTTTTTAACTTTTGCTGATCTTCGTCATTTGCTGCAACATCGATGTGAACGCGAATTTGCACGTCCTCTTCAATGGTCTCTGCCACTTTATTGAGATTCATCATAATAACGAAAAAGACACCGACTAAAATGAGCGTTACCGTAACAGCACTAACTGAGGCAAACGTCATCCAGCCATTTCTTCCAATACTCTTAAAGCTTTCACGTGCATGACGGCCAAGAGTTCTAATTTTCATAACCGTAATCACCTCTTTGTTCGTCACGTGCTATTTTACCTGCCTCAATGGCAATTACCCGATGTTTAATGGTGTTGACGATTTCCCGATTATGGGTAGCCATTACAATCGTGGTACCCCTATTATTAATTTCTTCAAAGATATTCATGATTTCCCATGAAGTCTCTGGGTCAAGATTACCTGTAGGTTCGTCCGCTATTACTACCTTTGGTGAGTTAACAATTGAACGGGCAATCGAAACACGCTGCTGCTCGCCTCCGGATAACTCTGTTGGAAGCATTCTAGCTTTATGCTTAAGATTAACAAGGTCAAGAACTTCCATTACGCGCTTCTTGATATATTTCGGCTGCGCTTCAATAACCTCGAGTGCAAAAGCTACATTCTCATAAACAGTTTTCATTGGCAATAGTTTAAAGTCTTGAAAGACCACGCCAAGATTCCGTCGGAAAATAGGTACTTTCTTGTTTTTTATTTTAGCTATGTTAACACCATTCATTGTAATGGTTCCTGAGGTTGGGACTTCCTCGCGATACATCATTTTAATGAATGTAGATTTACCCGCACCACTTGGACCAACCACATAGACAAACTCTCCTTGGTTAATCCGCACGTCTATCCCATTTATGGCAGTAACCCCATTCGGGTACTTTTTAAACACATCCTGCATTTCTATCATTTTAGATCACCTTTATAAGTTAGTTTCGAAACAATAAAATTCGACATTAACCTCTTATTTTCTTGCACGAAAACAAAATCCTAGACAAAATACTGCAGGATTTCGCATAAATCCATTATAACACTCAATAGGAGTAAAAAAAGCGGTAAAAATATTACAGTTTCTTTTCAAAACCTACATATATTGTTATATATGCCCAATATTTTTCGACAAAAGTTTACAATATCTTAATATAGGACCTTAGATTCACAAAAATAAAAACGTTCTGCAAAATTCACAGAACGTTTACATTCATTACTTTTTAGTTGAAAGCCAATCTGCAACCTTATCAAGGTCATCGCCTTCAATTAGACCTGGAGGCATTCCGCCATCCGTACCATCTTTAATGATAGCAGCAATTTCATCTTTTGACTTGCTGGCTCCTACAGCAGTTAGGTCAGGTCCCATACCACCCTTTAAGTCGCCGCCATGACAGCTTGAACATTTTTGAGAGTACACTTTTTCAGCATCCCCTGCTGCTGCTGTGTCTCCTCCACCCTCGTCTTCTCCGCCGCCGCAGGCAGCAAGTCCCATAACAAGAGCTGTTCCCAATAACATTTGTAGTAGCTTTTTCTTCATTACTACTCCCCCTCAGAAAAAATTTCCATACAAGGAATAGTATAGCAGTCTTACGCCCTTTTGAAACCTTCTCCCAGCACTTCAGAAGCGTCCATAACGACGACAAATGCAGTCGGGTCAAGGGTTTTAACCAATTGTTTCAATTTTGTGAACTCGCGTTGATCGACCACACACATAAGAACTGGACGTTCATTATCAGTGAAACCACCATATGCCGATAGTTTTGTTACACCTCGATCAATTTTATTTAGAATTCCCTCACGTACTTCCTCTTGCTTATTCGTAATAATCATGGCCGTTTTCGATCTGCCAAAACCAACCTGAACCAAATCTATCGTCTTACTGGTTACATATAAGGCAATGAGAGCATATAATCCTCGTTCAATATCGAACACAAGAGCAGCTGAAATGACGATAAGTCCATCAATCAGAACAACACTCGTTCCAAGTGTTAACCCGGTGTACTTGGTAATAATCTGTGCCGCTAAGTCCGTTCCGCCTGTTGAAGCATTTCCTCTAAAAACAATTCCAAGTCCAAGACCTACGGCGATCCCTCCAAACAAAGCGCTAAGTAAGGCGTCATTTGTCCACGGTTCAATATTCTTTGTGAAGAAAACAACAAAAGGTAAGAATAATGTACCGACAAGGGTTTTAACCCCAAATTGTTTTCCTAGTAAAACGACTCCGGCAATAAACAATGGAATATTAAACGCCCATTGTACATAAGCAGGTTCCCATCCCAGCACGCTTAATAATATCGTACTAATTCCGCTGACGCCTCCTGAAGCAATTTGATTAGGCAGCAGAAAAACATTAAAGGCCAGCGCAATTATAGCTGATCCGATTAGTACGTTTATGTATTCTAATGCACTTTCAAATTTCGGTGCAGTCTGGTTACTTTTTCTCTTATTCATAGTGAAAATTCCCCTCTATATTACCTTTTTGCTATCATTTTCTTACTCAACCGAAGTGAGTATAGCATGGCAATAATTTGCTGTAAATGGGATTGAGATAACGCATTAAAGGGTTAAATATATTTTAGTATTTGTCATTAAAATAATTTTCATGAGGAATTCTAAGAATAGGATTATTTATAAAGGTGGTATAATTGTCGAATAGAGGAGGTGAAAACATGGAGCAGCTATTAATGAAAATGATGGAGCAAATCAATAACCAGTTTGAAAGAATGGACCTTCGATTTGATAAGATGGATCTTCGATTTGATAGTGTAGAATCGAAAATCGAGTCTCTTCAGGAAACAGTTGATAATAATGCCACAGAGTTTAGGAGTCATTTTAGACATATAGAAAATAAGCTAGACCACCATGACATTATGTTTGAATTGGTTTCTGAGGAACTTAGTGGCAAAAGGTAGACATAATATCAAAGTAACTAGCTCTCCACAAAATCCTCTATCCTCCCACCATGAGCGGTAAAAAAATCCAAATAGTAAAGCCTTTGCCACTCATAGGGCAAAGGCTTTTTATATAGATTATGAAATTCTAGAGCGCAGATAAGCATCAATAAATGGATCCAAATCTCCATCCATAACACCCTGAACGTTTCCACTTTCTGCACTAGTCCGGTGATCCTTCACCATAGAGTAAGGGTGGAAGACGTAGGAGCGAATTTGGCTTCCCCAGCCGATTTCTTTTTGTTCACCGCGAATTTCCAAAAGCTCTTTTTCCTGCTGTTCGATTTCGCGTTGATACAGCTTGGCTTTCAACATTTTCATCGCTGCCTCACGGTTTTTAATCTGTGAGCGCTCATTCTGACAGGTAACGACTACCCCTGTTGGCATATGAGTTATCCTCACAGCTGAATCAGTGGTATTGATATGCTGTCCACCGGCGCCGCTGGCACGATACGTATCTATTTTTAGATCCTCGGTACGGATTTCGATTTCAATTTCATCATTAAATTCAGGCATAACCTCACACGATACAAAGGATGTATGACGGCGGCCGGAAGCATCAAACGGTGAAATCCTTACTAAGCGATGGACACCTTTTTCCGCCTTTAAATAACCGTACGCGTTATGACCTCTTATCGCCAAGGTTACACTTTTAATCCCCGCTTCGTCACCAGGAAGATAATCCAGCGTTTCAACCTTAAAGCCCTTTTTCTCGGCCCAACGGGTATACATTCGGAGCAGCATTGAGCCCCAGTCCTGTGACTCTGTTCCACCAGCACCTGGGTGCAGCTCTAAAATCGCATTATGTTTATCGTATTCTTCGCTTAGCAGCAGCTGAAGTTCAAATTCATTTAATCTTGAGGTCAGTTCGATCAACTCTTCCTCAAGCTCTGCTTGGAGTTCCGCATCACTTTCTTCTTTTACAAGCTCATAGCTTACTTCAAGATTCTCAAATGTTTCGAATAAGTCACTAAATTCATTTACCTGATCTTTTAAGGCATTGGCCTCACTAATGACGGTTTGGGCCGCCTGTTGGTCATTCCAAAAATCAGGGTGGAGCATTTGATCATCCAGTTCAGCTATGCGTGCTTCCTTATTTTCAAGGTCAAAGAGACCCCCTAAAGTCCACTAATTTCTTAGCTGATTTTTCAAGTTCATTTCGTATTTCTGCTAATTCCATTTTCGTCACCTCTATAAAAATTACGTCTGTTTGTAGCATATGTTATGGTCGTTCGTATGTTCCTTATCCATTATAGCCTGACTAGAGGGGAAATTTCAAAAATGATTATTTCATGAAGGAATGTTTCGGGGACTTTACCATTCAAACACCCTGTGGATAACAACACTTATCCACATAGATAGGAAATGATTTTTTAAATTTGTATGTGGATAAGTAAAGTTATCTACAAGATTTTTAAATTTTCTTAAAATTTTATCCACATATCTACATATTAACAGGAGTTATCTACAAGTAGACATTGAATCTCAACGCCCGTTTTAACTTATCCACATAAAAACGAGAGGACGGATCCTCTCGTTTTTATTACTTATTTGCGTTATTTTTCGACTAATGTACAGGCATGTTTATTTTAGGCAGTGGTTCTTTGTGACATGTAGCGCAATCCATGTGCTGATTTTGATGGAGCGGATTGGTATGACATGTTTGACACGCCTTATTTTTATTGGCAATAGCATCAAGCACAACTTGATCCTGACTTTCATGACAATTTGCACAGGTTACATTTACAGCTTTGTGCGCTTTGGTTAGTGTATTGGTATGGCAGCCTACGCAGTTACTGTCCATTTGCTCATATACGTGAAGTTCATCATGTGATGCCTCACCATGGCAGGCGGAGCAAGAAGTATCTTTATTGGTTATTGCTTGTACTAATTTAGGATCCGTACTTTGGTGACATGTATTACAGTTGATAGAGTTACCATCCTTATCGGTTCGATCTTCGCGGGCATGTTCGTGAGTGAGCGATTGTGCATGGCACTTTGTGCAGGATTCGTCGGAGGTTTTGTGGAGTTCTGGGATGTCGTGATTATTTAATAATCTAGTTGGCTGCGCTAAGTATCCTTCATACCCTTTTACGCCAGAACCTGGCTGATGGCAAATTATACAGTCGTTCATTTCACGATTTTCGGTTACTCGAAGCGGGATAGCAGGGTCAACATTTTTTGGCTGATAATGGATGGTTGGTGTTGAACCATGAGGAGAATATGCAAAAGCTGTACCATCTGGGTCATCATGACACTGACTGCACCCTGCAGGTACAGTTATATAATTGTGACAGTTCGAGCAACGGTTTCTTGAATGTGTTCCTCCAAAGTAAAGTTTAGATTTATGAACATCCTCCAGCACTCCATTCGACCCTGCAAAACTAGAAGTATCATGGCATGCAATACAAGCCGTATAATTAGAATCACTCATATCGGGATACGTATTCGTATAAAATCTCCACTCTTTTTCCAGGGAGTACCCTGATTCATCATTTACAGATAATTTTACAGTATGGTTACTTTCATTTTTTAAATTCCCTTCAGGTGTATAACTTACTAACCCTGTACTCTGATTGTAATTTGGCCTTACTATATTATCATCTATTTTTAATACAATAGATTCAGGATTAATTGTACCATTTGGGGATTTTACAACTGCTGATATAGTTGGTTTTAAATCCGCCACACCATATTTAAACGGAGATACATTTGAAATTTCAGGCTTTACGGCTACAGAAAAATTCCATAACCGTGTGATCTGGTTTCCAAGTTCATCTTCCGTGTATAATTCTAATTTGTGATTGCCATTAGAAACCATTCCTTCATAAGATAAATAAGCTATCTTTCTTGAAGTTATAATGTAATTTCCATAATATTTATCAACGTATCCCTCAAGCCTAAAATTAACAGGTAAATCTATATCGTCCAATTTTAATTTTGCATTTTCCTTAATATCTAGTAAATCCTTTAACTGAATATTTATTTTTAGTGGGCCATCTGTGATAATCTTACCATCCATGAAGCCCGTAACGATTTCAGGCGGCGAAGAATCAACTACAAAATTCCAAGTTATTGTTCCTATATTTTCTAAACTATCTTTTACCTCTAGAACGGCAGTATAGCTGCCTGTTTGGAAGACCTGATCATAGGAAATCGCGCCAGTTTCCCTATTAATACTAATATCCAATGGACTTTTTTCTACATTATTAATTTTTAACTTAAGATTATCCCAATTGACACCGGTATTATCACTTACTATTGAGGTTAGTTGATTTAAATTAGTTTGTTTACTCTTGTCTGCAGGGCTAATATTGTTAAACTTAGGAGGCTCCTTCACTGTAAATTTCCAGGTGTCAGTGATTACATTGGGCGGGTTAGCTTTGTCTGTAATGCTGACTTCAACCGTATTCTCTAAGTCATTCAAATTAGAAGCATTAAAACTTATCGTACCTTCCTTACGATTTGTAATGGTCCATATCATTTGATCTGTTTCATAATCATCCACCCAAACCCCTTTATACATAAATGTTGCTTGCTTCTCAACACCATTTATCCACAACTTTACGCTTGAATCATTTAACTCATAGATGCTTTTAACATAAACTGATATTTTGGGGTTGGATACTGTTACACTAGACCCTTTCACCGGATAATAATTACTATAATAGGTGTCAACCGCTGAAACAATGAAGGTATTTAGGATTAAAGCCATAGTAAATATTGTGATTAAACTAAAAATAAACCTAGGTTTCTGTCTAAAACTCCCCATTCTTTTTACCACATTTTAATTCCCCTCCCTTTTTTCTTAAAACCATTGGGCAACTTCCATAAAAGCCCTCCTCTCATTTATAAAAAAATAAAAAGACCCATTTATAATAGATCTGTAGACACTTGATGTTTATTTATGAATTTAAAAATTTTGCTCAAAAAACGAAAATAATGTTCTTGTTTAAGAACATTATAGCACAATTATTAATATAGTTAGTAAAAATATCTTTTAACATAAAAAAATCGGAAGGAATGTCCTCCCGATTTTTTTATTCTACAGGTACTAATCCCTGTTTGGGGGCGTGAGAAGCACTTAGAGCTCTTTCCACCTCTGACGCTCCTCTTCCATGACAATAAGAGCAGGGTTTACTTGGGAAAGATTTATGTTCATTAATCGTTTCGTCATACTTTTGACCTATGCCCCCGTAGATGGCAGTTGTACCATTGTGACAAGCTAAGCAGAATTCCCTCTCCTTGGCATCTGTTAATATAGTAAATTCTTGTTCCTTGGAATCGATAATATCTTTAACAACTTTAAAATCTGTAATTCCAGCAGTAAAGGATTGAATCCCCTCGTGCCCTATTGAATGTTTAAGTTGTTTAATATTGTTTGACCCATGGGTATCATGACACTCTGCACATGGAATATGTCCTGCAAGTGGACTTCCATCTTGGGCTTTCATTATATGTCCTGAAAAACCTTTCTCTATAGTAATATCACGATTGGAGAAGGATGACTGCCCATTAATATTTTCATACTGCTTCTTACTATCTTCTGTCAGGTTATTGTAGTGACTAGCGATATCAGCAATTTTAGAATATTTCTTTTTGAAATCTCCGTTGTGGCATCGGAGGCAAAGTTCATAATCTTCATAGAGTCCAGTAGCTGTACTCGATTTACTATATTGGAAAACCCGATACTCTACAGCAGGATTAGCGATTTTCTCGGCACTATCATGTTCATGACAGGACTCGCACAATTGTTCTTTACTGCTAATCTCCTCTGTTGGTTTATTCGGGTCTATCGGGTTCGATGGCAAATGTTTATAAATGATATGGTCTTGCGCCAGATTTGAATTTTTTTCTGACCAATCCAAATGCGGATTATGACAGCTTGAACAGGAACTTCCACTTGGCTGCCCATCTATCTTTACAGCCGCATTATGATTATGCTCGTTTAGTCTATTCTCAGGTAATGGTGCTACTGTACCATCATGACAAGCCATACAATAGTTGTCAGCAGCAAGGTTTACTTCCTGATTTGCTACGGTTTGAGTTGTTGCTTCTGTTGATGTTGTAGTTGGCGTTGACAGTAAGCCCGGATCTTTTGCTTTGTGTGTACTATGACAATTTCCACAGGTATTCACGTTGTTTGTATAAATTCCATGAGGATTCTGATGTACATCTGATACGGCACCAACAGTCGTAAAAGACCAAAATCTTGGAAAGGCACTATTAGCAGCGGCATCAACAATCCCAAATGGACTGATAATTACATTATATTTTGTACTAGGGTCCAGCGCTTTTAAAGGTGTGAATGTAATTTCCTTTGTCGCAGCATTATAATATGCCGTACCCTCAACTTTTATATCACCATCATAAAGCTGGATACTTTTATCAATTACTTCCTGTCTCCCATCCATTGCACTTGCATCGTTAATCTTAACCTTAATAATAGAATTTAGTGGCACTTGTGTCATATCTTGTTTTGGAAAAACATCTGGCGATATTTTCGGTCGTAAAGTGTCCAATACAAAGGTAATTTTATTAGTATCTCCGTTGTTCCCTTCCTGGTCAGTCGCTTTAGCATAAACAATATGAGTGCCATCTGATAATAGCGGATTTTCATATACCCATTTTCCAGTACTATCAGCCGTGGCAGATACCCAATTTCCGATAACCGCTCCTGCAGGTTCTTCCATGCAATCCATACAAATCTTTACGATAGCAGAAGGCTCTGTAGCTCCCTCCATCAATCTAGAATTAATATATTCACCATTACTTGGTTTTACAAAATTAATCGATGGCAGGGTAGAATCAACCGTTATCTTAATAGGGTTGGAAGTAATCCGGACTCCATCAACGTCTGATTGAGCAGTAATTGTATGAATGCCTTCAGATAAAATAACGGGAATAGTCCAGTTGTTTTCTGTCACAACACTAGTGCCTTTTGGATCTGTGCCCTCATATAAGGTAATGGAACTATCCACTGGAAAATTCTCTACAGTACCAGAAATAGATAAGTTTGTTCCATTTGAATAATAATTCGTTACTGGTGATGTGATAGTAATCTTTGGCTCTGTGCCAGGTAATCCCTCACTTTTAACGCTTGAAATAGTCAGTAATTGCTTGGGTCCTACCATTTGAATACATAAAACAAGTATGATTAATACTTGAAATTTGGCTTTATGAAGAAGTCCCTTTATTCTCATATAGCACCTCTCATTTCTACTATATCTGCATTGACAAGATGTTGTTCTATATATATTTTATTCCTATTGTTTGGAAGGTACTAGAGAAAGCGGGGATAATTCAATAAATCTTCATATATGTATTGTAGAAATGTGGATTAGTATTTATAAGGAATATATGTAACTCACAAAAAGATATATATGTAAATTGGTAAATTTGACAATTCGATGTCTGAAATGTTAAGATAACGGCAAATAATTGGGTGCTATGCAAAAGCATAACACCCAATTCAAACATTTAATTCTTCGAGCTAATAATTAGTTGCAGCTAATTGTTAGCTTATTTTATTAGTTGCCAGTAGGCATTCCTGATGGATGATCAGCACGACGCTCTGCGTTCTTAATAGTTTCAGCGTGTGAGCTGTTATGACAAGCCCAACATACTGACATGTTCGTAAACTTCTTAAGAGCTGAAGAAGCATTGTTGTCTTGCATGTAAGAAAGTGCATCAGCTTCTGTTGCTGCTACAGTTGTGTTGTTTACGACTCCTATGGTTCCAACTAAGTCTTTAATTGTACGTCCAAGAGAATCTTTCATGATGTATGCATCAGTACCATGGCCAAAGTGGCATCGTACGCAAGTGTAGCTGTCGCTGTTTGTGCTGTGACGGTATGCAGCAGTTTCTGTACCGAAATGAGATCCACCACTAGTGCTGTTTGATACTAGGTAGTCAGTGTGACAAGCCGCACAGAATTGAGACATTTTAACCCCAACGTTTTTAACAGTTTTAGCTTGAGTTGTTGCATCAGTTGTTACTGTGTAACCAAGGTCTTTTAATTCTGCTTCTGTTTTGCCGCCGAATTTTGAAATATCAGCACCAGACCAGTAAGCACTTTGAATAGTTTCGTAGCCTTCTTGAGCCATTTGAACTACTACCGGACGAGCAATAAAACCTCTAGCAGCACCTTCCAGTGCAGTAGCACCTGCAGCAGAAGTGGAGTATGCTTCTGCATGTTCGTAATCGAAGTAAACGCCAGAAGTTGATCCGTAAGCAGCGATAATATCAGAGTCTGTTTCAACTACATCTTTTGTTGCTGGGTTATCTCCTTTTTCTGCTTTAACTAAACGGGACCAGTAAGTAAGGCCATCTGTACGACCGTCGTATCCATAAAGCCAAGGTGCAGTTGACTTCGCATAAGCAGCAGCACCTTTGTTGTATTGTGCTACAGTTACTTTTTTATGACCATTAGCATCAGCTACAGCATCTTCTGTACGTAGTAATACTACAGCAGGAGCAGCAGCTTTTTCCTCAGCAGTTGTCATAGCAGGTAAAGAATCTACTACAGGAACGTTTTCTAATTGGTTACCACCCTTAGAAACAGGCATTGCACCAATTCCGTTTGGATTGTACTGAAGTAAACGGTCAGAGTAAGATCCGTGTGGAGCGTGACAGCTTGCACAGTTGAAGTTTTCGCCCCATGCAGTTCCTCTAGTCTTGTCATCGCCTTCTATATCTGGGTTTCCACCAGGAGCCGCTTTGATTTTCACTGTATCGTTAGCCATATGCTGAGAAGCACCGTGAGTACCACCGAATGTCCCTGCACCAGCGGTAGTTTTAGCGGTATCAGCAGTTAATGAACCATCAGAGAAAACGTTTAAGAAACCTAAAGTACCATCATGACATGCAGTACAAGTGTTGTAAACACCATCAGCAAATAGTAATTGATCACCTTTTGCAGTATGTGTTTGGTGACAGCTTGCACAAGAGTTAGTGTTGTTTTGGTAAGAAGTATGTGTCTTGTGACCTTGTAAATTTTTAATTACCGTACTATAAGTTGAACCGTCCTCTGTGTCAATACCATCAGCTGTCTTATTTGCGTTCACATTTACATCGCCAACTGTTGAAGGAACCAGTGGTCCTTCTGCAGCAGCTGCTGTTGCAAACAATCCAAATAACAAGACTGCAAAAAGCAAGCTTAAACTAAACTTTCTCATTCTTAAAAACCTCCCAAGTAAATCTCTCTTTTTTTCTCTCTGTTTTTGTTTTTATTTAATGAACAAACCTTCTGCTGCTTACTTTTCTATACCACCCCCTTAAATGTGAAGGAAATAGGTTATGAAACTGTATTTCTATGATCTAAGGTTAGATCAATTAATTGAAAACTTGAACTCGAAGGTTAACAGTGTCGGTAATGAAAACATTATCATTCTGGTCAACAAACAATCCATTAGGGAGATAGAATTGTCCATTTTGCTCACCCATGCCACCAATTTGGAAGATTTTTTTACCATCTTTGTCAAAACCATAAACCACGTGGGTTAGATTGCTGACGACATACATAATTCCACGGCTGTCGAAGCCAATTCCTCTTGGGTTAACAAAAATGGATTCACCTTTACCATTATTGGAACCATTAATAATTTTTACAAACTTTCCTTTTTTATCGAAGATTTGGACACGTTGGTTTCCGGTATCAACGACGTATATATTACCTTCCGCATCAACAGTTATACCGTTAGGAGCGTTAAACTCACCCTCGTTTGTGCCTGGTTTACCAATTTCAAGGAGTAACTTTCCTTTCATATCAAATACATATGCTTTATTCGTTTTAATATCTGTTACGTAAACCTTCTTTTCAATTATGCGCAGTGCCGCTGGAGCAGTAACCTTCTTTTCTTTACTGTCTTGTGGACCAAAATACTCGACAAATTTACCTTTTTCATCAAAAATCGAGATATTTCCATTGTATAAATCTGCCACAAAAACTCTTCCCTCTTCATCTGTCGAAATCCCATACGGGAATTTAAATTGCCCCTTACCTGATCCATCTTCTCCAAAAGAAAAGAGGAAATTCCCGCCGGCGTCAAATGCTAGAACGCGTTTGTTATTCGTATCTGTTACATAGGAGAAAGAGCCATTTGCCGTTACATCCATTGGCTTTTGCAGCGGTTTATCAAAGTCACCTGTAAGCGACATGCTATAGTTTGGTGCTCCTTGTGGATCAAGGACCTTTAGTAATCCAGTATCAACTGCTTTGGTGTTATTTAAGAAAAGGAAGGTAAATACTGCTGCTGTGGCTATAGCTATAAGCGCCATTCCAATATACACATTACGTCTTTTCATTGTTATTCACCTTTAGCCTTTGTGTCTTTATCTTTCAGTCTATCAAGAGCGTCTACTGCATCCGTATACAATGGGTCATATGCTAGAGCATCCTTGTATATAAGAATTGCATCATCATAGTCACCTTTCGCTTCAGCAACCATCCCAATTTCATATATAATGTCGGCATTGGTTGGAGCCAGTTTATTGGCTGTTTCAAGTGACTTCGTGGCATTATCGTATTCTTCCATTTTACGGTAGGTAATCCCCATTTGCACATGGCCCTTAAAGTCTTTTGGAGCGATCTTTACAGTCTTCTCAAACTCAATTAATGCCTCATTATAACGTTCTTCATCGAGGAACACTAAACCTAAATTGTAATGGGCATCGTAATAATTTTTATCCTGCTCTAAAACAAAATCAAACTCTTTAATCGCTTTTTCATTATCACCTTTCAAGAAATAGGTATAACCTAGTATGATACGATTCTCTAAGTTTGCAGGGTCTTTTCTAACCTCTTCCTTGTAAAACTCCAGCTGCTCATTCACTCTTTGCATATCAATACTGTTCCAAAAATAAAAGTGACCGAGAGCATATCCAGTCCCTACTGAAAAAACTAATGTTAAAAATAACAGCAGGATACTAGTTTTCTTTGTAAAGGTCTTTGGCTTCTTCTTGGCTGGCCTTCCCTCAACTTCCTGAGGTACTTTTTCTGCTTCCATCTTAAATCCCCTCTCGGAATTTATTTCTTAGCTTTATGGTCACTATCTGTTCGGTGACATTTCGAACATGTTTTTTCAACATGACATTTCAAACATGATTTATCGTATTTCTGATTCTCCGCAACATCGATTGGATGTTTCTGCCTCCATGTATCCTTATGGGAGCTTGGATGACAGGAAGCACATTGGACCTTTGTGACAGGTGCATCACTGGTAATCCGGTTTTCGTGACAAACGAAACACTTTTGTGTATCCTTTGATAACTTCCCATGCTTCGTCATGAAAGAAGTGATTTGATGGCTTTTTGGCCTTTCCCCATGACAGTCTTTGCAGAAAGTATTTGATTTTGCGTATGCATTAACCGTAACTTTTGCTGAATCGGTTTCTTCATTATTCAAATACTTCTTATACGTCGGATCTTGTTTGAATAAATCATATTCTACCGAAGACATATAAGAATGACATTTCTCACAGGTTTCTAATTCGGAAGGTTTTATCTTCCCATGCCCGCCTGCTTTGAATTTCTCCGTTTTATGATCATCAGGAACCATGGTTGATTCGTGACAAGCAGTACATTCTAGTGGTGCTTTTCTCACTATATGACATTCCATGCATGTATCCATTTGTGGACGTATGTACTTCGTGTCACTCATGACATGTGTACCTAACTTTTCATTCCACTTTCCATAGTCACTTTTATAGGTCATTTTACGGTCTGAAACTTCCCCGTGTGCCGTACCACTATGACATTGAACACACTCAATTCCTTCTGTCTTGTGTTTATCGTGGGGGATAATGATATCCCCAGAAGGAGTGACACTGCGGGCATTCATATTGTGACACCGTTCGCAGGCTTCATCCGGAATCAGGTTTGGCATTTTAATTGGTGCGACATAAGAGTCCGTCTGCTTCTTATATAGTTCAACTACCCCATTTGCCTTTGATTTAACGTAATTTCCAGCTCCTGGTTGAACATGGCAGCTAACGCAATCAACTTCACTATGACTAGATGCCTTCAATGTAAAATACTGTGGTTTCATTTCATGGCAGGAGGAGCAGAACTCCTGACTAGAGGTGGTTTCTACTCCAATTAACCCTAATGAGAAAAATACAACGATAAACATTACTGCTACTGTTAAATATTTAAATAATTTGTAGCCTTTCCGGGGAGGGGGGGTTTGTTCTACACGTTCTTCTTCCACATATATACCCTCCTATTTAAAGTCTCTAATTCTTTACATCATCCTTAAAACCGGTTCTATGACAGTATTCGCAGTACACATCTGTTGGTGCTGCAACATCTGTGGAACCTGGTTTTGGTTCTTGACGATCATGACAGACAAAGCACTCAGCCTTTTGCTCAGGAGATAATGCATTTTTCGCGTGACCTACTAACCAGTAATTACTCTTTTCATGGCTTTCAGGGCGTTCACCATGACAAGCACTACAGAACTTATTGATACGAGATTGTTCTCTTACAACGTTAATATTTGCTGTATATTTGTGTTCTTTATCCTCTTCTTTAACCTCAGCCATTTTTAACATAGACATTAGGTCTTCCTTAGGAATATCTCGAATCCATTTAGAATCCTGGTGACAGTCTACACATGTGTCTAGCTCCTGAAGGGCTGTACCACCGTGTTCGCCGCCCCAGTTTGCAACTCTATGATTTTCTGGAACTTTCACTCTTTGATGGCAAGTTTCGCATGCCATAGAAAGCTTCACATCTTTCGTTTGCTTTCCAACTGCTTCTAAAATAATCGCTTGTGTTTTTTCGGTATGTGCTGCAACTGCTTCTGCCGCCTCTTCCTCAGTTGTTGCATCATGCTTTACCTCACTAGTAGTGCTCTTTGCTTCTTCTTTCGCTGCTTCTTCTAAATGTTCTGGATTTGGCGGAACAAGATAAGCAACATCTTTCCATGGTTTTTCACCGTTATTCACTTTATCGTGACAGTCAATACATGTACCCATGTTTGGTGCTAGGTATTTTTGTTCCATCATTTGCTGTGCTACATCATCTGTCCAATGACCGCGAACTTCTTCTGTATTAATACCACGGGCAGCGATTTTCGCATGTGCTACACCGGAGTGACAGCTGATACATGGAACGCCTTCTTCGATGTGTCCTTTGTGGTTAACAATTAAGTCCTTTGATGCGGTAACTAGACGGTTTTTGGAGTGACACTGTAAACAGTTTTCATCAGAGACCGCTTCATGCTCGGTTTGAACGATTTGTTCTGGAATTCCCATTACGTGGTGATATACTTCTTTTAATGAAATCACTTTGTGGGTAATCATGTTTACAAACCCAGGTTTGATGTGGCACTGTACACAGGTGATTTCACTGTGAGCGCTTGCGGTGAACGTTGTAACCTCTGGAGCCATCTCATGACAGCTGGAACAGAATGATGGCGAGTTCGTAAAGGAAAGAACTCCGTATCCGCCTCCAAAAATGACAATAGACCCGATTAGGGCGACAAATAATGCTTTCCACCTATTTACTGGATCCTTCCAGTCTATGTTTCTAAATTTCTGCCAGAGTCTACGAAAAAGTCCAGGCTTCTTTTTACTCTCTCTAGATTCGGGTTTCTCTTTATCTTTCTTCCCCCAAAAAGCCACTTGACTCACCCTTCCCATTTTGGATTTTTCTCTCTATATTTATCTAAGTTTAACCTCTCTAATGGTAGTATCTAACATTGCAAGAGTATTTTCCAATGTACAATTTGTGAATATTTTTTCATAATACAGCCGTGAGACTTTCTCCCTAAAAACAACACGCGAACGTTGATAATTAAGAGTTTAGTTAACAATCTAACCAAGTTATAAACCAGTACAATGATTAATTTTTATACAAAATAGTACATATTCATTCAAATAAACTGCATATTCATCTCAAAACTTGAATTACGGTTGCATACAAATATTAGACAATTTTGAAATAGGAGATTTTAGTGAACTGATAGGTTTCGAAGATTCACTTTTTTGTAAATATGGCTAAAACGGTAACAATGTTGTCACTCTAAATTGGAAGTGGTAAGATATAAAGGATATTTATCGTGTATTTTGATAGGATTTTCTTTATCTTAAAGCGAATTTACTAAGTAGGATAAATCAGATATAAAGGAGCGTTTCATCATATGATGGGGATTTTAAATAAAGTGTTCGACCTCAATAAGCGCGAGCTGAAACGGCTGGACAAAATGGCGAAACAAATTGACGTACTAGCTGCTGAAACGGAAAACCTTAGCGACGAACAGCTCCGTGAAAAAACAGAAGAGTTTAAGCTTCGCTATCAAAAAGGTGAATCACTAGATGATCTACTAGTAGAAGCCTTTGCAGTCGTACGTGAAGGTGCTCGCCGGGTGCTCGGCTTATATCCGTACCATGTTCAGTTAATGGGAGGGATTTCTCTCCACGAGGGGAATATCTCGGAGATGAAGACTGGTGAAGGTAAAACTTTAACCGCTACCATGCCGGTTTATTTGAATGCCCTTTCTGGAAAAGGTGTTCACGTTGTTACCGTCAACGAATACTTGGCAAGCCGTGACGCCAACGAAATGGGACAACTTTATCAATTTCTAGGACTAACGGTTGGTTTAAACTTAAACAGCATGTCTAAGGAAGAAAAACAGGAAGCCTATGCCTGTGACATTACATATGGTACAAACAATGAGTTTGGCTTCGATTATTTGCGCGATAACATGGTCTTATATAAGGAACAAAAAGTACAGAAGCCACTTTTTTATGCGGTAATTGACGAGGTTGACTCCATTTTAATCGATGAAGCACGTACACCATTGATTATTTCTGGGACTGCTCAAAAGTCGGCGGTTCTTTATATTCAAGCAAATGCATTTGTTCGAACATTGACCAAAGATACGGATTATACCTATGATGAAAAAACAAAAGGCGTAATGCTGACTGAGGAAGGAATCAGTAAATCAGAGCGTGCTTTTGGAATAGAGAATCTTTTTGATATGTCACATGTTACTTTGAATCATCATATTAACCAGGCCCTGAAGGCAAATGTCAGTATGCACCTTGATATTGACTATGTTGTTCAAGATGGTGAAATCATCATCGTTGACCAGTTTACCGGTCGTTTAATGAAGGGCCGCCGCTATAGTGAAGGTTTACATCAGGCAATTGAAGCAAAAGAAGGTTTGGAAGTTCAAAACGAAAGTATGACAATGGCTACGATTACCTTCCAAAACTATTTTAGAATGTACGAAAAGCTTGCAGGTATGACAGGTACGGCGAAAACGGAAGAAGAAGAATTCCGTAACATTTATAATATGAACGTTATTGTGATTCCGACCAATAGACCGATCGCTCGTGATGATCGTCCCGATTTAATTTATTCCTCTATGGATGGTAAATTCCGTGCTGTTGTCGAGGATATTGCTGAACGCAATCAAAAGGGTCAGCCTGTTCTTGTTGGTACGGTAGCAATCGAAACATCTGAACTAATCTCGAAGTACTTATCGAAAAAAGGGGTCAAGCATAATGTCTTGAACGCGAAAAATCATGAACGCGAAGCTGAAATTATTGCTGAAGCAGGTTATAAAGGCTCTGTTACCATCGCAACGAACATGGCAGGACGTGGTACGGACATCAAGCTTGGTGAAGGTGTTATTGACTTAGGCGGTCTTGCCGTTATAGGAACAGAGCGTCACGAAAGCCGACGGATTGATAACCAGCTGCGTGGACGTTCCGGACGTCAAGGAGACCCTGGGGTAACCCAGTTCTACTTATCGATGGAGGATGAACTAATGCGCCGCTTTGGTTCAGACAACATGAAAGCGATGATGGAAAAACTGGGTATGGATGATTCTCAGCCTATTCAAAGTAAGATGGTTTCTAGAGCCGTTGAATCTGCACAAAAACGTGTTGAGGGTAATAACTTCGATGCCCGTAAGCAGCTTTTACAATATGATGATGTGCTTCGCCAGCAGCGTGAAATCATTTATACACAGCGTGACGAAGTGTTAGAATCAGAAAACCTGCGTGAAATTGTAGAAAAAATGATTCTTTCAACGATCCAGCGAAATGTTGACGCCCATGCGAATAAGCATGAGGATGAAGAAGAATGGAATTTGCAGGGTATTATCGATTTTGTAAATGCAAACCTGCTTCATGAAGGTGACATTACAGTAGAGCAATTACACGGTAAGGATTCAGAGGAAATAAGCGAAGCTATTTTTGCGAAGGTGAAGGAACGTTACAGCGAAAAAGAACAAATTCTTTCTCCAGAGCAAATGCGCGAATTTGAAAAAGTCGTTACGCTGCGTGCGGTTGATAGCAAGTGGATCGACCACATCGATGCGATGGACCAGCTTCGTCAAGGTATTCATTTACGTGCTTATGGACAGATTGACCCGCTTCGTGAATACCAGCATGAAGGCTTCGCGATGTTCGAGGCGATGATTCTCTCGATTGAAGATGAAGCTTCTATGTATATCATGAAGGCTGAAATCAGAAATAATCTTGAGCGCCAAGAAGTCGCAAAAGGTCAGGCAGTTAATCCGAAGGAAGACGGAGAAGCTGTGAAGAAAAAACCAAAAGTAAACCAAATGGACATTGGCCGCAATGACCCATGTTATTGTGGAAGCGGAAAGAAATATAAAAACTGCCATGGGGCGGGGAAATAAGTTAAGTTGGAGGGCCGGCAAATTGCCGACCCTCTTCCTTTAATTTCTTTTTCTAAAACGAATGACTCCGAATAGTATAATAGACAAAACTCCTATTCCTAGCAGTAAAGTCTGGAAAGGAAATGTCTGTTTTTCTTCTATCTGAATTTTATCATTATTTACTTCCTGATTTATTTCTTCCGTATCGGATTCTTTAGGTTCCTCTTTCAGGTAGTCATCGTAAAAGGTTCTAATTTTTTCTTCAGGATGTACAACCTGGCCAGTGTTAATTTGAATCATTCCATTTGGTCCGCCAACTGGTGTTAGAAAATTTGGATCCTTTTTTTCTAAAAAAAGCAGCATCTCTCCGCCTTGCTGTTGGAATTCATCTACCCAGCCATTGTCGAAATGATCGATTCCCGCCGTAATGGTGGATGGTATGTTTTCCCCTTTGTAAACCTTTGTTACCTCAAATTTAATACCATCAAATATGGATTGCCCTCCTCCTGGGACAGGCTTGCTTGAAAAGTCGTATTTTCCTAGTACTACAACCTCAGCTCTACTAACAACTTCTTGCGGTTCTAGGACCACCCAGCTTGTCGCCTCTACTGGAATACTTCCCATCGAAAAACTTGTTAAAAATAAAACAATACAAAAAATGATCCTTTGCATTCCCCTTCCCCCCATGTAATTCGAATCGTCACTCTATAACTTCATTGAACTATTTACTGTGTTTGTATTTCTCCTCTTCTTTATCCAACAGCTTACTTCCATATTTCGGCATCATTTCAAAATAACCTCTTTTAGTGCGGGCGTAATTTGGGTTATTTTTAGTTTTGGTTCACTATGAAGCTCCTATAGTTACCGTAATTCCTATCCATATATGTATTCAGTCACTAAGAACCCTTCAGTTACCCAAAAGCTTTTGGTAATTAGGTTTTCTGTCACTCCAGTTTTTCTGCATTGACCCAAATACATTTCCAATTAGCTTTCGGTCACTCCAGCACCTCTGCATTGACCCAAAACACTTTTCCAATCGAACTTCGGTCACTCCAGCACCTCTGCATTGACTCAAATCCCTTTTCCAATCAACCTACGGGCACTCCAGCACCTCTGCATTGACCCAAATCCCTTTTCCAATCAACCTTCGGTCACTCCAGCACCTCCACATTGACCAGAGTCACTTTTCCAATCTGCTTTCGGTCACTCCAGCCACCACCTACCGCTTTCCACCTAAAAAAAGTCGAGAGGTTTCACTCTCGACTAATGCTTCTTCAGCCACTCCTGCAAACCATCTATCTTCTTCCATAAGGGAAGATGCTCGTCTGCATAGATGATTGCTTCGTTTTCATCTCCCCAGTCGTAATGGTCGGGAAGATACATAGGAATATGTCTTTTTCCTGTAAGGTATGGAACTACATATACGTTTTCCTTCTTTGCATCCTTTAACATCCTAACAGCTTTTGCACTAAAACCATTTTTATATAATTCGAGTAAAAGCTTATTATATAGTCCATGTGCTGCTGACTCTTCATACTGATTCAACAGTTTTTCTGCTTTTACCAAATTATCTGTTTCCAAATAAATTGGAAACAACCTATAACGGATACCTTGGTTATCATTTGGATTAAGTTCAAGAAGTTCTTCGTATTCTCTAATAGCCACTATCTCTAGTTCCAATTCATAAAGAGTTTCTGCATAATTCGCTTTGGCACGCATATACGGTCTTGTTTCAAGCAGCCCCCAAAAATGACCTTTGTTTTCCTTGAAAAACGCCTTTCCAAGTTCCTTTTTCCCAATTTCCATTCCTTTTTTAGATAGCACCATAGCTTCTTCAGGGGTTGAAGCATTTTCTGCAAGAATAACATAAGCATCAACACAGTTCGAATCTAAGTTTAGAGCTTCTTCAGCAAGTTTATAACGTTTGGCACCTTGTACTTCCATTGCGTCATATATCAACTGCTGAGCACGTTCTTTGTTCGTTTTCGGTTCCTTTTTAGGACCCGGATTCAATAACTTCTTATTCAAAAATTCATTTATTTCATCGACTGATTCAAAATTACCACCTTGGATTTCCGCCAATACTTCCTGCATGGCTTGTTCTGTCGGCATTGGCCCTTGCAGCGAATTGAATGGCATCGCAGCTACTTGGTTTTCACTTTCTTCTTCATATGACATTTCAATAATGGTTCTAATATCTTCCTCTAATTCATCATCCAATTCAGCATATGTAGAAGAAAGGGAGCCAACAGATACACCATACAATTTAGCGGCTTCCTTTTGTGTTATCGGGGAAACCATATGATTAAACAACGTGAGTAAATAATGCATAGAGGCCGCATATAGATTCGGCTTTCTAATATTTTTTTGCTTTTTCTCACAAAATTTAAACCAAAGTATAATTCCTATATCTACCGTTGAGGGCGTTTCATCTAATGATTCCAGGTTTATCTTTAATAGCTCTGCCACTTCCTTGAATATTGGCTTCTGCCACTCCAAACTATCAATATTCACCATACCGCCAACCATAGTTAGGTCTTTCATTATCTCCATAAAAAACCCAGTTAAAAACTCCTGCCGTGAATGATAATCAGCCTCTCTACTTTTTTGTTCTATAAAGCCAATTGCTTGATTGACTGGTAATTCCGGCAAATCAAACGGCGCTGGGAAAAAGACATACTTTTGATCAAATGGCAGAAGGAATCCGATAAAAAAGGATCCTGCTTTAAATGGTTTTTGTGTATTTGTTAAAATTGCCTCAAATTTTTCAGAGGAAAATCCATCTGCCACTAGAAGTGAATTATTATCAACACTTACGATTTCACCTGCAATCGTTCTCGCTTCGGTCCATGATTGAAGGATGTTCTTCAATTTTGGACGTTTAATTTTCCCAACCTCTGATGAAATAAAGTGTTCTAAAATGGTTTCCCCATCTTCCAATGTGGTAAACAGTGAGAACCAGATCGTGTAAACAAATTCATAAAACTGGCGCTCGTCCTCTTCAATATCAAAGTAATCTTGATATTCCTCAAAGCCCTTAAATATTTCTACTTCAAAATGATTAAGAGCAAAGTGAAGCAGTCTCTTTTGCAATTCATCAATTTCACTTTCAATAACATGTGTAATCGACACAGCTTCCTTAGCGCCACAACACTTTTTATACTTTTTGCCACTCCTGCATGGACAAGGTTCATTCCGACCAATTGCTTCTGTCATCAGCTCTCGCCCTCTCTTCCTCTATGTATAGATATCATTAATTAAATAGTACCATTTTTGACAGATTAGTAGCGATTATACATAAATATTTCATTATTCAAGCTTTTAATTTGAATTATTAGAAAATTAAAATTATTATTAGTTTTATACTTGATTTTTAGTATTTAAACGGAAGGAGGCTTAGAGGGTTGAGAAGAGTTTTTTTGCTTCTATTTATGATTGTCGTTGCATTAGGGGTTTTACCGACTACAATTAATCTCGTGGGACCTCTAACCTCAAAGATAAGTGTGGTTAGAACCGATATCAATCCGTACCGGAATGCATTTGCCAATACCTTGATTGAGCTTGCTGAGGAAAGTCCATTCCTGCTTCCTAGTAAGCCCATTCAGAGCGAGGACCCTCAAATCGTAGATCTTGCGAAAAATTTAACTGCAGGAAAGAATAGCACTTCGGAACAATCAAGAGCAATCTTCACTTGGGTCGCACAAAATATTACCTATGATGTTGATACCTTAATCAGTGACGAATATTTTTATCTGGATCATCCCGACGCCCTTGAGGTGCTTAATTCTAAGCTGGCTATGTGTATGGGTTATTCAAGGCTGAACGCTGCTCTGCACCGCGCTATAGGAATTGAGGCAAAAGTGGTTTTTGGGGAGGGTCATGCTTGGAATGAAATAAAGATAAACGGAAAATGGCAGACACAGGACCCAACCTTTGCAGCGGGATTTTTAAACGAAGGTTCCCAGACCTTCATCAAAGTTTATTCTCCTCTTTATTTTTCAAAAACAGATGTAAAGAAGGAAGGGGAATATGATTGGTAAGGTAAGGCAAAACAAAAAGTGCACCTCGTCGGGTGCACCTTTTGTTAAAATTAATTGTTTCCTTTTTCTTTAGCTTCTTGCTGTTTCTCTTCAGCCTTTTTAGCTGCCTCTTGCTGTTTTTCTTCAGCCTTTTTCGCTGCTTCCTGCTGTTTTTCTTCAGCTTTTCTAGCTGCCTCTTGCTGTTTCTCTTCAGCCTTTTTCGCTGCTTCCTGCTGTTTTTGTTCGTTTACTTTTGTTGCTTCAGCTGTTACGTTTTCTACTTCATTGTTAACTTCCTCAACATCAGTTGCTTCTTCTTCTTCGATTTTCTGCTCTTTCTTGCTTAACTCTTCTTCAAGCTTTGACTGTTCAAGAGAAGCTTCTTCTTCTGAGATTTGTCCATCAGCTAGTTTTTCTTCGATATCTTTCATTTTCTCTGCAAATTTAGCATCTGCTTCTGCCAGTTTAGTAAACTTCTTATCTAGCTTTGCAAATGATTTTTGAATATTTTTCATAATGGCTTGTTGAGCCTTTGGATTTTCTACCTTTTCAAGAACTACCAATAATGAATCAATATTATGAGCAAGTTTGCTGTCTACTGCTGTTACTTCATTCTCAGCTTCTTCAGAAACAGCTTCCTCTGTTCCTTCTTCCGTTTCAGGTAATGTTTCTTCAGCAAGCTCTTGAGTAGAAATAGCTTCTTTTAATAGCCATTCTGCTTCTTCAACATTTCCTTCAGCAATTAACGCATTGGCTTCTGAAATACGCTCACTAGCATATTCTGCTAACAGCTTTGCCTCTTCAAAATCATTAAATGTAAAGGCAAGACGAACTTTTTCCGCCATTATTTTAACAAAATAAAAGAAATCACCAGGTACTAATGATGGAGCTTCCTCTTCTAACACTTCCTCAGCTTCCAGGTCAATTACTTCAGGATTATCCGCTGCTTCTTCGCTATCGGTTTCATCATTCACTACTTTCTCACCTGCAGATTCTTCAGAAGTTACCTCTTCAACAGCTTCATCACCAGGAGTTACTTCGGTATTAGTTCCCTCAACTTCTGCTTGCACTTGTTCATTTGTTGTATCCGTTTCAGTTGCTTCTGAACTATCTCCATTTGCTAATGCCTGTCCTGCGCCTAGTGAAAAAATAAGTGTTGTTGCAATCATGCCACTTATTAATTTGTTTTTCATGTTGAATTTCCTCCTAATATAAACATCTACTAAAAATTACGCCATTACTTAGCAATTTTTGTGGGCTTTTGTTAATAAAGTTTATCTCTTTTTTCATAAGATTAATATAGTAAATATATTTCCATTTCTTTAACAGGTACAAAAAAATGCACACATGATTTCATAAGAGAAATCATGTGTGCATTTTTGGTAAGAATTATCAAAATTATACCCTTAAACTTTTCCCACATATTTAAAGACATTAACCATAAATAAAATAACGCCAACCACGACAACAATTGACCCGATGATGGTTGGTGGAAGTGCTCCGCTAACCCCCAATATTTGAAGCGTAATCCCGCCTATCATAACTGGTACCCCAATATTGTGTAACCAGAATTGAGTTTTCGCCAGTTTTGAATTCGCTGCATTTGGATAAAAGTGATAGATAAGTCCAAACAATGCCATGCTTACCCAGCCAAGTAAATTAACATGTGCGTGAACGGATGTAAATCGGAAGTCATGAATAATTCCCATTGTCAGACCAGCAAGAACCCCAATCGTAAAATAAACAACTGCAATTTTTAAATACGCTTTTCCCACTTTGTACCTACCTCCTACGCTTAAAATTTTGTAACTATTATACTATATTTCAATTAAGCACCAATATTACTATTTACATTGAAAAAAACCTCCTATTAGTTTAGGAGGAAATAGGAATATTTTATGATTTTTTCATAGGTACAAAAAAACGCAGACCGGAGAATCCGGACCTGCGTTTTGCTGCTTATTAATGTGTTTCAATTAAGCCATAACGGCCATCTTTACGCTTGTAAACTACGTTTGTACGGTTAGTATCAGCATTGTTGAACACGTAGAAGCTGTGTCCTAACAGGTTCATTTGTAGAATCGCTTCTTCACTGTCCATAGGCTTAAGGTCGAAGCGCTTCGTACGAACTAGTTCTAAATCATCTTCATCCAGCTCTTGGACTTCTGTGTTTTCAGAAGTTGCAAACGTAACTGGGAAATCACCTTTTTCACGGAATTTACGATTAACCTTTGTTTTATGCTTACGGATTTGACGCTCAAGCTTGTCTGAAATTAAGTCAATGCCAGCATACATATCCACATTCGTTTCCTCTGCACGAAGAACTAGGTTTGGCAGGGGAATGGTTACCTCTACTTTAGAAGTTTTATCTTGATTGAATCTTAAATTCACATGTACCTTTGCTTCAGGTGCTTCTGTGAAATATCGTTCCAATTTAGAAATTTTCTTCTCAACATACTCTCTAATTGCTGGAGTTACCTCAATGTTTTCACCACGAACGTTATAATTCATCTGTGGACTCCTCCTTTATATTCCTATGTAGATACATTTCTATTTTACCCTATGATTATCCTGCTAAATCAGAACAATAATTTTGTCGAAATTTTGACAAAAACACAGGGGAAATAGTGACAACCATTTTCTATACATATAAAGCTTTTTATATTTCTTACACCTTAAGTCTATTATCAATTGGGTCAAAATACCACATTTATGTCTTACAATAGCCAACAAAAGTGTAAAAATAATGAACAATCCAAATAAAGCTCATCGTGCGAGCGTTAAGGATTGTATCCTAAACGCTCCCGATTCTTTTAATAGCTTTGCGGCATGCCTAAGAGTGGAACCTGTAGTATAAATATCATCGATTAGTAGTATATGTTTACCTTCTATTTCAACCTGTGGGTTAATCTTAAAAACCTGCGGAATATGAATTCGTTCCGAACGTGACTTTTTTGATTGTTTTTCAGCATGAACGCGGGTAAGGGGCTTGGCTGGGGTTAATCCTAACTCTACAATCAGTGCCTCTGCTTGGTTAAACCCGCGCTCATATAGCCGCTCAACACTTAATGGAATAGGCACAACTAAATCTGGCTGTATCTTTTTCAGAAATCCCTTTACACTTTCAGCAAATATTTTCGCCAATACATAATCACCGCGGAATTTATAGTTTGCCATTACTTCCTTAAAAAAATCGTTATAGAGAAAAATAGAATGATTCGCATGAAGATAGCCACGCCATTCACAGTCCTCCTCCCAACGTACGCAGTCATGGCACAAATCACCACGGCGAAACTTTTCTTCCAAAAATTGAAACGGCCTGCTGCACAGCTTACATTTTTCTCCTACCACTCTTTCGAATTTATCCTCACAGGTTGAACAGATAATGAGTTCTTTTTCTTCTGAGAAAATCGCGGTCCATCCAAAATCAGGTTTGATTTTTTCATGACAAATAAGACATTGGTTTTCGGGGAATATTTTCATGAATCAATTAGCCCCTTTCTGATTCCTTCTTGGTTCATCGCTGTAATTTGTTTTCTCGCCTTGATCATTTCCTCTGTTTTTCCATAATGGAAAAATGTCACGACGCCTTTGGGATAATCCTTGCTCCTTCCCGCTCTCCCAGCAATTTGTACCAAAGCACTTTCTGCAAATATGTTATCCTCTGCACCAATAACAGCAACATCAATATTGGGAAAGGTAACGCCTCGTTCTAAAATCGTCGTGGTCAGGAAAAGAAGGATTTCTTTGTTACGCATTTTTTGAACCTTCTCTTTACGGTCTGGATCCTCGGCATGAACAGCCTCAATTTCGGGAGCTAACTTTCTTAGTATGGGGAGAGCCTTCTCCATAAGGGCAATATGAGGAAAAAAGAGTAACACTTGCTTATTATGTTGAAGTCGTTCTTTTATCCAGTGGAGGATATTTGCCGGAAGCTTGTCTTTTTTCAATTGCTTTTGCCAGTTGCCACACCAGGTAAAGTGAGGAACAGGCAGTGGATGACGATGGAACCTTGCTGGGATGGTGGTGAATGCCCGTTTTCCTGTTCGGCACTCCCTTTGCCATTTTTCATTTGGGGTCGCCGTTAGGTAAATCATTGCCGACTCCGGTTTTCTTGCTTGAACAGCGGCATACTGGAGGGATTCCTCTACTGTATAAGGGAAGGCGTCGACCTCATCTAGAATAACCGTATCGAAGGCGTGATAAAAACGGAGCAGCTGATGGGTAGTCGCAATCGTAAGCGGTGCATAAAGATGGCGGTCCTCACTTCCTCCATATAGGGAAGCAACCTTTATTCCTGGAAAGGCAGCTTTCAGTCGTGGCGTCAGTTCTAGGACAACATCGGTTCGCGGCGTAGCGATACACACTCTTTTTTTGGCAGCAAGGGCGGATTCAATTCCTTCAAATAGCACTTCCGTTTTTCCTGCCCCGCAAACTGCCCAAACGAGCAGCTCTTTATTGGAATCCACCGCTTTAACCACCTGATTGGATGCTGCTTCCTGACCCTCCGATAACTCCCCTTTCCACTCTAGGATTTTTTTCGGCAAAGGGTGCTCTGGAGCTGGTCCATTCCAGCCAAGTAAAGGTGTACAAGCGCTGATTCTCCCCATCATCAAGCATTTACGGCAATAATGGCAGATTTCACCGCACCGCGAGCAGGGAAACTGTGCAAACCAATTCTCTTCCTTGTTGCCGCATCGAGAACAGGCTGGATGATTTTTGCTGTATTCGATTCCTTTTCGGTAGGTAACATAACCATTTTCATAATGTTTTTGGATTTCTTCGAGTGGAAATGGGAGGTCGTCCAGTAAGAGTTGTTTGCCTGTAAGAAGGAGTTGTAGCTCTGGGTTGAAGGAAAAGTTAGGATTTAAAGATGGCTGAGGAATGGTTTGGATTTTGGAGATTGGCAGGGAGTTTTCTCCTATTTGAGGAACCAAATATTTACCGTTTATGTAAAAACGCATGGGAACAACACCCCTTCACAGGTTGATGGTCGATTTGATTTTTGGTTTTATTATTAAACAAGAAATGATCACTCCTTTTTTCTGTAACATTCTACAATATATGCCAAAATTCCTGCTAGTTGTCGTATGATATTTTTAAACAGAGAAAGAGCCAGGCTCTTGCCTAGCTCCCAAAACAATAATCTATTTTTTCATCCACCCAAGACCCATGGCTCCTTCTCCTAGGTGAGTGCCAATGACGGGGCCGAAGTGGCTGAGCGAGAATTCTACATTTGGATACAAGCTTTCAAGCTCAGATTGCCATTCAAGACCCTCTTCCTTGCGGTTGGCATGGATAATAACGGCTTGATAAGGCTCACCTGAAGCAGCATCTTCTCCCAACAGGTCGACAATCCGTTTCATTGCTTTTTTCCGGGTGCGTATTTTTTCAAAGGGAACAATGACTTTATCCTCAAAGTGAAGCAGCGGTTTCACTTGTAGGAGGCTGCCAATAATCGCTTGGGCACTTGATAGACGGCCGCCCCGCTGTAGATGAGACAAATCGTCCACCATAAAATAGGCACGTGCCGTTTTTTTCAATTCCTCAAGTCGTAACATAATCTTATCTGCATCGACGCCGTCCTGAGCCATTTTGGCCGCTTCAATCGCATATAACCCCTGTGGCATGCAGCTAACCTCCGTATCAAATGGATACACCTTGAGATTTTCGACCATCGTACTAGCTGTGACTGCTCCAGCAAATGTGCCGCTGATCCCACTTGAGAGGTGGATGCTAATAACAGCGTCATAGTCTTTAGACAGTGTTTCAAACAGCTCTACAAACTGGCCGATTGGAGGCTGTGAGGTGGTTGGGAGTTCTTTCTCCTTCACTTGTTGATAAAATTGTCCTGCCGTAATGTCTACTTCCTCCTGATAGGCCACATTGCCAAAGATGACATTCAGCGGGATCATATGTATATTCCATTTATCGCGTATTTCTTTCGGTATGTATGCTGTACTATCCGTCACAACGGCCGTTTTCATATTGAAACCATCCTTAAAGTATGTTTTGTACTATTCTATCTGAAAAAGTATAAAAAAAACAGAGGGCACGCCCATTTGAAAGAGCGTGCCCTCATGTTTTTCTTAAATTAACGAACTTCAACCCAGCCGTTTTTAATAGCTGTAACAACCGCTTGTGTACGGTCATTAACATTCATTTTTTGTAAAATGTTACTCACGTGGTTTTTCACCGTTTTTTCACTGATAAATAAAGCTTCTCCGATTCCGCGGTTACTCTTTCCGTCAGCCAGCATTTGCAGTACTTCGCATTCGCGGCGCGTTAGCAGATGTAACGGACGACGCAGTTCTAGTGTTTGAACAAAAGCACCGCCGCCTGAACGTCCAGCTGTCAGCTTGCGGTATTCATTTACTAAGTTATGAGTTACCTTTGGATGTAAGTAGCATCCACCCTCAGCCACAACACGGACGGCTTCAATCAATGCATCAGCATCCATTTCCTTTAGCAAATACCCTCTTGCACCAGTTTGAAGGGCATGAGTAACATAGTTTTCATCATCATGTATAGATAAGATAATAATTTTAGTATCTGGAAATTTTTCTGATAATTCACGAGTAGCCTCAATCCCGTTCATCTGAGGCATATTAATATCCATAATCACAACATCCGGTTTATAAGCATTAACAATGGTTACCGCGTCACTTCCGTCATCACCCTCGGCAACAACTTGGAATGCCTTTTCGAATTCAAGAATTCGTTTAACCCCTTCTCTAAATAGCTGATGGTCGTCGATAATCGCAATCTTAGTCATCATTTATTTCCCCTCCTGCTCCGCATAAAATCATTTTATTTTTGTTTTAAGCCGTTATTGGAACTACGATAAAAACGGAAGTTCCTTTTCCAATTTTAGATTCAACCGTAATACTTCCTTCAAGAAGCTCTACCCGTTCTCTCATTCCAATGATGCCAAATGACTCGGGCTTTTTTTGGGTGGTATCAAAACCTGTCCCATTATCCTTAATTAGAACGGTTAGGTCATTCCTTGTCATTTCGAGCCTTACTTTTATTTCACAGGCATTTGCATGCTTTAATGCATTTTGCACAGATTCTTGAATCAAACGAAATAGTGCCACTTCATATTTCACTGGAAGCCTGCGTTCTAAACCAATGTTGGTTAATTCAATTTTCGACTTATTATGATATTCTTCGATGGTTTGCAGATATTTTCTGAGGGTCGGAATTAGGCCTAAATCATCAAGCGCCATCGGACGAAGGTCATAGATAATTCTTCGAACCTCATAGAGAGCAGCACGGACCATTTTTTTGAAGCTGCCAATCTCCTTAAAGGCTTCCTCAGGACCTTGCTCACGATAAACACGATCCACTAAATCAGATCTCATAATCACATTGGCAAGCATTTGTGCAGGACCGTCGTGAATATCTCTTGAAAGTCTTTTTCTCTCTTCCTCTTGTGCCTCGATAATTTTCAAACCAAAGTCCTGTTTTGCCTTTGCATTCTGTAATTCTTCACCCATAAGCTTTAAGTCACTCATCAGATAATTCATCACTACCGATATCTGCGAAATAAGCTGGTCGGCACGGTCTATCGTTTCATCGAGCCCCAATAGCCTGCGCTCGAGGTCTCCTCGCTTATCCAGCAGCTGTTTTTTATATTGCCAATTAATGGAAAGGTCCATTTGCAGCTGATGCGCTTTTTCATAAGCATCCCTGACCTCAGCTTCAGAATAGGCTTTAAAATTCATGCTAAGCTCTGATAGTGTTAACCTCGCCTTAAGCACCTGCTCTTCAAGGCGTTCTTCTTCTGCATTCAGTTTCACCATCATCTCTTTAATGGTTCTTAGTTCATTTGTCATATCATCGTAATCTTTTCGGCACTGCTCACTTATTTGAAAGATATCGCTTTTACTACTTGTGACAGTTTCAATCATCTCTTCACGTATCTCATCAATTGATTTTACATTAATCTTCTGAATTTTCGCCATGCTCTCCTCCAGAGACCTTTTATCTAGTTTAACGCGTAATGGAATATTTTGCTATATCTATGCATTAAACAAGAAATTTTCCCAACTTTATAGTTCATAAGTAGTATAATGTTTGATAGCCAAACTACTATTTTAAAAAATAGAATTTACACCATCGGAACATTATTTATTATAACACGGGAAAATTACTTCTATATTAAAGTTATATTACACCAATGTTTTTTTTATTATCTAAAAAAAAGTGATGGAGGGAGAACTATGCTATCTCGGTATTATACTGTTAAAAAGGAAGCATGCGAACATGAAATAAATATTCAAAAATCACGATTTATTGCCCATATCAAAAGAGCCGAAACGGAGGCTGAAGCCCAGGAATTTATCCAAACACTTAAGAAAAAATATTGGGATGCCTCCCATAATTGTTCTGCTTATATCATTGGTGAACATGATCAAATCCAAAAAGCCAATGATGACGGTGAGCCTAGTGGAACGGCAGGTGTACCCATTCTTGAGGTGCTGAAAAAAAAGAAACTTAAGGATACCGTGGTCGTCATTACCCGATACTTTGGAGGGATTAAATTAGGGGCTGGCGGACTAATTCGTGCGTACGGTAAGGCGACTTCAGAAGGCTTAAATACTGGCGGCATTGTCGAAAGAAGGCTTGTTCAAATCATTCATGTGACTGTGGACTATACCTGGATTGGGAAAATAGAAAAGGAACTTAGGGCTTCAGAATATATGATAAAGAACATTCACTACTTAGAAAATGTTATCTTTGACATTTATGTAAATGAAGACCAAATCAAGAACTTTATTGATTGGATAAAAGACTTAACGAATGCTCAATCTAAAATCAATCAAGGAGAAAAACTATATATAGAAAATGATGTGTAATTTGTCGAAATATATACAAAAACCTCTTAAAAAAATTCAGTATATACATTATAATTAATAGTTGCACGGTTAACTCAATTTGAAAGAGGATGAATGATGGTTGACAATAATAAAATCGCTCTAACTAGAAGTAAACATAAAAAAATTAAAAAACGAAGAATTAAAACATTGATTTCGCTTGTACTAATTATTGTTCTTGCAGCACTTGGATATGCAGGATATGTAGCCTATTACGCGTACGATGCTGTAGATAATTCATATACACAAATTGAAGGTCGTGAAGAAAAATCTGAATTGAGGGAAGCACCGGTTTATGTATCAACCGATCCGTTTTCGGTTTTGTTATTAGGGGTAGAAAATTATACAGATGAGAATGATCAAGGCAGAACAGATACCATTATGGTCGCCACCTTTAACCCCGAGCTTCAATCCATGAAGCTGGTCAGTATTCCAAGGGATACGCTCGTTAAAATTCCTGGCTATAGAAATAAAGATAAAATAAATCATTCTTTTGCTGATGGCGGGAAAGAACTAGTCATTGAAACAGTAGAGGACTTCTTAGATATACCAATTGATTATTATGTAACAGTAAATTTTGAAGGCTTTAAAAATATTGTCGACATCGTCGACGGTGTTACCGTTGATGTGCCATTTGATTTCGATGATATAAATAGTAAATGGGAAAGATTTTACTTCTATGAAGGTGAGCAAACTTTAAATGGTGAAGAAGCCTTAGTGTATGCCAGAATGAGGATGAAAGATCCTCGTGGAGATTTTGGGAGAAACGATAGACAAAAACAAATTGTTTCTGCGCTAATTGACCAGCTATCAGCACCAAAGACTCTTTTACGAATCGATAAAATATCTGAGGCTATTGGAAATAATGTTGAAACCAATATGCGAGTAAAAGAAGCATTGGCATTTAGGAAAAAATACCCTGATTTTAATTCGTCTGATATCCAAACACTTCAAATTACAGGATACGATGATGACGGACGCGTATATTACTTTATTCCGGATGAGGAAAACTTAGATGAAATTAAGTCCACTTTAATGACCCATTTGGAAATCCAAACACAAACTGCGGATCCTTCTAATGGGACTACTGAAAATAAAAAAACCGCCGCAACGGAAACACCATAGCGTATAAAAAGGGGCAAACCAATTAAATGGTTTAGCCCCCTTTTTTAACGGTATTCTCTAAAAAGTTCTGGTGTAACTAAAATGACCACGTTAAGCATAAGTCCTAGGATGATTCCAAAGAGTGCCCTTTTTAACGGATTGTTATAGGTAGTAGATACACTGATTTGGTCAAGTACTATTGTTTCTCTATAATTTACTTCACCATTTTCTCTTTGTACCCTTGCATAATCAGCGATATCACCTATATTATCTTGGTCAAGGGCGTCTTTTAAGTCATCAATATCTATTAATTCCATTATATCATTACTTCTTTCCAAGTTCGCCTTTTTCATTTGATATTCTTCATTTCGAATCTTTTCAAAACCGTAAGCAATATCATTTAAGGTTGTTTCTACTTCCTTTTCATCTGGGCCGGAATACTCCAATTTTAGCAATTTCTTGTCCGCTTGAGATGGTGCTGTTACAACAAGTCGAGATTTTACATTAACAATATCAAAATCTCCATTTGTTAATTCTTTAATTTGATTTATATATTTTTCAGACTTAAGTTCAATCTCCAAACTAACAGGGTCTGCGAGCCATTCATTATTGAAATTTCCAATGTTAATGTAAGTTGATGCAGTATAAGTTGTCGGCTTTTTTGATTCTAAGTAATAAGAAACCACTCCTGTTACTAACGGTATAATAATTAATAAGAGCAGCAGTTTTTTTGCCCGTTTAGCAATCTGGTTTAAGATACTAATCATGTTGGCCCTCCCGGTGGAATTTCTTTAGGTAATAAAAATTTACATAGGCAGTAACAAAGGCGATAAAAATCCAATTGTAATTTAAGGCGATAAACGAATTAGGACTGATACTTGCAAATACAAAGGCGATCATTCCACATATTAATGCTTCACTTATTAGTAGATGATTTAATTGATGCTGCCTTTTCCAGATTCGATATAAACCGAGAAATAAAAATCCAAAAAAGATAAGATAACCTATAAAAATAAAAACTCCATATTGGACAAAGATTTCCGCCCACCAATTGTGAACATTGTAATTTTTAAAGGTTTCGAATACCTGAACATTTTTCATGTAGTATTCAACGTTTCCTGGTCCAACCCCTAAGCCGAAGGTATTTTCAATATAGACCTTCGCGTTATTCAGTAAGTTCTCCCGAATATCAACAGAGGATGTATGATTTGCTTCCGGAGTGATCAAACTCGTGAACTGAACCTGTAAAAGATTCCAAGCAGCCGCCACTCTATCGAATTGCGTATAGACCACTACTGGTGCTATAAGCAGGCCAACATAAAGTAAGCTTATCTTATCTCTTTTTCGAAGTAAGAAAATAAACCAGAATACACAGCCTAAAAACAATCCAATATAATTAGCACGCGATTCGGTAATCAAAATAAGGAACACTGCTCCCAAAAATCCGCCGATTCCTACCAATTGAAAGATTAATCTTTTCCCATTTTTCATTAAGGAGAGAAAGAAGAATGCGGTAATGGCTAGATAGCTGGCAAAATCATTTTCATTCACAAAAACAGACGTCGGGATCCCCTGTTGGTAGGAATAAGCTTGATTAATTCGTGAGATGGACAAATGAATTTGCAGGAAGTGATTGATAAAGCCAATCATAATCAGTAATAAACCCATCACAATCCAAATCGAAAAAAACTCAAGATAGTTCTCTTCTCGTTTAAGAATAAATGTTGCGAAGAAGATAACCAAAATACTCGTAATTAAGGTGATTACTTCCTTTATCGCCGCTGTTAACTCTATTGACCAGCTTAATGCCAATACACTATATGCAATCCAAAACAGCAGGAATAAATACAAATAAGGCAAATGAAAATGCCCTTTCAACGATAAGTCTTTTCTTAGCCATTTCACTAGCATTACAAAAGTAATCAGGACAAGTACAATTCGAAAGGGAAAAAGCATGATTGGACCGACACTTACCGTAAAGAAGGCGGAGCCTAAAAAGGAAGTGGCAAGCATTACACTTAATAAGAAATGCTGCAGGGTTAGCTTTTTCCAAAAGGATTGTCGATAGTAAACAAACAGCAATAAACCCACACTGCAAGCGATAAAAGCGGCTATTATAAGAGTTAAGGATACCCCTGACAGATACGACATTGATAGCCAGCCAAGCATGGCTGCCGCCAAAATGCCTAGAATGATTTGCGGTATCTTTGATTGTAACGTAATCATTTAGCTCCTCCTATAAAAGGGAAAGGCTGTTGAAAGCAACAGCCTTTTTATCAAGTCTATTTCAACAGCTAGACTATAAGAAATCCTTAATTCTTTTGATAAAATTCACGTATTTTTTCAACCACGTATTGTTGTTGTTCAGTTTTTAATTCTGGAAACATTGGTAAGGAAATGGCTTCTAAAGCTGCCTTTTCTGTTTCAGGCAGGTCTCCTTCTTTGTATCCAAGCTCTGCAAACACTGGCTGCAGGTGAAGTGGCTTTGGATAATAAACCATCGTTGCTACGCCTTGTTCTTTTAAATAAGCTTGAAGCTCATCTCGCTTTTGAACACGAATTGTGTATTGATGGTATACATGATGATTGAAATCTTCTTGGTAAGGTGTGACTACATTTTCTCCGACCATTTCCTGAAGCAGCTGCGTGTAGGTTAGCGCCTTTTGGATTCTTTTTTCACTCCAGTCATTTAAATGCGGGAATTTCACATTTAAAATGGCAGCCTGAAGCTCATCAAGACGGCTGTTATAACCTAGCACATGGTGATAATATTTTGGCTTGCTCCCGTGGACGCGCAAAACTCTAATTTTCTCAGCAATTTCATCATCGCTGGAAATGATCATCCCAGCATCGCCATATGCACCCAGGTTTTTGGTTGGAAAGAAGCTGTAACATGCAGCAGTTGCTAATTCCCCAACCTTTTTATCCTTATATAGTGCTCCAATTGCCTGTGCAGCATCTTCGATAATATATAAATTATGTTTATCAGCAATCGCCTTTATAGCGTCCATATCTGCCATCTGACCATATAAGTGAACAGGAATAATCGCTTTTGTTTTAGGAGTAATCGCTTTTTCAATCGCATTTGGAGCGATATTGAAAGTCTTAGGATCAATATCCACAAATACGGGAACTGCACCCATTCTTGCTACCGCACCAGCTGTTGCAAAGAATGTAAAGGAAGGAACAATGACTTCATCTCCTGGTTTAACATCGCAGCCTAGAAGGGCAATATTTAGCGCATCACTTCCATTTGCTACTCCTATACCATGCTTAGAATTGCTATATTCTGCAACATCTTTTTCAAGTTTTTTTACATTATCACCAAGGATAAAATGGGCATTCGACATGACGTCGTCTAATGCAGGAATAATTTGATCCTTTAATTCTTGATACTGTTCGGTTAAATCGAGCATAGGTACTTTCATTGTTCATTCTCTCCTTAGTAAACATTATAGACTTTTGTATAGATTTACCAAACGAGCCGCTTCGTTTTCCCAGCTGTATTTTTTTAGGATAGCCTCACGACCGTTTTGGCCTAATTTTTTTGCTTCTTCTGGATTCTTGCTCATCCAAAGAATGGCCTCTGAAATTTCCTCAATATTTAAGGGATCTACACATAGACCACACTGACTATCCTCAACAATCTCTTTCCAAAGCGGAAAATTCGAAGCAATGACTGGAATTCCAGCAGACATGTATTCAAATAACTTAATCGGGTACGCAACCATATATCTAGGCTCCGGACGTAAGATGACTAATCCAACAAACGCTTGTCCAAGATAGGATTTTACCTGCTCACGATTTAACCAGCCCGCATGGTCAACATACTTCCAACCGCTTTGCTTCTTCACTTGATCTTCCAAGCTTTCCGGAGAAAACTTCCCTGCTAACGTTAAGGTGATAGGTGCCTTCTGATTCACCATCTCCATGGCATCTACCATCTCAACGATCCCACGCTCCTCTGAAATCCCGCCAATATAAATCGCCGTTTTTTTATCACCTGATAAGGGAAGCTCTTCTGATATAAGTTCGTCCGTAATCGGAAAGTTATGGATGGTTACACTGTTGGTATTATATGTTTTAAACCGATTATTTATGGTTGGCGTTGCCGTTACGACAGCAGCAAACCTTTTGGATGCGAATTTTTCTATCCCCTTCACTACTCTTGAAATACTCTTCCTTAGAATAGAAGGGATCCAATGTTTGGATAGGACTTGTTCTGGAACGTCTTCATGTACATCATAAATAACCTTTTTACCTTTATTTTTTAACAATAAACCAATCGGCAAGAGTTCAGGATCGTGAAAATGGTAGACATCGGCATCAAGCTCAAGAGCCTTTTTATAAACCGCTGCCGGCCCCTTTAAGATCCTCATGATGCGGCCGCTAGCTTCTACTTTTACGCCAACAATTTTGACTCCATCTTTTATGTATGTATCACTATTCGCAGCAATAAGGGAAGTGTCAAAACCGCTTTTTTGAAGATAACGGCATTCCTTCACGAATATTCGGATATCCTCAGTCGGATGGACCGAGGTTAGATGACAAATTTTCATTTACATTCACTCACTTTGGTGCGCTTTAAAAGGAACCAGACCTCATGAAAAGGTCTGGTTTCCAATTTACAAGCGATGGTATTTCTTCGCTAAATCTTTGTATTTCTTCATAGCATTTCTAGTGTCAAAAATAGAATTCGCATTGCGTGCAACCATTTCATAATCCGTATCACTATGATCTGTTGTAACGATCACAAGATCAGCATTTTCAATAAGCTCTTGGGTAAGTTCTACAGTCTCGTAGATTTTGCCGTCTAATTTAAAATTCTTCACATATGGATCAACGGCAACCCAGTCAGCACCATTAATAGTTAGGAGCTCCATAATTTCAAGTGCTGGAGATTCACGAACATCATCAATATCCTTTTTGTAGGCAACACCAAGTACAACAATTTTTGAACCGTTTATCGCCTTTTTGTCGATATTTAAAATCTTCATGGAACGTTCGATAACGAACTCCGGCATTGCATTATTAATTTCTCCTGCAAGTTCAATTAGCTTAGTATGGTAGTTGTATTCTCTTGCTTTCCAAGTTAAGTAGAAAGGATCGATTGGAATACAATGTCCTCCTAAACCAGGACCTGGGTAGAATGCCATAAAGCCATATGGTTTTGTTGCCGCAGCATCAATAACTTCCCATACGTCGATACCCATACGATTACATAATACGGCCATTTCGTTTGCTAAGGCAATATTGAGATGACGGAATGTATTTTCAAGAATTTTTTCCATTTCAGCTACTGCTGGGCTGGAAACCTGATGAACATCGCCTTCGAGAACACTTCTATATAGAAGCGAAGCAATTTCCGTACATGCTGGAGTAATCCCTCCGACAACTTTTGGAGTATTTTTTGTATTATAATGCTTATTCCCTGGATCGACTCGTTCTGGAGAATAAGCTAAGAAGTAACCTTCACCAATCTTTAACCCAGACTTTTCAAGAATCGGCATTAGTACTTCTTCTGTTGTTCCGGGGTAGGTCGTACTTTCTAATACCACAAGCATACCTTCATGCATGAATTTAGCAATTTCAGCTCCTGAGCTTTCTACATAGGAGGTGTCTGGCTGTTGATATTGGTCAAGTGGAGTCGGTACACAAATTGCTACGGCATCGACATCCTTAATCAGAGAGTAATCAGTTGTAGCAATAAATTGTCCGCTTTTTGTAATCTCAGACAATTCTTCATCAACAACATCTCCAATATAGTTAACACCCTTATTAACCAAGTCTACACGGGATTGCTGTACGTCAAAGCCAATTACTTTAAAGCCTGCTTTTGCTTTTTCAACAGCAAGTGGCAAACCTACATATCCTAATCCAACAACTCCGATGGTTGCATTTCTAGTTTCAATTTTGTTTAATAATTCACGAGCAGTAGAATTATATTCAGTCATTTTTGTCATTCCCTTTCTAAAAAGAAATTAGCCTTGTAATGGAAGTTTACATGTAAATTGATTTCAGCTGATTTATACCTCACTAGGTGATCTAATTTATGTAGCGCCTTGTCAGTTTTTGTAGAATTAACACTATATTATAATACACGATAGAAAGAATAAAACCATAATAAAAACATTGCAATTTTATTACATTGTCAGCTTAAAATCATGGAATCCTCAATTTTTATACCAATTTTGTTTTAATTAATCTTAAACTTCCCAATTTCTTATTTATTTACAGCAGTTCGATGCCGAAAATTACGATAAATTTTCATGATTAGCACTAAATCTGTTTTGGTAATTACTAAAAAATCCTTTATTTTCATTTTTGTAACTGCCTTGAATATAAAGGCTTTAATGATAAAACTGCATACGTAAGTGATAGACGAAGAAATGGCCGCACCTTTTACACCTAATCTAGGAATAAGAATCAAATTTAATATGACATTAATAATCACATTAAAAAATGATACATACATATTTAGTTCTGGCTTCCCTCTGCCAGCAAGGTCGTTTGAAAGTATTTTTTCAACGGTTAATAAAGTTAACCCCGGCAACAGCAACTTCAATAAAAGTGAACTTTCCGGGTATTCTGGAAAGAATAAAGCAAAAATTAAGTCGGAGCATAGCCAAATTAGGATACTAACCATAATAACTAGAACCAGAATGAACCTACTCAGCATGGATGTTAGCTTATTACGATCTTCCTCAATCGTAGAAGAAGCAATTCTAGGCAGTAGTACCTGAGAGAATGATTGCGATAAAATAGACAATCGTTCTCCTAAGTTCACCGCTACAGTATATAACCCAACTGCAATTTCAGTCAAAAAATAACCAATAAGCAATATATCGAGACGATAATTCAAAAATGTCATCATATTACTGACATGTGCCTTCATCCCATATACGAACATTTCCTTTAAATGACTTAGAGAAAAAAACTTAAATGAAAAAGATGCTTCGCAATATTTGATTAAATAATAAATCATATAAATGGCTGCAAAAGCATAACCAAAAATAAAGGAAAGAATAGCACCAAGAAGATGAAGGTCCAATACAAATAGAAATAGTACTAAAAAAAGTAAGGTTGAAAATTGTTGAACGACCAAGGCCGTATTAAAGGCTTTAAAATCCTGAATACCTTGAATGATGGTCTGTAAAAAAATCATCAAAAACATTCCAGGCAATGCTAATAAGCTAATAAAGAGCAGGCCAGAATCGATGCTTTGAAATTTAGTTTCAGACAAAATATAAATGATCACAGTCCCAATAAGGATACTAATCAGTGCTAAACCAAGCCCGATAATGATATTCGTTGAAAAGGAATCATTTAAGCTTACTTTTTTTTGGCTTACAAAAAAAACAGTGGATGAATTAAATCCGAAATTTAAAAAGGTCATTAGCATTAACGGCAAATAGGTAATGAGTGTATAATTACCTTGCCCGCTAAGTCCTAGACCGTTGGCGATGATAAACAGGATGCATAGCCCTATAACAATACCAATAACCTGGCGGGTTAAGGTTATTATACTGTTAGATAGGAATGAATTTTGTTGGGTTTTCATTTCTTGGAAACTCCCTTTAAAAGATCAGCAAAGTTTTTATAATTTTTGACTGCATTATAGTGTTGATCCCACGTTTTGTATGCCTGTAATGATTTTTGTTGTGAAAATTCAGGTGGTAATTGAACATAATCTTCGAGTATTTTTGCTAATTCCTTAGGAGGAAAATCCTTTTGCAACAAGTAGCCATTCTCCTGATTAACAAGCTCCGATGTTCCACCAACATTCGTTGCGACCACCGGGATACCAAAACTAAAGGCTTCCATAATCGTAACGGGTATCCCCTCACTCTCACTAACATTGATGAATAGATCGTAAGAGTTCGTTTGATACTGTTGGATAACCTCTTTGTTATTTAAGTTACCCAAAAAGTGAACAACAATGTTGTCAGGCAACTCCTTCAGCAATGCCTCTATTCTTCTTCTTTCCGGTCCGTCACCAATATGTGTCCATTCGATTGGCGAATGGGTGGACTTTAATGCTTCCACTAAGAGGTGAATTCTTTTAACCGGCTTTAAATAAGAACAGCTAACAAGCTTTAAAGGTGTGGAATTTTCCTTATTTTGATATGGATACTCATTTTTGGTTCCTAAGCGGCTTACACTTATTTTCTTTTTTACATCAGGATGGAGTTTGTTTAAGTACTCCCTTCCGTTTTCTGAAATAGAAATCGTTTGGTCAAGAGTCCTAATCACTTTCCCCTGAAATGGCAAGTAGGCTGGAGAATGTCGTTCGAGATATAAATCGCCGCCATGGACTCTTGATACTGCCTTTATGTCTGGATATTTTTCTTTCAGCATAGCTAATGCGGTTGCTGACGGGGTAAGCCAATAGGAGTAAAAAACCGTTTCGTCCTCTAGTGGGATGAGAGTGCTACTTTGAATATTTCTTTTGATTTCACTTGTAACTGCCGTCCAATTGACTAATTTTAATATTGCTTTTATTCCATGCTTAGAAGCTGCTGGCAGTTCTTTAATCATCCAGCTCAATGATTGAAAATCAGCTATTAATTTTATAGTCCGCAAAAATCTCCCATTACCCCGTTTTGCAGTTAAAACCTCTACATTTTTGGGGACTTGTTTCTTCGGAGCATTAACATGGTTCATAGGCAGTATTTGAACACTAGAAAAATATTTTGCTAATTCATCCACTTCATTCATTAAAAACTCCTCACCCGGCGGATAAGGAAATCTACTTGTAAAAATAACGAGCGACTTCATTTTCTAACTCCTCATAAACACATTTTGATTGTTAAAATCAATAAGTACTACATCAATATACTATATATTAACTTTTGAGAAAATGAAAAAATAAAAGGAGGATCTTTACCGTTTAAGTAAGTCCTCCTTTCGCAGCTTATTCCATCAATTTATTTAAAGCATTCAATGTTATTCTTTCAATTGCTGGATTAAATGATGCGTTTGACTCATGTCCATATGGGTCTAAAAACCAATTCCAATAAAAAGTTCCAACGGCAAAAGCCTTTCCTCCCTCTGGCTTTTGATACCAAACAACATCTCCATAGTCTAGGCTTCCATAAAACATCGCAGGTGAATGGGCAATAATCTCTACATTTGGCAATACACCACTATACCGGTCTACTTCTCCACCAATAACTCCATGGATCTTGTCACCATTTTTTAAGCTTGTCCCTTCATATAACCAATGAGAAGCATTTGTTACTACCATCGGCACTGTTTTTTCAGGAATACCGACATACATGATGCCAAAAAGTCTATCTTCCGGACGGTTAACGGGGTTAGCTCTAAATAGGGTCGTCACCAACGATGGATTAATCGTTTGGTATGGATCCAGATTCGCTTTATTCTTATATGCTACGATTGTGCGATTATTATCTTCTAACCTTACCTGCCAGTAGCCGACATTCGCATTAAAAACACCTAAATTAAGATTTGTCTTATTTAATGATTCAATCTCTTCTCTGCTTTTCATTGTCCAATATTCATCATGTCCAGGAATGAGCAGCGCTTTTACTTTACTTGCACTCAAAAATCCATTATCTATATCTTCATTGGTAAAATATGAAGGTTTATAGCCCTTTTTCTCTAACCAGCGAATCATATTATATTCGTAAGTAAAAAATTGTCCTGCACCATTACCCTCACGATATGGCCGATTAAAGGAAACTTTAATGGCTGCAGTTTTATCGGTGCTATTATACCCATAGAGACTTTTTCCGCCCCAATTATTATATGCTTGATAGGTGTTTGCCGCAATTACAAGGCCCATACCGTTTGGATTAGGATTTGGGTCCTTTAGTACAAAAGGAATATAACTTTCCTTTAAATCTGCGTCAATAATCTTCACTAAATACATCCCGCTTTCCCAGTCACCGGGAATTCCAAAATGGGCGGTTTTCATCCAATTCGCGGATTGTGTTTCTTTATTTATAGCCGCAGTTTGTTTGTAGCCTGAGATTTTACCATAGGATACTTTAAATTGAGCACCTTTGCCCTCGTAATATCCCATTCTATAAATCTCTAAATTATAGTTTTTAGGACTATTAATGTACAATTTTACGGTTTCACCTGGTAAATAAGAGGTTTTGTCTGCATAACCCTGCAATTGATCATATCCTGGGTTTTTGATGGACCAAACACCAGGCATATAGTAAATCCCATCCTGAACTGAACCTGTGCCGCCCAAAATGGTAATATCATCAATATTCTTTTTGATTAAATACGTTTGGATATTCTCTGGAATTTGATTACTCTTTGTCAATAAGATTGGCGCTTTCTGCTTAGCAGCTGCTACTGAGCCTGTTAATGCATCAGCAAAAGTCATACCTGTAGCAATATAACCCTTTTCAGGTGAGGGAAAATAGGTGTTAGCGATATTAGCTGCGACCTCATAACGGTCAGCACCGCCAATTCTTACAGAGTTTAGTAAGTTTGCTTTGACCTTTTCACTTACACTCCCTTCCCCTCCAATGATAATCGATTGTTGTATATTATTATTTTTTATATGTTTTGCGATTGGAACAGGTAATTGATCTTTGGCTGTTAGTAAAATTGGATAACCTTTTTCTGCCGCATATGGAGCAATCGAAAGGGCGTCTGCAAATGCCATCCCATTTGAAATGATAATCGTTGATGATTTAGGTAGTTTTGAAGCCACATTTGCTGAGACCTCATAGCGATCATTGCCATCAATACGGGATATATTTGGGATATTTAATCTTTGAAGGTCTTGTACAATTTGATTATTTAAACTTCCTGTACCACCTATCAAAATAACATTTTGTGGATGTAAGCGAATTATCTCCTGTTTTGTCTCCTCCGTTAGCCTTCCAGAATGAGATAGAAGGATCGGGGCATTTTGTTGAAACGCCAATGGCGTTGAGGATAAAGCGTCAGCAAAAGCCATATAATTCGTGATAAATACCGTTTCTGCTCCCTGCGGCCAATTCAACTTCGAGATATTAACAGCAACCTCAAATCTGTCTTTGCCGGCTATCCTATTTTCCTCAGCCTGAATCAAACTTGGAATACCTGTAAAAAGAAAAGCAAAACAAAGAATGAAAATAAATTTTTTCATTTATTATTTCTCCTTCAATTTGTTTATCTATCTTAATCTGCAAAAAAAAATAACCAAGTTCTGAAAACCTGGCTATTTTTTGTTGTAATAGTTCACAATTCCATGAAAAATGGCATCTGCTGATTTTTCCCGATAAATAGGATCAGCAAGTTTTTGAGCATCCTGACTATTCGTGATGAATGCTAGTTCTACCAAAACACTTGGCATAACGGTATTTTTAATAACAAGGAAATTTGCCTCTTTGACTCCTCGATCCCTTGTTTCCAAGGCATTAACGAGTTGATTTTGGATGTGTTTGGCCAGAGCTTTGCTTTCCTCACCAAAATATAAACTGTTCCAATAAGTTTCAGAACCAGATGCACTAGATGATTCTGCAGCATTGGCATGAATACTAATAAAAGAATCAGCCTTTGAATTATTAGCAAAATCGATCCGATCAGTTAAAGAGGGATAAACGTCATCTTCCCTTGTCATTAGAACGACAGCACCTGAAGCGGCGAGTTTAACCTGGACTCGCTTAGCAACATCTAGTACAACTTCCTTTTCAGTTAAACCAAACCCAGAGGCACCAGGATCAGTTCCACCGTGTCCAGCATCCACGACAATCTTAAGACCAGTTAATGGACCTCCTGTTTGCCTAATAACATTTTGTGAAACAGAACCATAGCCACCTAGAATCGTAAAAGTATAAATTCCCTTTCCGCTGATTAGATTATTAATTACATCGGGTAAAGAATTGGGACCCGTTAATAATATCGGTGCATCTTCCTTAGCAGCTAATACAGAACCTGTTAAGGCGTCGGCAAAGGTTAACCCTGTTGCCACAAAGGCTTTATTTGTATTGAGGTTGAGAGTTTGAACAATATTGGCTGCAACTTCATACCGATCCTTTCCGCCAATCCGTATAGGTGAAGGCAATTGTCTAAAGACGTTGGGACTTACACTACCTTCGCCACCAACAACAATGCTTTCTTTTGGATTTCTAGCTGCTAACGCCTCCCTTGTTTTTGTTGGAAGGTCTGCCGTATCCGTTAAGAGAATCGGATAACCATTTCTTGCTGCATAGGGAGCAATTGCCAATGCGTCCGGAAAATTTTGTCCATATGCCATGATAACTTTTTCTTTTGCTGGCATTTCATTTGCAATTAAGTAGGCAACTTCATAGCGATTTAATCCACCAATTCTTCGTACATTAGGAACTCCAAGTGATTGAATACTATGAAAGACATTTCCTGACACACTGCCTTCGCCGCCAATGACAATAACATTTTGCGGCTTAAGTCTTTGAAGTTCTAGCATTGTTGCTTTCGTAAGCTGGTTGGGATGTGTTAATAGGATTGGTGCATTTAATTGATATGCCAAAGGTGTAGCCGCTAGTGCATCGGCATACGCATTGTAATTGACCAAAATAACTGTATTGGTTCCATCCGGCCAGCCTTTATTTGAAATATTGACCGCTACCTCAAATCGGTCAGCACCCTGAATTCTTTCGACAGCTCCCTCTGCGGCATGGGTGTAATTTGTATGAAAGAGAAAAAATATAATGAGGACCAAGAGGGATGGGAAAAGCTTTTTCAAGATGAATACCTCCGTGGTTGTTTTTTTATTTATGTAATTAAAAGAAAAGAATTGTAAAGATCTAGAGAAGACCCCTACAATTCTTTTACTTTTCTAATTTCCTAAAACAGCACCCGGGTAATAGAATCTTAAAATTTCTTCGTATGACTGCCCTGCAAGTGCACGATTATAAGCTCCGTGTTGACTCATCCCAATTCCGTGGCCGAATCCTTTTCCATTAATATAGATAGAATCTGAATCTTTAGTAATACTATCTAAGTAAGTACTTTTGAATTCCATACCACCAAACCAAGTTCTAAATCCTTTAATAGTGTTGTTGATCTGGACGGAATTCACTTTCACTTGCCCACTTTCATTTGTCGTACCATAAAGCATATAATCGATATTAATCGAACCATTTAAGCTTCTTTGTGAAGAGTTTCTCTCTTGTGTGAAGGAGAAATCAGAAATATTAACAATCTTTATCTGGTTATTCGGTAAATTTGTAGCACCACTGTCTCTAAGCCAATTTTTTAGATAGTTTGCTAAAGTAGTGTTCGTTTCATGATTCGACCACCACCAATAACCATAATTGACTAAGTCTTTTCCATCTAAATTAATTTGGCTCATTGGAACTTTTAAGGTCCATTTATAATTGTCAAAAGGGTCTTCTTGTGCGATCAAATATTCACGTGGAGTACCCAATGGCCATTCATCCGTATTTTTTACAGTATAGCCGCCGTTACTTGACGAAAATACAGCATCTACAAGTCTGCCATTATACCTTAAAACCTTGCCGGCTGTTTCATCAATTGCACGTGTTGAATTAGTAGTCCATGAATTGATCCATTTTCCTTCAGCGCTTGAATAATAACGGTAACCACCATAAACTTGAAAACTTTGATCATCTTTTACGGTAGAACCAATTTGATCATAAGCATAGGTTCTTGCAGCAATGGCTTGTACACGTAATGCATCCATTCCATCACGACCTACAAGTGGGTTGTAATTCCCCCATGAAGCTGGCATCTCTCTTGGAACTACATTTTTTAAGTAGTCCTCAAAAGGAATTTCTTTATTTATTGGACGAACATATCCTCCCTCTAAGGTGAATTCCATGTTCCCTAGATATGAAGTAGGACCGTTCCCATAAATGTTAATTAAGTTTGATGAAGAATAGTTTGTTGCTAAAGTAAAAGAACTAGTACCAAAGTCTTTGACTTTTTGAGATTCCTTGTATAAGGATAATCTACCATTTTCTGATCGAACACTATATCTCTTATTAGGTTCGATAACATGTTCATTTGGAAGACTAGCGATCACCTTATCTGAAACTGAAGCTGGTCCACCAAGGATATTTACTATCGATGTTTGTCTATTACGCATGGTGTTCATAACGGGTGCTGGTATTTCATTTGGTTTTGTAAGAAGCAAAGGTGCATTTTGTTTTGCAGCAAGAACGGAACCAGTTAAAGCATCTGCAAAAGTTAAACCATTAGATAGGAATAATGTTTCTGCATTCAAATTCAATTGATTAATAATATTGGCAGAAACTTCATACCGGTCTGCACCGCCAATTCTGCTTGGTGCGATTAATTCTGCCTCAACTGAAGAACTTACACTGCCTGTTCCACCTATTACAAGCGTTGAAGATTTCCCTTGTAACGCTGTTCTAGTGCTGTCAGGAAGTTTATTATTGTGAGTTAAGAGAATCGGAATTTGATTTTGTGCCGCATAGGGCGCAATTGCAAGTGCATCAGAAAATACTAATCCATTTGTAACGATAGCTGAATTAGAAGGTCCCATTTTATCAGCAACATACTTTGCGACCTCAAATCGGTCACTTCCCCCAATTCTTTCTACATTCGAAGTAATGCCTTTTAATTGGTTTTCGACATTTTGAGAAACACTACCAGTACCGCCTACAATAATAATATTTGTAGGATGAAGTGATTGAATTTTAGACTTAGTGATTTCTGGTAATGAAGCAGGATTTGTCAATAGAATTGGTGCATCATATTTTCTTGCCAATGGTGCTGCAGATAATGCATCAGCAAACGCCATATAGTTTACGACAAATACAGTACTAGCTGTTTGCCAACCGCCAGAAGCAACATTATTGGCTACCTCAAAGCGATCACGACCTGAGAAGCGAGTATTGTTATTTGCTAACTTATAAAATCCTTCTGTGTCAAACTCTACTGAGGTTCGATTCCCCAAGTAATTTACGAGTTTAACAGAAATAGTGGAAGCTTTCGCCTCCCCGAATGGAATGAGTAGTGATGATGTCAATACTAGACTAGAAACGACTTTTAATGACAGCTTGCTAAATTTCAACTGACGAAATCCCCCTTTAATTTACAAATCTATACATTACTTTAACTTTAACAAAGTTTTTTCTATGAGTAAATGGTAAAAAAGGTATTTTACTAGAGTAAAATAGAAAAATACCCACATAAAATGTAGAGTATTGACGAATAATATTATTTTTAACAGATACATTCGTCTGCTAGTTCTAGTTTTTAAATAAAAAAATGGGAAGTCGAGTAATATCTACTCAACTTCCCATATGATTAATATATTCATGTATTCATTGATTAATAGTGACTGTTAACATATGGATTGTTCCATAAAGTATCAAATTGGGCCTGCACGGAATGATAACCAGCTGCATAATGGCCTTTTACCGGATCCCAGCGGCGATATTCTCCAATAGCACTCCTTAAAAATTGGATGTCGCTTTGTTTTTCTATTACATTCATTATAGTTGGCATTGGTTTGGGAACCTTATAAAAACGGTCTGTATTAATAGAAATAAAGAATTTCGCCTGATATCTTTGGAGCAAACCCTCTGTTTGCCATTCCCTGGATTGTTTTCCCAAGTAACGCATGTGCGCTATGCTCATCGAACCAAGAAAAAGTACGAACATCTGCATTCGGGAATAATGCAAGATATTTTTGAATAATTGGGATAACTCTGGAACTATAGAATTGACCATTTGGAATATATTCAGTATGAATATTACTAATTGGTACCCCTAGTGCTTTTGATGCTCGGTAATACTCATCTGTTCTCGCGTCCGCAAATTCATCCGGAGTCAGCGAACCGGCTTTATAGCCCTCTAATTGGGGTTTATGATACTTCCCATGAATGTAACAATAATAATCACCATTTAAAGTTTTTCTTGCTCCTGAATCTTCTCCTCGGGTAAGCAGAATAAGATGTACTTGTCTTCCCCGGGACAGCTCATTTCTAATATCAACCCCATAAGATAGTATTTCATCATCTTGATGTGGCACAATATAAAGAATTGGTCGGCTGCTTGGTTTCATCGAGGTAAGTTTTTGAACAATTTGATCTTTTACAGAACCCACTCCTCCAAGAATGGTTACAGGAACATCCTTCTGAGAAATAACCCCTATTGTCGGTGCAGGTAAATGATCGGTTTTGGATAAAAGAATGACTGCATTCTCCTTAGGTGCTAGGACTGAGCCCGTAAGTGCATCAGCAAAAGTTACACCAGTCGCAATATAATGTTTACTTCGATTTTGACCATAGGTTTTCGCAATGTTGGCACCTACCTCATATCGGTCTTTTCCGCCGATTCTAGAAGCGCTTGGCAGCTGATTAAAGACACCGTTGCTGACACTGGCTTCCCCACCAACAACGATGGATTTTGTTATGGTTCCTGCGTCTAGTAGCTTTTGAATTCCTAATGGAAGTTCATTATTCATTGTCAGTATTATAGGATAAGCATTGGCAGCCGCATAGGGTGCTATAGAAAGTGCATCTGCAAACACCAAACCATTTGCAAAAACGGCTGTTCCGTTGAATCCTATTTGTTCTGCTATGTTCTTCGAGACCTCGAAACGGTCTTTTCCTGAAATCCTTGTATATTAGAAATTCCAAGACTAGCAATATTGGATACTACATTCTCTGAAACACTGCCTTCTCCACCTACAACGACTACATTTTTTACCCCAAGAGATCCAATCTGTCTCTTTGTTTCATCTGATAGTTGATCAGGATGTGTAAGTAAAATGGGAGCATTTAATTTATAGGCAAGCGGTGTTGCTGTTAAAGCGTCAGCGAAAGCTAAATAATTTGCTAGGATAACGGTGTCTGCTTGTCCCCATTTTTTTGAGATGTTTACAGCGACAGCAAAGCGATCTTTGCCATCAATTCGTTCTGGCAAGTCGGTAATTTGCGCTGCAGAAGACGGTACAGAAAACCCTAAAATTAGCAATAGTGAAATAAAAATAGAAATGATTGTTATCTTTCTCATTTTTCTCCAACCCCCTATTGCCATTATACCTCCAAACCCGTCTTTTTTCCTATAAAAAAGGAAGATTATGTCTTGTGAATCGGCATAATCTTCCTTTTTCTTATTTTATGATTTTTAAAAAGGTATTAAAAATAATTTTTATATCAGTCAGAAGTGATTTATTCTCCAAGTATTCTAAGTTCAACTTTAACTTATCGACCATGATTTCTTCAATGTACGTCTTTTCAGGATCATTGCTTAAAGCCAGAATCTCGTTTTCATCACGATATTTAATCGAGGAATAATCCGTTATACCCGGACGAAGTTCAAAAATTCTCTTCTGGACCTTGGTATAGTACTGTGTGTATTTAGGAACTTCAGGCCGCGGGCCAACAAGACTCATATCGCCTATAAAAACATTAATTAATTGTGGTAACTCATCAAGCTTTGACTTTCTTAGAAAATGCCCCACACGCGTGATTCGGCTGTCTCTTCCGACCGTAATCTGTGCTCCTTTTTTTTCCGCATCCGTAACCATTGTTCTGAACTTTAGGATCTTAAAGTTCCGCTCATATCTTCCCACTCGAACCTGTTTAAATAAAACAGGTCCAGGTGAGTCTAATTTAATCATGATACTAATGATGAGGAAAAACGGAGACAAAATGATTAAACCGATTGCTGACATAATGACATCAAACGCTCTTTTTCCAAAATCACTCTGTTTATAGTTTTGAGTTTTATATTGTGATACTGCTTTACTCATTATCATCACCTATTTTTTTGAGGTTTCTGCTAGCTCCAAAACCATATTGATTACATGATCTACTTGTTCATCAGTCATTTTAGGGTACAGTGGTAACGAGAGCGCTCCATTATAGGCAGCTAACGCATTAGGGTAATTTTCAATATTATACCCAAGTTTTTTATAATAAGGGTGCATTGGAACTGGAATAAAATGTACACTTGTTCCGATTCCTTTTTCCTTTAACTGCTCAATGAATTCCCCGCGATCGATGGTAAAATGACCATCCTTTAGACGAAGAACATATAAATGCCAAGCATGAACGTTTTCCTCGTTACTATAAGGAGCAGTGAATCCTTCAACTTTAGAAAATGCCTCATTGTATTTCTTAGCGATTTCCTCACGGCGTTTCTGCATACTTTCTAGTTTATCTAGCTGTACAAGACCTAATGCTGCCTGCATATCGGTCATATTGTATTTAAAACCAGGATACTCTACCTCATAAAACCAGGTTCCTTTATCACCATAACGATTCCAAGCGTTTTTGCTCATACCGTGCAAGCTCATTACACGCAGTTGATCGGCCCACTCTTCATTGTGGGTAGTTACCATTCCGCCTTCACCTGTAACAAGGTTTTTAGTCGCATAAAAACTAAAGCAGGTAAAATCCCCGATACTTCCAACCATTCTGCCTTTATATTTTGTATACACTGCATGTGCTGCATCTTCAATGACAATTAAATTATGTTTCTTGGCAATTTCCATAATCGGATCCATGTCACAAGGATATCCTGCAAAATGTACAGGGATGATGGCCTTTGTTTTGGAAGTAATTTTTTCTTCAATTTTCTTCGGGTCAATATTGAAGGTAACAGGATCAATGTCAACAAAAACAGGTGTTGCACCCGTGTGAATAATCGTATTAGCTGAAGCAACAAATGTATAAGGTGTTGTGATGACCTCATCACCTGCACCAATACCTGCTGCTAACTGGGATATATGAAGCCCAGCAGTACACGAGTTTAATCCTAGTGAATGATTTGCGTTTACGTATTGACTAAATTGTTTTTCAAACTCAACGGTTTTAGGGCCTTTACTAAGCCAGTTTGAATGTAATGTATCGACAACTTCCTTAATTTCATTATCTTCTATTAATGGTAAAGCATAAGGGATAAATTCCATTTCGTTTCACCTACTAGTTAGTTTTCATTCATAATATCAATAAACTTTTGAGAAAGAACACGATAGTCATGTGTTTCTATGACGAACCTTTGACCATTTGTTCCCATCTCATTTCTCCGGTCCTCTGGTAATTCAAGCATTTTCTTCGCAGCATGAGCAACTTCATCTGGATCCTCTGGCGGAATGGTTATTCCTGCTCCCGCTTCAGCCACAAGGTCATTTCCTGCTTCTATACCATGAATGATGGGTTTCCCAGCCATTAAATAATCTAACAGCTTGTTAGGACTTACTCCAAACCGGTATAATGGGCTCCTTCGCCAGCCTATATATAATGCGTCCATTTGTGACAAAAAGTCTGGAATCGCCTTTTTATTAATGACAGGCAAGAAATGAATGTTTTTCAGGTTTTTCTCTTTCACTTTGTTTATTAGATTATCTCTTTCTGGACCTTTTCCTACTAAAACGTACGCAATACGCTCATCATTTGTCCGTTCTGCGGCCTCAATTAAGTACTCAAGGGCATTTGCAATTCCGTGAGTTCCTGCATAGCCAATAAGAAATTTACCATTTTTCCTAAGATCATCAATTACGTCCTTATGATCATTTGGAATTTTCTCATCCGCTTGCTCCCATTGCTCTATATCAATACCATTTGGAAGATACCTAAATTTACTTGGCTCCATTCCATGTTCAATCATGTGCTGATCCGCTTTTGGTAAAAGAGAAACAACATTATCTGCATAACGATAAGCATCGTTTTCGCCTTTTTGCATGACCATAATAAATGGATGTTTAGCAGACATATTCCCTAGCTCCATTGGTGACAATGGCCAAAGGTCATGTACTTCAAATATGAGCTTTGCTTTTACTTTGTTGGCAATTCTTCTAGCTGGATAGATATCTAACGGATAGGTGGATGAAGCAATCACAACATCTGGCTTATATGTATCTGCAATCTTAGCAGAATGAAGCATCAATTCTTTCATAAAAACCGCCATATTAATGATCCGTTTAACGCCATTCCCTTCATAGGATGGTGTTTTGACCCATAGATACCGTATTCCATCATGATATTCTTCTTTCCAATTGTTCTCAACCTCTGGCTGAACGGTCCGAATATGAGAAAAGGAGGCACCAATCATGGTAACTTCATGACCGCCCTTTACCCATTCCTTCGCCAAATAGTAAGGTCTATATTCCATTCCATGGATATTGGAACCTACATAATGATTAATCAGTAATATTTTCATTGAACCACTCACCATTATTGGTTTTTTAAGAGCTGTGCTTCTGGAACAGTTCTTAATGCTTTTGCAGGTACACCTGCAACAATTGATTCCTTCTCAACATCTTTCGTTACCACACTGCCAGCTGCGACGGCTCCATCTTCATGAATGGTTTTACCAGGTAAGATAGTTGCATTAGCACCAATTCTTCCGCCGGTCTTAATGGTAACTCCTTTAAAATGCTCATATCTCTCTTTCGATCTTGCCATGTAATTATCATTTGTAGTAACCACACATGGCGCAATAAACACATAATCTTCGATTGTGGAATAAGCGGTGATGTAACAGTTTGTTTCAAGCTTGCAATACTTGCCGACCTTACAGTCATTTTCGACTGCAACGCCTCTTCCTACAATCGTTTTCTCGCCAATCGTAACCCTCTCACGAATGGTAGCTAAATCAGCTACAAACACATCATCTGCAATGTCAGCATTTGCATAAATAATGGATGAGGTACCAACTGTAACTCCACTTCCGATTACGGTTGGAGGCAGCTTCTTCACCTCAGGAAGGATTGAATTCTTTGCTCGTGCCGGCTGTTTTCCAATCACGGCATTATCTTGTATCATAACGTTATTTCCAATTTGAACTCCGTCATAAATAATGACATTATTTCCAATCGTAACATTTTCACCAAATTGAACATGTTCTCCAATAATGACATTTAAACCCTTATTGAATTTCTCCATAGATTCGCTTCCTTTTATGTAAATAGGTTAATGGTTAAAACGTAAGGGTTATAATCCCTTACGTTTCTTTCAAGTAGTTGATAAAACTTTTTTTTCGTTTGTTTTTTTTTCCTTAACTCTTTTTCGATTAGCAATTTCCAATAAGGTTTCACGTAACATTTCCTTATTATCTAAATGTTCTTCAATTTGTTTTATGATTTCTTCAGCATTTTCCAATGTAGCCTTACCAATATAAATTTTTGGAAATATCTTTTCCGGATGAATTTCTTCTTTATTTAATATTTCTTCATATAGCTTTTCTCCCGGACGCATACCTGAATATTCTATTTTAATTTCTTCCTCAGTATATCCTGACAACTTAATTAAATTTTTTGCTAAATCGACAATTTTCACTGGTTCACCCATATCAAGGACAAATATTTCTCCTCCACGAGCTAGTACCCCAGCTTGAATAACCAATCTAGAGGCTTCAGGAATAGTCATAAAATATCTCGTCATATCCGGATGAGTTACCGTTACAGGGCCGCCCTTTGCAATTTGCTTCTTGAAAAGAGGAACAACACTGCCTCGGCTTCCCAATACATTCCCAAATCGTACCGCTACAAAGCGAGTGTGGCTATGTCGTGCTAAATTTTGAATAATGATTTCCGCGACTCTCTTAGTAGAACCCATTACACTCGTTGGATTAACAGCCTTATCTGTTGATACCAATACAAAGGTATTTACACCAGCAGCATCTGAAGCATCGGCTACGTTCTTCGTTCCATATACATTATTCTTGACTGCCGCCTCAGGATTTCGTTCCATAAGCGGTACATGCTTGTGTGCAGCAGCATGATAAACAAGATATGGTTTATATTTAAATAGAATATCAAACATTTTTTCACGGTCTTGAACATCCGCAATTTCTGTTAAGAATTCAATTTCTTCGCCATATTTATTTTTCAGTTCCATTTCAATTGAATAAATACTGTTTTCACCATGACCTAACAAAATCATCGTCTTAGGCTTAAATTGACATAACTGCCTGCATAATTCAGATCCGATGGAGCCGCCAGCTCCAGTGATAAGGATGGTTTGGTTCTCAATTTTCTCAGCAATTCCTTTATTGTCCAACTCAACAGGTTCTCGACCTAAAAGGTCACCAATCGACACGTCTCGAATCTCACTAATAGCGACCTTCCCAGACGCTAAGTCGCCAATCATCGGAAGAATCTGTACATCTTGGCACACCTGTTTTGCTTCTGTTACAATTTCATGTAATTTTTGCTTCTGCAAAGATGGTATCGCAATAACGACATGATCCACATTAAATCGCTTAACTATTTTTGCTAAATCATTTATCTTACCCGCAACTGGTAAGCCACCTACATGAAGTCGTTGCACCTTTTCATTATCATCCAAAAAGGCTACTGGGGTTAAGTCAGTTGTTGGATGGTCTTTTAATTGTTGTAACAACATCCGTCCTGTTGAACCCGCTCCAATGATTAAAGTTCTCTTCGTTTTACTTGGGCGAATTCCTTTAGTTCGAATCTCGAATTTAACTGTTTTTAAAAATCTTGACCAAAAACGAACTCCGCCTAAAAAGAGTATGTTAAGCATAAAGGTAACAGAAAGACCCTGAAGATAGATGTTGTCAAAAGCAATTTTTTGAACAACCGCAGTAATCCCGATAGATGAGCTTACCACAAAGAATACCCCTACTAGTTCTTCCATACTTGCATAAGCCCACACTCTTCTATATAACCCAAAAATGTAAGAGAACACATGGTGAGTCAACAATAGAGTAATCGATGTAGTTACAATCATGTGCTTTAGAACCGGAAGAATTAATATATATCCGGAATACGGATTTATTAAAAAATAGGACATGTATAAAGATAATAAAACAACTGCTGAATCAATACAGACAAGAGTGAGCATTCTTGTTCGGTATTTCATAAAAAATACCCCCTAGAGAAACTAAAAAATAATCAAAAATATTTTATACATACTTTCTTCTTAAATACAGATGTTATTATAGCATAAATTGAATTTTTACAACTAGGATGTTGAAAGTGTAACAAAAATTATATATATCGGTTATATTATATTTTACCTTTGACTTCCTTTTTAATATGGGTAATATACCCAATAATATATGTAAAAAGGATTATTTCGATTTGACTTCGAAATAATCCTTTCGTTTTACTTATTGAAATAGTCTTTAATACTGTTAGCTAAGTTTTGAGCTCTCGTGTCTTGTACTGTTGGATTTGCCAGTAGTTTTACTTCGTTTGGATTGGAGATAAAACCTAACTCAATTAATATAGACGGCATATTGGTCCACCGAGTTACATAAAGATTGCTGTCTCTAATTCCTGTTGATGAGTATGCAGTAGTTGCCTTGATCCCAGGATAAGCAAGTGCAGTAACAAAAACATCTGTTAATGCCTTCGTTGTTACAACTGCAGGTGATGGAGTTGGATCATAGGCAATATTATTTCCTACGTAACTAAGTGCCATTTCAATTGAACCGTTTCTAACTATAAACTGTTTATTCTCTGTTTCTTCTCGAATGAAAGGATATTTAACACCATTGGATAGAACATAAACATCATTCACTTCAATCGCCGGTCGATAAGAACTGTAGTGAATGCTAAATCCATTTGGTGAGGTTGAAACATTTGAATCATGATGAATACTGACAAACAAATCTGCATTGGTTGTATTCGCAAAGCTTGCTCGTTCTGGTAAATCAATAAAGTTATCAGAATTCGGATTTCTAGTATAAATGATGTTTGCTCCCAGCTTCTGAAGCTTATCTGCAAACTTTAAAGAGAACTGGTTATTTAGGTTTTTTTCTACGTATCCGTTTTGAACGGCACCTGGATCAGTTCCTCCATGACCTGGATCAATAACAATGGTCTTTCCTTCTAAAGGCAGTGCAGGAACTTGTCCAGTTAGAATTTGGAATACACGATCAGGGACTGAAGCTGTTCCGCCAAGTATAACAAAATCCTGAATGTTCTTTGCTTGAACAAGTGATTGAATAGCAGTTGGTACTGTCGTTGGGTGCATTAACAGCATAGGAGCATTTTGTTTCGCCGCAAGAACAGATCCAGTTAGCGCATCAGCAAATGTCATGCCTGTAGCTAAAAATGCCTTATTTGCAGCCAAATTTAGTTGAGTAACGATATTTGCTGAAACCTCATATCGGTCTTTCCCGCCGATTCTATTTACATTCGGGACTTTGGAAGCAACATTAGCTGAAACACTTCCCTCACCACCAACGATGATGGTTTTAGTGATACCTTTTGTTTGAAAAGCCTCTGTTGTTTTGCTTGGTAAGGAATTGTCTTGAGATAGTAAGATTGGATATCCGTTCTGAGCTGCATAAGGTGCAATCGCTAAAGCATCAGGGAACTTTAATCCGTTAGCTAACACAGCAGTGTCCGTTTGACCTAACTTTTGTGCGATATTAAAGGAAACTTCATAACGATCGATTCCTCCAATTCTTTCAATTGTTTGAATTCCTTTTTGTTTTAATTGACTAACGATGTTCTCAGAAATACTTCCTGGTCCCCCAACTAAAAGTACCCTTGAAGCTTTTAATCTACTAATTTCATCCATCGTAGTTTGAGTGATTGAATTAGAATGGGTTAACAAGATTGGCGCATCTTCTTTAAACGCAAGTGGCGATGCAGCTAACGCATCGGCAAAGGCTAGATAGTTAGCAAGGATAACCGTTCCACTGCCATTAGGCCATCCTTCTTTCGAAACATTAACCGATACAGCAAAACGATCAGCACCATCCATCCGTTTCGAAGTTACCTCTGCATGTCCGACTAAAGATGGTAAAGACATAAATACTAATGTAAACACTAAGCTGAAAACAACAAAATACCGTTTCATTACTCTCTCCCTTTGTATAAAGTCTTAGATTGCAAGTTTCAGGTTTTGCAATTCACTTCCTATATTCTACAAAACTTGCAAACAATAAGTCTATAAAAACCCCCAATCTGTAACAAAACACCAATTAAGACCTATTTTATTCCTCTGTATAAGAATATATTTTATTAGAAATTGTTAATCTTACGCTTTTCGACAAAAATCATGGTAAACATATTCATTTTTTAAAAAAATTGTATAAAAAATAGGTAATTTCTGCTATGATTTTTTGGTGATTATTTTCATAATTGGAGGAATATAATGCCTGTTAAAATATTATTCGGGACATGATAAGATTGTATAGTTAATGGATAGAGAAAAATGAAACATTTATTGTCGAATCTTCGTCTTTACTTTTATTGGACATTTTATACTTATAATAAGTTTTCATTTAAGGAGGATTATCTAACATGGGTACCAGAGCAGATAAAAAAAAGAAAAAACGCAAATGGTTACGTGTCGTCATGTTAACCTTTGCGATATTAATAGTAGCAGTAGGTGCTTATGCATATACAGTTTATCAATCCCTTACCACAGCAGTGGATACAATGCACACTCCACTTGAGAGGGAAAAGTCTGAAAAAAGAATAGAAGATATATCTTTGGAAAATGCAGACCCATTTTCAGTTGCTTTATTGGGTGTTGATGAAAGGGAGGGTGATCGTGGACGTTCAGATACCATCATCATCATGACTGTGAATCCCAATTCAAATTCTGTAAAAATGTTAAGTATTCCACGTGATACTCGGACTGAAATTATTGGGAGAGGAACAACAGATAAAATAAATCATGCTTTTGCATTTGGTGGAGCAGAAATGTCAATTGACACAATTGAAAATTTCCTTGACATTCCCATTGATTACTACGTTCAAATTAATATGGATGGATTTAAGGAAATCGTCGATTCAGTAGGCGGCGTCACTGTAGAAAATGATTTAGACTTTACTTACGATGGTACACATTTTGCCAAAGGTACATTGAATCTTAATGGTGAAAAAGCACTAAAATATGCCCGAACTCGTTACGAAGACCCACGCGGAGACTTTGGGAGACAAATGCGTCAGCGACAAATCATACAAGCCGTAATAGATAAGGGAGCAAGCGTTAGTTCTTTAAAAAACTTTGGTGACATTTTCTCTGCACTAGGAAATAATATAAAAACCAATTTAACTTTTGATGAAATGATGTCCATACAAAGTAAGTATAAGGAAGCTAAGAATTCGATTGAACAAATTGAAGTAAAAGCTCAAGGAAAAATGATTAATGGAGTTTCCTTTCAATTAATCCCAAATGATGAGAAAAATAGAATTACTGAGATTTTAAAAACTCAATTAGAAATCAAATGAATTTTAATTTTTCATTACTAGAAGGTCGATATGGTCCTTCTTTCTTTTATTTAATATATGCACTAAATATATAATTTCCAGTAAAATAACAAATTGAGATGTAGAAATTTGTAGATATATGTACCCAGGCAATATATAATAAGAAGGTACATTAGGATAAAATAACATTGAAAAACTATAAGAAATAAATATATATATATATATATAAAGGGGGCACTTTTGATAATGTCTTATTTTTTTGCTTTTATGTTTGCTTTCCTAGTAGCAACCTTTTCAACTCCTCTGGTAAAAAAGGTTGCCATTATTATTGGAGCAACGGACAAGCCAGACCAACGTAAAGTGCATAGTAATATTATGCCTAGACTTGGCGGAATAGCGATTGTATTTGGAACAATTGCTGGTGGACTTATATTAAGTCCAAAATCTAGCAATCTTCCGTTCTTACTACTTGGAGCATTAATTATTGTTATTACTGGTGTACTAGACGATAAATATATTTTGCCAGCTAAAGTAAAACTTTGCGGACAGTTGATAGCCACCTTAATTGTTGTATTTTCAGGATTAAAGTTAGAAATAATCTCTCTTCCATTAATCGGTACTGTTGATTTGAATTTCTTTGGCTATCTTATCACAATAGTTTGGATCATTGGAATTACAAATGCCATCAATTTAATGGATGGATTAGATGGATTGGCTGCAGGTCTTTCAACTATAGCAATTTCTTCAATAATGATTATTTCTTTTCTAAATGGCAATATATTTCTTGCTTCTATCTGTCTTATCCTAGCTGCAAGTACTCTTGGGTTTCTTATCTTCAATTTTTATCCCGCAAAGATATTTATGGGAGATACTGGCTCTCTATTTCTAGGTTTTTGTATATCAGTATTATCGTTATTAAGTATTAATACTGAGGCAAATTTAACGAATCTAATTATTCCAATTATTGTTTTGGCAGTACCAATAATTGATACCCTATTTGCAATAATTAGAAGGTTAATCAATAAGCAAAAGATTACTGATCCTGATAAGAATCATTTACATCATTGTTTAATAAAAATTGGAAATAGTCATCGGACATCAGTCCTAATTATTTATACATTTGCATTAGCTTTTGGTGTAAGTGCAATTCTATTAACTGCAAATTCATTATATGGATTAGTTATCTTAGCTTCTACGCTTTTCATTGGATTATTACTGACTACAAAAATTATTGGTCTTTTAGAAGATGAAACAATCAAGGCGGTAATCTTTCACCCAATAAAAAGATTGCATAAAGAAAATAAATCTGCTTAAACTTTTTTTATATCAACAAGAAAAACCACCTTTTTAAAAGGTGGTTTTTCTTGTTGAATGAGGATTGGTACTACCTATTAACGAATAACTATGAAGATATATAAAAGAAAAATTACTTTTTAAATAGCTTTTTAAATGTGTCCATAAAAATACTGTGTCTTAATAGTAATCCCATCAAAATATAAATAATTAATCCTAAAACTGTAGGAATAGCAATAACCAAAATTCGATTTATGATGTTACTTTGTAAATTTGTAAAATAATGTATTTGATCTAAAAGAAGAAAAACCAAGTAACTAAAGAGCACCATTATCAATAGCTTTGGTGTTTCTCCAAATATCTCTTTAACATTTACTCCTAGAGTAAAACGTTTTAACGGTAATAGTAGTAGCAAAAAGATAATAATAAAAGAAACTGAATTAGCCAGGGCAATTCCACCAACATCCAATGGTTTTACAAAAATAAAGCTCATAATAATATTTGTAAAAACTCCAATGATACTTACAATAGATGCATATAAGGTTCTCTTATGAGCATAGTAAACACGGTATAATAAATAACATAGACTATTTGGTAATATTCCAATTGAATAATAAACTAATGCATTTTTTGTGATTAAAAAAGCTGAGTAATCGAAATTACCATAGCGAAACATTAAATTTACAATTTCGCCTGAGAAATTCAAAAATATTAAAGCAATCGGTAACATAACAATTAATAAAACATTGAGATTTTTAGTTATAATTTGCTGAAACATGTTTTTGTCATTTACAATGACAGCATTTGTAACCTTAGTATAAGTAACTATTGATAATGATGCTGCAAATGTAATGATAGGTAACAAACTTAGTTTTGACGCGAAATTTAGTGCTGTAACACTACCTTCTTCTAAAAAACTTGCTAAATAACGGTCAGTAAATAAATAGGATTGGCTAATTAAAGTTGAAATGGCAACAGGTATTGATAATTTTGCCATTTCTTTTATGGCAGGATGATTCCATTTAAATGTAATAGAAAATGGTCGTTCAATTTTCTTCCAAAAATAGAGCTGTGTACCTAATCCAGCAAAGAAGCCTGATACAGTTGCAATAGCAACCCCATAAATCTCATACAAAAAGCCCAACCCTATTATTCCTATTACAACAATGAAATTATTAACAACACCCGAAAATGCTGAGACACCAAAAACGGAGTGTGATTCTAAAACCCCATTTAAACCGTGCATTAGCGATCCAAAAAGAATAAGTGGTATTAAAATAAGCAAAAGCTTATATGCCATTACTTGACTTTCCGAGGATAGTCCTGTACCTAATAGATCAATTATATCTAAACTAAAGTAAACAAGGATTATTGATAAAGGTATAGCAATACAAATAATGATCGTAAAGAGCGATGAAATTATTTTTCTGGATTCATAATTATCTTCACGATATTTACTATATATTGGAACAATTATTGTCATTAGGACATTCCCCACTACCGCTAAAACAACGGTAGGAATAGTTAATGCTATATAGAAAGCATCCGTTGTATCTTCTGCCCCAAATATATATGCTATTAAGACTTCTCTTATAAACCCCAAGAAGTTACTAATAATCGCTAAAATAGTAATAAGTAATACAGAATTCCTAAAAATTTTCATTGGATTTCCACCCACATTTTTTCCACTACCTACAGTTTTTCTAAATACCATTTATAAGTTTCCAGCAATCCCTCTTTTAAAGGTATTTTTGCTTTCCACCCTAAAGAGTTAATTTTATTTACATCCACAAGTTTCCGTGGAGTACCATCTGGTTTAGATGTATCAAAGTCAATATTACCATTAAATCCAACTATTTCTTTAATAGTTTCTGCAAGTTCCTTTATTGAAATATCATTTCCAACACCAATATTGATAATCTCATTTGAATTATATGATTCCATAAGGAATAAACAAGCACTTGCTAAATCGTCTACATGTAAAAACTCTCTTTTGGGATTCCCAGTACCCCATACTGTAACTGAATCTGCATTTGCAACTTTTGCTTCATGGAACTTGCGGATTAATGCAGGTAGTACATGAGAAGTATGAAGGTCAAAGTTATCGTTTGGACCATATAAGTTAGTAGGCATGGCTGAAATAAAGTTTGTTGCATACTGCCTATTATAAGATTGACACATTTTTATACCTGCAATTTTAGCGATTGCGTATGGTTCATTTGTTGGTTCTAATTCACCAGTAAGAAGATATTCTTCTTTAATTGGCTGTGGAGCTAATTTAGGATAAATACATGTGCTTCCTAAAAATAATAATTTTTTCACACCATTTTTATAGGCTGCATCAATTACATTTGATTGAATAAGAAGATTATCTCTAATAAAATCGGCAGGATATTCATTATTGGCAACAATCCCGCCTACTTTTGCTGCTGCTAAAAAAACATACTCGACTTGCTCCTGCTTAAAGAAATCGGTCACGCTCTTATGATCTCTTAAATCTACTTCAGCACTTGTCCTATATACAAGATTAGTGTAGTCATCCTTCTTTAGCTTTCGCAATATCGCTGATCCAACTAAACCTCTATGTCCTGCCACAAAAATTTTCGAATCTTTTTGCATAACAACCACCGTCCTAAATATGGAATAAAACAAGAGGTGCTCTTTAATTAGATCACCTCCTAGTTATAAAATTAATAATAAATAGTTATCTTTATTTACCTAGATCTGCGTCAACCATCATTTTTACTAGTTGGTAAAAATCAACTTTTGGTTCCCACCCTAGTAGTTGTTTCGCTTTAGTAGGATCTCCAATTAATAGCTCAACCTCAGTTGGACGGAAATATTTAGGGTCAACTTCAACCAAAACTTTTCCTGTCTTTTTATCTATACCTTTTTCATCTACTCCTGTTCCTGCCCACTCTAATTCTATACCAGCATGCTTAAATGCTTCTTCTGTAAATTCACGTACTTGCCGAGTCTCTCCAGTCGCAATGACAAAATCCTCAGCTTTTTCCTGTTGTAGCATTAGCCACATGGCTTCTACATAATCCCCAGCAAAGCCCCAATCACGTTTTGCATCAAGATTTCCAAGATATAATTTTTCCTTTTTACCATTAACAATATCAGCAAGACCCCGAGTAATCTTTCTAGTTACAAAAGTTTCTCCTCTTCTCGGAGACTCATGGTTAAACAAAATGCCGTTACAGGCATACAGGTTATAGGCTTCTCTATAGTTAACAGTAATCCAATAAGCATATAGTTTAGCTGCTGCATAAGGACTTCTAGGATAAAATGGTGTTGTTTCCTTTTGTGGAATTTCTTGTACCTTACCATATAATTCACTAGTTGATGCTTGATAAAACTTGGACTTTAATCCTGTTTCCCTGATAGCATCCAGTATTCTTAATGTTCCAATCGCGTCTGCATTGGCAGTATACTCAGGTACTTCAAATGAAACTTGAACATGACTTTGTGCAGCAAGATTATAGATTTCATCTGGCCCGATGGTCTCCAAAAGTCTATTTAAATTACTAGAATCTGTCATGTCACCGTAGTGTAAATGTAAATCTTCTTGATCTTCCAAGTGAGATATACGAGAAGTATTAAAAGAACTAGTTCTTCTTACTATTCCGTGGACCTCATATCCCTTTTCCAATAGGAGTTCAGTTAGATAGGCTCCGTCCTGACCTGTTATACCTGTAATTAGTGCCTTTTTCATTTGCTATACACTTCCTTAAATAATTTAATATATTGATTTCCTATTTCTTCTAAAGAATAACTATTTATCATTTCCTCTGGTATTTTGCTCATATCAGGAGGAGTTAATAATACCTCTTGTATGGTGCTAGCCAACTCATTAAAATCAACTGGATTCTTGTAATATTTTGCTTTGAACTTAGTCACTTCGGGTAAAGAAGCACATTCCGTAGTTATCGTAGGCACTCTTCTATACATAGCTTCTACCGGCGGCATACCAAAACCTTCGAATAAAGATGGAGAAACGAAAGCGCCTGCGTTATTGTACAACTGAGAAAGCGTATTATCATCAACAAATCCAGGAACAATGGTTTCATCAAAGATATTTAATTCCTTTAATAATTTTTCCATATCTTCTGTTGACTTATCCTTAATTCCAACCAATACCAACTTTTGAGTAGAATTATATTTAGCCTTTAGCTGTCCGAATGCCCTTATCAGCGTCCCTAGATTTTTGTGTGGTACATGTGAAGCAACAGTTAATATATACTCCCCTTTTTTTAGACCAAATTTGGATATAAGATTTCCACTATTATCCTTCAGTTCGAACTTTTCAAAATCAATTGGATTATGAATAACAGATAACTTTTCTTTATCTACATCAGGAAAATGTTGAATCACATCATCCTTAGAAAAATGGGAAATACAAACCAATTTATCACTTTTATAAATACTTGCGGGATAAAAAATATTGAATATTAATTTTTTACTATAAGAAAAATATTCAGGATAATGTTTATATTGGACATCATGAATATTCGATATAGTTTTTATATTTTTTAGATGTGATAAACATCTCATATAGGTTGGGAAGAACATTACATCGATTTTTTTCTCCCTTATCAACTTAGGAAGGGACAAGTTAGTATAAATCATTCTTCTTACCCTGCTGCTATTGTCGAAGTCACAAACAACCTTTACAAAATTTGGTTTTTCAAAGTTAAATGTTTCCTCATTATTTTTCGAAGTGAAAATGATGTATTCATTTTCTTTATCCACTATTTGCAAAGCTTTTAAGAGATTTCTTAAATAACTTTCAGTTCCTCCAACTTTTCCAGGACGAACAAATAATGCGTCGATACCTATTCTCATTTTGATCGCCCCCTCTTCAAAGTATTGTATTTCATAACAATTTGAATCAAAATAAACAAAAATAGAGGTATTAATATGGAGAACTCTAACATATTCTTAATAATTGAAACTGAAAATGGATCTCTAAAAAAGGAAAAAACTAACCACCCTGTAACCATGACATAAATTACTCTAAAACTTAAAATATCCTCTCCAGTTTTCTTTAAGAAACTGAGGAAAAAAGATAGCAAAAAGAAAGTAATTAAACTCCCAATAACTCCAAAGTTCATAATAAAAGAAACATACGAATTTAATGCACCTAATGGAGAATAAATTGTAAATCCTTGATCAGCTGGAGTTACAAAATACTCGGCTTTACTTGGAAATAAAAATGATGGAACTACATTTAGTAATTCACTCAAAAAGATAATTGGGAAGTTAAAAAAATCTTGACTTTCGATCCCGATAAATGAAATTAACGAGAAACTTGTATATAGTGGCTCGGCAAAAACATTAAATATTATTGGTTCAATTCCGATCACATTTGACCCAAGCCTAACTACACCAATTAAACCCATGATAAAAATGCAAATTGTAAAAAAAATGCCCGCAATCTTTATCGAAATCTTCTTTATATAGATTGATCGAAAAACTAAAAACATAAAAATGCTAGTTATGAAATATAACCTGCCACCTAAAGATAAAATAAGCAAGGCAATTATAAAATATGTAATAAAATACCTATTTTTTATTAATTGCATGAAATTTTTATCACTATTATAGTAATGATTTTCCAGTGTATATATAATAGCCAATGCCAAATAAACTAAACTTAATGCAACAAAGGTTCCTTTTAAACTACTTATATTCTCTTCACTGGTATACCTTTGAAAGAAAGCATCCCAAAAGATATATATAAAGTATATAACTGGTATTAAGCCAAGGTAATAAAAAATATTCAAGGTAAACTTTGTTGATTCTAAATCAGGATTCAAAGTAAACTTTTTTGGTATAAATAACTTTAATTTTTCATCATATTTTTGAAATGTACGGTCTCCTAGGTAAAAAGCCAGTTGAATTAGAAGGGTTATGGTTAGATAAAAGTTGATTTCAGTATATTCAAGCTTATCGTAAAGGTTATGCCAATTTTCCATCAAATCCTGATTCATAAATAAATTCAATTCGCCAGTAAGTAATGGGAGAATCCAATAAAAAAATAATCCAATACTAAATAAAAGAAAGTGATTAATTTGTATTCCTGATCTATAAATGCTTTTCTTAGTACAAACAGTAAATAAACAGGCGATATTCAAAAAAAGCAACAATAGAAACAAAAAATATATCAATTTTAATAACTCCTTGTATAAATTAATCTAATTCAATATTCAAATTAACACGTTATAGAATTGCTTAGTTACATTCTTTCTTTCAAAATGAGTTTCAAATAGTAATTCAACATTTCTTTCATATTCCTTTAAAATATTTTTGTTTTTATATACCTTTTCTAAAAAGTCAACTAATACTTCTAATTGCTCAAAATCACTAATACAAATTCCAAGGTTATTCTCAATAATTAGTGACCCAATCTCACTCTGTTTACTCATTAATCCTAAAAGAGGCTTGCCAGCTGCCATATATGAATAGGTCTTACTAGGTACTGCTGTACCTTCGGCCCCTTTCTCTAAACTAGTAACTAAAAGATCGCCAGTAGCTAAAACTTCTTGATATAGTTCATCTGACTGATAAGAATAAAATTTAACATTATCTAAATTCATTTCGTTTACTTTTAATTGAAGGATTTTCTTTTTATATCCTTCACCAACGAAGACAAAAACAATATCTTTGTAAATCTTTAAAGAATTGGCAGCTTCAATTAAGATTTCTAATTGGTGAAATTTCCCCATATTACCCGTATAAAGGATGACAAATTTATCATCAAAATTTTCACTTCTTGAAAAAGTATTTAATTTGTTCGATGGCTTAATTTTACTTTTATCAGCCCAATTAGTGATGATAGATATTTTTCTTTCTGGAACCCCCTTTTTCAATACCCTATCTTTCATATCTCTTCCTAAAACAATGACTTTCTCAACCCTTTTAAAAATAAGTTTATTAATTAGATCAAATATTTTTACAAATAAACTTTGCTGCTTCACCACACCCATAGCAACCGCTATATCAGGATAAAGGTCATGGATGAGATAACTGTATTTCTGTCCTCGAAATAAATTTAGGAAATATCCAACTACTGGTACAGTCGGAGGATTTGAAACAAATAGGATATGATCACTCTTCTTTTTCAAAATTAACTTTACAAAGACACTAAATGAAAAGATAAAATAATTGATAATTCTTCCAATTGAGGAATTTTTATTGAATTTTGAAGTCCAAACTCGAAAGACTTTAATACCTTTATAATCTTCAAATTTTGAAAGTGTTTTTTGTTCTTCATTATATACATTTCTTGAAGTTACAACTTCAACATCCATACCGTATGTATCAAGGTCTTCTGCTAACTCAGTTAGAACCTTACTTGAACCAGTTTTATTTGGGTAAAAGAATTCGGAAACAATGACAATTCTTTTTTGTGATAGTGGATTCCTAGCTTCCAATACTTCCATCCTTCCTACATAGAAATTCCATATTAATCAATATCTTAATAATTTGCTAAAAAACGACATTTTATTACAAAAAGGATTGTAGCATAATTTAACAATAATAAACAGGAGAATAATTCAATGAAAAGGATTTCACTTTTAAAAGTAATGCATTTTACGAATCTTTTTTAATATGCATTATTTAAAATCATATAGTTAAAATAAACGATATGGTTGTGATAACAATTATTACAAGTTTTTTGAACACAACAGGAACGAAAAAAATTATACCTATTAGGGAGGTTCGTTATCCGAAAGACCAAAGCATAAGGAATTCGGAATAAAGAAAATTAATGTTAAGAAATGTATTTGTTATATTCCTAAAAATCAGTAATAATTTTTCCATTTACGCTTCATCTCAAAAAATAGTTTTCATAAGAGAAGGAGCTATATCAATAGCTCCTTCTCTTTACACACTCTATGTTCGTTAGTTTCATGGGAGATTTTTAATTTCTTATTTACTTAATTTAAATAGATACCATAGCAATGGCTTCAATTTCGATATTTCTTTTTATCTCTTCCCAAGTAAAATATAAACGCACAAAATCACTGTCACTAATACCAACACCTGTCTGAACTTCAATAAATTCTAATTCAGAAAGTGCTTTAACACCATGTTTTTTTCCTGCAGGTAGATGGATTATATCACCAGCACGCACTTGTATAATTTCATCATCTAAAGCAACCTCTGCTGTTCCCTTTACAATGGTCCACACTTCATCACGTAAATTATGATAATGGTAACTAGAATTCTTGCCTTTATGAATACAAATTCTTTTTGTAACCATTTCTTGGTCATTATCATATTTAGCATAGTCTAATACTCTAGACCAACCCCAAATACGTTCCTCGTACATTGGCGGCTGATCAAAACCAGAAATTAGATCCTTTATATTAGGGCTTGTCGCCTTATCAGCCACAAGAATACCGTCTGGACTTGCTGCTACAATAATATCCTTAACTCCCATTATAGTAATGGGAATATCCAGCTCATTTACTAAATGAGTATTGATGGCATCGTTACTAACAATACCTTTTCCAATTTGTGTAGTTGTCATTTCTTCGGTAAGAGTATTCCACGTACCCAAATCTTTCCAATACCCTTCATATGGAAGAGCAACGATATGTTGTGCCTTTTCCACTACTTCATAATCAAAGCTATTTTTGGGCAAAGTAGAGTATTGACGATTTAGTTCCTCGAAATGAAGTGGTAGTCCCTTTTCAATTAATAACTCAATTAAATATTTTAATTTGAATCCAAAAACACCGCAATTCCATAGTGCCTTCATATTGATAAGTTCTTGCGCCTTTTCTTCACTTGGCTTTTCAGAAAAATGACTAACCTTAAAATAGTCATCTCTTTTTACGTCTGTTGCTGGGACAATATAGCCATATTTTGTCGATGGGTAAGTTGGACTAACACCTACAAGAGCTAGATCTGCATTTGTTTCAATAATTACCTTTTCTAATTCTTTCACTTTTTCAAAAAAGCTGTCTTCAACAAACGGATCTACAGGGAGAACCACAACAACTTCATCTTCAGATACATTTTCCATCGTAAATAAATAAGAAGCTGCTAAGGCAATGGCAGGAAACGTATCTCGACGCTCAGGTTCAATAATTAGCGGAACATCCATACCGACTTGAGTCTGAATCATGTCTCTCTGCATTTTAGAAGTTGCTATTACAGAAGATTCTGCTAAACCAACCGATTTCAACTGCCCCCAGACACGTTGAACCATTGATTGGCTCTCACCATTAGAATCCTCTAGTACCTTAAGGAATTGTTTAGAACGTGTATCGTTAGATAAAGGCCAAAGTCTTTTTCCTGAACCGCCAGATAAAAGTACAAGTTTCATATATTTGACTACTCCTATGTTTTATTTTGTTTTTTATTATATTTATATAGTAAAAATGTCATGTTTTTAGTTTAGGAATTTATTAATCAAGTAACTTTTATATCATATCACAATAAAAAAAAAAAGAGAACCATTTGTAAATAAAAGTAATTATATGGATCATTTTGTCTGATCTTCCAAGAGTGTCTCTTTCTAAGTAAACAGATTTTATTACAATTTGTAATCTTTGCTGCTAAATTTAAATCGTTTAAATAAAGAATGCTCTCCCATTTTATTTAATAATCAAAAATAAAGGGAAAGCAAATTAGTTATTTATTAGTATAATTATCATACACATTTAGATTCTTATTTTGCCATCTCATTAATCCTAATACCCGAAGGCACATTAAATTTTACAAAAAAGGCTCTTTTAAATCAAATGGTTTTAATTGGTATTAAGGGGAATTTTCGTGAAAAACAAACTTGAAATTTCATATAGTTTTAAGTTTGTTTGACATAAACTTTATTAAATCTTCCCTTAATTCTTCCTTTTGAAGGGCAAATTCAATGATAGTTTCAATAAAACCTTGCTTTTCTCCTACATCATATCTTTCACCTTCAAATTCATAGGCAAAAACACGTTGAATATTATTTAAATTTTGAATGGCATCTGTCAGCTGTATTTCTCCCCCGGCCCCAATTTCCTGTCTTTCTAAGAACATAAAAATTTCAGGGGTAAAAATATACCTTCCAATAATGGCTAAATTCGATGGAGCTGTTCCTAAATTCGGCTTTTCTACAAAATTCTTAACTTGAAAGGAACGCTCTTCCTGATGAATAGGATCAATAATTCCGTAACGGTTTGTCTTATTTTCCGGTACCCTTTTAACTCCGATTACGGAAGAGTACGTCCTGTTGTATTCATTAATTAGTTGTTTTAAGCAAGGGGTTTCTGCTTGAACAATATCATCGCCCAATAATACAGCAAAAGGTTCATTTCCAATAAAATTCCGAGCACACCATACAGCATGTCCAAGCCCTTTTGGTTCCTTTTGTCTAATATAGTGTATATCAACCATTCTCGAAGGTTCTTGTACTTTTTCCAAAAGGTCTAACTTACCTTTGTTTAGTAACGTTTGTTCAAGTTCAAAGGCATAATCAAAATGATCCTCAATAGCCCTTTTCCCCTTGCCTGTTACAATAATAATATCTTCTATTCCAGATTCGATTGCTTCCTCTACTATATATTGAATGGTAGGTTTATCTACAATTGGTAACATCTCTTTAGGCATGGCTTTGGTGGCAGGTAAAAATCGTGTTCCTAGTCCAGCTGCTGGAATAATCGCCTTTCTAACCTTTTTTGCGTTTACCAATTTTTTTCTCTCCTTTTGTATACAGAGTATACGTAAATTCTCATCTCTTCTTTATTATGAGCAAAGTTATTATAATCAAAACATTATTATCTATGTAATAAACTTCAAGTAACAAAAAAAGGTATAATTCCCTCTTCTTCATGGATTATACCTTTTCATTTTGTTGGTAATATTTTAATAGAATACTATCATTTATTGTTATACCCATTTGGATTTGCCTTCTGCCATCTCCAAGAATCAACGCACATATCAGATATATTTTTTTCTGCCATCCAATTAAGTTCTGATTTCGCCTTATTCGGATCCGCGTAACAAACTGCTACATCGCCTGGTCTTTTATCAATAATTTGGTAAGGTATTTGCACGTCAGCTGCCTTTTCAAAAGCTTTAACCATTTCCAAAACACTATAACCATTCCCTGTGCCAAGATTATATGCCTCAACCCCAGAACCATTAATTACTTTTTGAAGCGCTTTGAGGTGTCCTTTTGCAAGATCAACTACATGGATGTAATCACGGACTCCCGTTCCATCAATAGTTGGATAATCATCACCAAAAACACGTAGCTTCTCAAGTTTCCCAACAGCTACTTGCGCAATAAAAGGCATTAAATTATTGGGGATACCATTCGGATCTTCTCCAATTCGTCCGCTTTCGTGTGCTCCAATTGGGTTAAAATAACGAAGAAGTGCAACACTCCAACTATCATCAGATATATACAAATCCCGTAATATCTCTTCAATCATTAACTTAGTACGTCCATATGGATTTGTAGCTGAAAGTGGAAAATCCTCAGAAATAGGCATACGTTCGGGCATGCCGTAAACAGTTGCTGAAGAACTAAACACAAGATTTTTCACACCGTATTTATTCATAACTTCACAAAGAATTAGTGTCCCGGTTATATTATTTTGGTAATAGTGAAGTGGAATGGATACAGACTCACCAACAGCTTTCAGTCCAGCAAAATGGATAACGGCTTCAATATCATTTACTGCAAAAACCTTTTCTAGGTTTTCTCTATCAAGCAAGTCAACTTCATAAAATCTAAAGTCTTTATTTGTAAGTTCCTTAACTCGGTTTAAGGACTCTGGTTTACTATTTGAAAAATTATCAATAACCACAATCTCAAAACCACTATTTAGTAATTCAATACAGGTATGTGTGCCGATGTAACCTGCTCCTCCGGTAACTAGTATTGCCATATCCATATACACTCCTGTCTACATTTTTTTCTATATAATGACCTTAAGGCAGTCAATTATTTTCTAATTATGTTCTAATTTGGTAATTATATCACAAAAAGGAAGATTACGATAAAAAGTCTGCAAAGACAACTGTTAATCTTATCCTTTAAACCTTGAACTACCAGAGTGTGTGTTACTCTTAATCGTTCTATTAATTAACTTCTTAACATAGTAGATGCAAATCCTGAAAAGTATATAAACGAAAAAGAAGATCATGAATCCCCAAAGTCCCACAACAGCATCTAAGAAATCCATTTGGCCGCTTCCAGTTATTTTTTGCTGAATTTCAATTGCAAATACAATTACAATTAATACTGTAAGGGTATATATGAATGAGATAGCAGTGATGCTGTACTTTGCAATTTGCTTAAATATTATCTGAACCATTAAAAAGGATAATATTCCAATTATCCCAAAGACCCATAAATGTAAATCTTTGTCTGAGAAACCAAGACCTAAGGAATTACTTAAAGATAAAAGAAGTTCATGGATTTCATTTACAATATTCGATAGAAATAAAATAAGTTCCTTCATAATTCCACCTCTATTATTTTCTTCTTTTACTCAAAAAACTAATATATTTTTAGTTGAAATAAACTAGATGTTCGAATTCAAATGGTTGGCACATTTTGTAATTATATCATAATTATTATAAACCAAACTTATTAACTTGTTTTTGATAAATGTAGTTTTTTCCAATGTTTTGTTTTTTACAAATGCTAACTAGTTCAGATAAGTTGCCTATTAGGTCGATGGCTTTATTATGACAAGGCATTCCAATACTATAACCACAAAAAAGCCATACTCCATTAAATGAGAGTATGGAATCTGTCCTAATTTGCATAGCTGCCTAAATGAGTATTAAAAATGAAAAACCTTTTTATGCCTTAAAATAACGATAAGGAGAATACTCAATAAAGAAATAAATAATCCTAACTTTAAACCTTCTGGAGTATAGGATAGTTTTATTTCATGACTGCCCTCAGGAACATAAATACCAGAATAGGCCATGTGGACTGGGAAAACTTCTGTTTTTTTATTATCAATCGTTGCAGTCCATCCTTTGGCAAATGGAATAGACAGAAAAAGAATGGACCCTTTATTAGCTTCTATTCTACCTGAAATACTATTGTTGCTATATTCAATAATTTGAAGACTATTTTCTTTATATTTATTTATCCATTGTTCATACGTTTTGTAATTACCTAAAGAAACATTCATATTTTTTATTAGGTACTTCCCCGGTTGTAAAATTTGTCTTACCCATTTGGTCTGATCATCCATACCAAATCTGAAAAGTACTTTATTTGTTGTATTCGTATAATGATATTGTGTGGTAATAAACATTCCACCAACCGCATTTTTTTCTAAATAATAATATACCCCTCTATCTGTAGTAAGATCGATCTTTAACCCATCATTTGGTGTGTCAGGAATGATGTCACTAAAAACAAAGAGTTCACCTAATGCATGTCTCTTAACCGGTAATGTAATAATAATCGGTTTTGTTGATTCTACAAAAATTCCTTCATCTGTTTCCTCAACCTTTTCAGCATTTTCAAATTTAGCATTTGAAAGGTCAGCTAGGGAATTACTTGTTAGCGATGAATCTGATTGAAGTTGAAACTGTTTTTTCAGTTTATCAGGGATGATTGCATTTTTTAACATCATTTCTTCTTGATTTTCCATCCCCATTTTTTCAAAATCACTTACAGACATACTATGATCATACAAAAAGCCAATTGGCAGCCAATGATTGTTTCTCTCAATAATGAGGTCTCCCTGTTTCTTTATTGTTTCATATCTATATAGATTTGAGCCTTTTCCACTAAATGCTACATTATACTTATTGCCAAGGAGGGTATTTACAATGGTACTATTTGGATAACCTCTGAGCATGCTTAAGCTTCTACTCCCTAGTTGTCCTAAATCGTCCATTTCAAAACGTTGCAGATTCCATTGTAAAAGAGAAACATAGGCATAAAATAATCGGTATCCATAGGTGATGGAACAAACTTAGTATATGGTGACACAATTTCAACACTTGCGGGAGCGAAGCTTCAAAAAAATTACACATTCTTGTTTTCCATATTGAAGCATGTTTATGAAGCTTCACTTTTTTTATTCAGTTTTTTTGCACAAAAAGAAGACCCATCTTTAGATGGATCTAATATTAAACGAATATGATACAGATTTTTATTCCGTGTAAAATTCCTCTAATGCCTCATTAACATGTATCCAACCTTTCCAGCCTAGATGCATGGTATCTTTTAAAAAGTACTTTTCGTATTCATATTGAGAGAGGTCAGCTACTTCAAACCCCTGCTCTCTCACAATGGAATTAACTTTATGGTAATACTCTTCCCTACGCTCTTTTGGGAATTCTCCATAATCATACCAAAATCCATTAACAGGTACAGAAATAAAGAGTGCTTGTACTTGTTTTTGTTTTAAATATGATAATAAAAATTGAAGATCATTATACTCTGAGGAAACGGAATAAGAACTATTTTTATAAGCACCTTTTAATGTATCTAACCTTTTCTCGATATACTCGTTGTAATATTCATCTTTAATAGAAAATGGATTATTCGTAATTTCCTTATTTCCTTCAAGATTAGCATGATTCATAAGTTCAGTTTTACTTTTATTTTTAACTGTAACTGGTTTGATTGGTTCATAACTAGAAGGTTTCCTTATTAAGGAGTAAATCAAATCCTTTTTTTCCAATATACTCATATGAAAAAAAGCAGCTGGCCTTAATATTGCTAATTTTAATTTTACTGATTTTGAATTTGAAAGGTCAGATTTAAATACTGACATTAGTAATTCATTTTTTTTTACAACTTCAAAATCCATCAGTCGTTTTATCATTTCAATCTTAAACGATTTTTCAATATTATTGTTAAATGCAAGATGGTAAGCCTGAAGCAATGAAAAGTTACTTGTAACATATTCTTCACTTATCCCTCCTGGAACAAACCATTGCGGGGATAAGATAAAAGCGATTTTTCTATCCTTTAGTTCTTTATCAAATTGACTTAATGCCAATAAATGAATGAGTGTTTGTGTACCCCCTCTGCCCATAATAAATGGTGAAAACCCTTTTTGATTCACTAAAAAGTAATTAGAGGGATGAAATTCACTCATGCTTGATAGTTCAGAAGATCCAAAAATAGGAAAATACTGATGATTACTTAGCATCTTATACTGGATGACTTCTCCTTGAAAAACGTCTGAACTTTGTGCAAAAGAAGCCCTATAAACCATTTCATCAGGAATTAGAGGGCTCATCCATTTTACCGGAACCAGGATAAACAATAGAAATAATAATAGTGCAAGAAAAATTGGAGCTACCCGTTTAAAGGTCATGCTTTTCCTCCAACTGTTTAACTATTAAATTAGGCGTTTTCCATTCATCTCTGTCAAATTCAGAAATAGAAACATCAATTTCCAACTTTTCATTTATTAACAATAGTAAGTTGACGACACCAAATGAATCCAAAATTCCTTCTTCGAAAATTTCAATGTTTGGATTTTCTTTTACGATAACATCCTCACATGCTTCTGCAATAACCTCTAATACCTGTTCTCTAAAATTCATTACGAATTGAACCTCCCTTAAATAAATTGTCCTGAAAAGATATAAAATCCAAAACAGATTGCATGAAAAGTTATAATGACTGATACAACTTGTGTTACTCTGGTTTTGGGCCAAAATTTATATTTTTTATTAATCCTTTCAAAGATATCAAATGAAATAATTAAGAAAGCATGATAGAGCCCATATAATATAAAATGAAAGGCTAACCCATGCCATACTCCCATCAGAAAAAATAAACTGAAATACCCTAAATAAGAAATAACGTATCTATCTTTTAGCCATTTCTTCTTTGTCATAAAAAAAACAAAACGCATGTAAACGTAATCTCTAAACCAAAAGGAAAGAGTCATATGCCATCTATTCCAAAAGTCTTTAATATTTCTACTTATAAAAGGCATATTAAAATTCTCCGGGGTCTTTACTCCTAACAAATAACTTATTCCAATTGCAAAAGCACTATAGCCTGCAAAGTCAAAAAATAGATACAAACTATAAGCATACATATAGAATAGCTTTTGGAGGAATGTTTCATTTTGCATAATATAATGATTGGAAAGTAAGTATTCATTCACTAAGTATGCAATAATAAATTTATAAAAAAATCCAATAAAAATTTTATGAATACCTGTCATAAATAAATCTAGGTATTCTCCGCGTTTTACTTCTCCTTGCAATTCTTTTTCAAATCTACGATAGCGGTCAATTGGTCCAGAAGAAATTGTTGGGAAGAACAATAAGAAATAAAAAAGTAAATAGAAAGGAATTTTTTTCTTTAATAGTCCATCCCTTATTTCAATAATCACCTGTAATCCTTTAAAGGTAAGATAGGAAATACCCAAAAAACCAATTGTGGTTTCGATTTTTAAAAATGGATTAATTTTCACAAGTACTAAAGGCAGTATCGATAAAATGACGGTCAAATAAAATATCCAAGAAAAATTCCTTTTATTTCTTATGTACTTATAAAAATAGATTAAACTAAGTTGCCAGATGATAAAAAAGATTAACGACATTAATTCCCATTTACTATTTGAAAAAATAAGCATTACTGCAATTAAGGTGGCAAAAATATCGTATTGCACCGATCTTTTATTCATGATTCTTAATACAATTGCAGGAATTATTAGCAGGATAATGTAATAAAAGAATAAAAATGAACCATATGGGATCATGATAAAACCTCGGCTGCTACTCTTTTACGATCAATTTTTCCGTTATTAGTTAGTGGTAAAGCCTGCACGTACTTAAAAACTCTTGGAACCATATAAGCAGGCAATTGGTTTTGTAATTCCTTCTTAATTGCTTTTGTCAGTTCGAATTCCTTCTGAAATGAATGTTCTGCTGGTAGAACTGTAGCAACTAAATAATCTATCTTTTCTCCGTTGTAATGTGGCAAAATAACCACAGATTTCACATATTGAGATAGCAGGATATTTCTTTCAATTTCTTCTAGTTCCATCCTATATCCGTTTAGTTTAATTTGAAAATCAAGCCTTCCTGCACAGTATAAAACTCCGTTTTTCATATATCCCGAATCACCTGTTTTATAAGCAGGCTTCTCATTAAAAATAAAAAATGACTTTCTAGATAATTCTTCCGCTCTAAAATAACCTTTCCCTACGCTAGGTCCGATAATGATAATTTCGCCTTTTTCTCCATCCCTTAGGATTTCACCGTTTTCACCCATAATTACAATAGTCGTATCTCTCTTACTTGTGCCAACTGGTAACACTGTACTATTAATTAACAAATTATCTGTAATTTTAATAGAAGTCACCGCTACTGTTGTCTCCGTAGGGCCATAGGTATTGTAGATTACTGCTTTTGGAAACCTTTTTCTCAATTCTTTGGCCGTTTGAACAGGCAGTACTTCACCGCAAAACAAAAGAGTTTTTAATTCAGGCAGCATATCTTGATGAAAGGAAGGCTCCATTAGACAAATTTGAATAAAAGAAGGTGTAGAAACCCAAACGTTTAATTCAGATTTATTCAATTCCACAAACATCCGTTTGGGGGATGCTACAATATTCTTGTCTAGAGCAAATATCGTACCTCCACTAGCAAGTGCTGGATAAAGATCCATTACAGATAGGTCAAACGAAAATGGAGCCTGGTTCAAAAAGGTTTGCTTTTCCCTTATATCAAAATCGGCTAAAATCCATTTTACAAAACTATTTAGATTACTTAATGCAATTTGTACACCTTTTGGGTTGCCTGTACTTCCAGAAGTGTAAATAATATAAAAGGTTTCTTCTTCCCCCACCCAAAAGTCCTCAGGAACATGGCTAGGGTTAATGTTTATAACTTCCTTCGGTAGACTGTAATCAAAAATAGAAATATCCGAATTTAATCCACTAACCTCATTGTCGCTAATATTAATTATGTATTCTGCTTCAGAGTTCTCAATTATTTTATTCACTCTATTTTCCGGAATGGTAATATCCACAGGAACATAAGGATGCCCTGCTTTAACGCACGCTAAAAAAGCAACGATCATGGAGGGTTCCATATGACCATAGACAATAATAGGTGATTTCTTTTTCAGATCCAAATTTATAATATGACTTGCCAATTGTTCAGACTGTGCCCAAAGTTCACCAAACGTAATTTTATTTTCTGTATTTACAAACGCCAGTCTTGTAGGATATTCATTAGCTTGTTGTTGAATCTCTTTTAGTACATTCATCTATATCCCTCATTTTTAGAATTCATTATAAATAAAATTACCAGTACCTGTGGCCTTAAAACCATAAAGATATAGTAAAGTACCGAGTACTAATAAATAGAACAATGTCATAAAAATTGGGTTCGTTTTAAGTTTCTTAAAAAAGGTCAATATAAAACCTCCAAGCGCTCTTGTCTAAGTGTATTTTTAAATATTTGCCTTTGTCATTAATTTTCCCAATATCAAATGATACTCTTATGCATTTTGAATGTAAAGTGCTTTACTTTTTTAGATAATAATATTTCTTGTTATTTAACATAATGGACTATTTAAGATGGTTATTTTATTATGTCAAAAAACGTTAGGTCTTTTTAACTTTTACTGGACAAACAAAAAAGGCGAATTATGTAAAAATCCGCCAACTGTTTATTTACAACATTATCTTATATGGTTATATAATTGACTTTCTGTATTTTGAGAAACGGAACCAAGACCGCCAAAGATATAGATATGCTCGGTTTCCCCGTTACTAAAGGTTTTCAAGAATGCATCCACCTTCGGTTCAAGTGAACTAGTTGAAGTAAGGAGAATTGGAGCAAAGTAAATATTGGCAAGAGGTGCACCTGAAAGGGCATCTGGGAATAAGTCTCCTCTTGCAAAGGCAACGGTACTTAAGTCCATTCCATAGTTGTATATTCCATATTTGGCAACATTTATCGAAACTTCATAACGGTCTTTTCCACCAATTCTTTCGATATTTGCAGTGGTGCGAAGCTTTTGAAGTTGATCCACTACAGATTGCTTAACGGTAGCAGGACCGCCAACAATAATAAAGTGTTGGATTTCTGGATGATTTTTAATATACGTTTGGATCGAATCCGGAACATTTCCTGATTGCACTAATAATACTGGCATACCCATTGGGCCTGCGATAGTAGAAGCAGAAAGTGCATCAGGGAAAACTTCACCACTTGCGATGATCGCTGTGTCTGATTCCATTGACTCGGAAATTCTTTCACCAACACTAGCCGAAACCGCATAACGATCTTTTCCGCCAATTCGGTCGATGGTCGTAACACCTAATTCCTTTAACTGTGCTTCTACATTTGTAGAAACAGATCCTGTTCCACCAAGAATAATGGCTTTTTCAGGTGCTAATTTTTTAATTTGGTCTTTCACAGATACTGGAAGACTATTGGTTGACGTTAATAAAATGGGTGCATATTCAGAAGTTGCTAGTGGGCCGCCAGATAGTGCATCAGAAAACACATCACCTTTAGCGATTACCACAGTGCCACTGCTTTCTCCGTCCCAAAAGGTTAATTCTTTACTAATGTTACTTGAAACTTCATAGCGATCTTTCCCCTGAAGCCTTGTTACACCTGGAAGGCTGACGGAATAGTAGGAAACAATTGAATTTCCACTTTCCTCTGTAGCTGTTAACATATAAAGGTTGTCTCCCTTGCCCAAGGTTACATTTTTCTGGAAGGCACCAGGTGAATTCAATTCCTGTATCTCATAAACAGTAGAAAAAGTAAGCGTCTGGGCGTCAGTATTACCCATAAAAGATAATTCAGTTGAAGATCCTTTCGCCAATTGTATTTCTTGATTAGCAGGGCTAGTTACATTTAGATTCGGTAAAGTAGTATCTGGTTGTTGTGAAAACGGTCCCGTTAATCCATATTCATAAGGAATAGAGGCAGCTTCTTCACTATAACCTGATACCGAAAATACATAGGTCCCTGAAGACAATTGGTACGTCCCAGCACTTGATATATCAACATAGTCCTCTGACTCAAGATTATATATGAAGAAACCAATTTCTACATTTTCTGGCTGATTGTCTGTTATTGTAAAATTACCACCATTTGTTTTAAAGATATACTCATGTGCATCGTTTGTGTTAATTTCATTTTTGAATGTCGCTGCGTTCGCAATACTTTGTGTGGTACTAGCTGAAGGTAATGGTTGAACTGTGGTTTCAGCATTTACACTTGGTACTAAGAGCCCAGAAGTTAAAACCAATGCTGAGACAAGTGAGGCATAAAATTTATTGCTTCTTTTCATTAAATTACCACTCCTATTAATTTACGATACTGAAATATTTTTTTAAAAACCTACTTTAAATCTGATACTCTACTGAGAATAATAGAAGTGAGCAGCCTATTAAAGTGAAAGTTAATTCCTGTTTATCAGATGTAGTTTTCTAGATTTAAAGTCAAAACAACACAATCCTTTATTACACACTTCCTTCCTATCTTCATTTCATATCCATATTAGATATTAGTATAAATTTTCCTATTAATCTACAAAAAAATATCACTCTTTTTACAATTCCTACCAAAGTCATAGTACTTCTTTTTACTTAATTAGCTATTTCTTCCGGCACAACCGGTTCAATCGGCTTTTTCGTCTGTTGATTTCTTTCTATAGCTAATATTACAAGGTATATAGGTACAAGAATCAACGCGATGATTTCGACAATAAAATCAAAGTAATACCAAGAAAGTGTTGCTAGGATATCGTAAACGGAGTGCACGATAACAGTTACCCACAGATTTCTTGTCCATAATAAAATCAAGCCAAATAAAAAGCCCATATTCGCAAAGGTCACGATGGCACCAATTTCATATTGCCAGGATTGAACCGAGTTTAAGGTATGATCAATTCCGAATAGGAATGAGGTAACAAACAGCGCAAGCAGGACGAAAATATCACGCTGCCCTTTTTCCCATCTTCTTGGGAAAACCTTTTTAAAAAATATGAGAATTAGAATCATATAAGCTAATCGCCAAACCTCTTCAAATCCGGCAAGGATATCCGTGAAAATATCGTACCCAATACTATCAATCTCGCCAACCACTTCCCACATATTATCCACAGGTTCAATTGCTTGACCAGGTTCCACCTCAGGCACCTCATACGAAACCACTTCTGTATACTCATCCACATATTGCTCATAATCATCGCTAAAATCCTGGAAGGCGTAAGAGGAATAGATATTAATCATCGTACTTCCAAGAATAAAGATCAGGAATGCCCCAATAAATTGGCGTATGACTTGACTCTTTGTTTTTTGAATTCCGTTGCTTAATCTTGGCTGCAGCTTTAATCCGATAAAAAAGGAAGATACCATAATGGCATCATAGATGGTACCCGCCAGGAGGCTGAAACCGCTTAAATAGAGGACAATTTCGACTCCGAACGTGATGGTAAGAAGTGCAAATAAAAGCCTTTTCGAAACAGGCTTGGTTAAATTATTGGTCATTATTATCAGTCCCTGTTCTATGAAATTACTATTTATTGCATATCATTATAAAAACTGTACGGCCAAAATTCCTAGTCCATTTAATAACAGCAGGAAAAGTAAGCACCCAAAAACCCATTTACATATTCTTGACACGGACTTATCCCCTTTAATGTTAATTAGTACTAATTTATCATATTACTAGCAATGTAGCACGAAGGTTTATATTTACAATCATAATCTCCCCATTTATACTTAAAATGAGTAAATATTACCAATTATTAGAATGGGGCTGAAAATTGAAAAAGATCATTTCTATTATCCTATTGATAGTCATTGTATTCGTATTATCCGAAACAAACCCTGGGCGTTCGGAATACATAGAATGGATTACCCATGAAACGATGGATCAATCTTCGAATATCCTTGAAAAAGGGATTCTTTCACTAGCAGGGGAAGAGGTTTTCGATATGGGAACAACGGAATCAGATTACTTCATATTTTCAGTCTACAAAACCGACTTTTCCGAAATCGGCCTAAGTCAGGTCACCTGCATCGGGTTCTTCAATACATTTATTCCAATTTCCAAAAATGAAAAATAAGAAGACCAGTTGCGGTCTTTTTATTTTTATTATTTGATGGAATATTCCTTTTCATCCGATAAAGTTTCAGAACGTAAGTAAATTACTATATTAATAGGAGAAACTGTAAGGGAGATAGTCGGATTGAGTAATTTCTATGTGAAAAATAATAAGGAATATGTAATTGAATCTTTTAAAGCTGTCCTTGACTCTAACCAGAATGCCCTTAAGGATGAAGGGCTTGCCTTTATTCTGAACACACTCGAACATTACCAGAATCAATCAGTTTTTCATGCATTATGGAAATTGATTGAGGACCATGAAAATATCTACAAATATGTACTGGAGTTTATTCATCAACAACAGGACTACAGTAATCTGTTAAAGTTAATTCTTGAAAATAAATTCAACCTCACTCAGGTTGAAGACATTTTATCAGAGATAAATAATCTGCTTGAAACTGCACCCTATTTACGTAAGAACCGTCGTTTTCAGGTACTGGCAATCCAAAAGACAGCAGATGCTGTTGGCAATTCCACCGATCCATATAAAGCAGCTAGTGCTGTACAAGCATTTAACGTAACAAACCTTGAAGTTGATTTTTCAAAAATAAAAGACAAGATGATGGTTTACGCGGAAATTGCGTTAGTAGATGATCTTGAATTACAGAATATGACTCTCAAGGACATCGATGCCTTTGCGCTCCTTTCAACTGGAAAGCTGACTGAGATAGAACTAAAGGATAAAAAAATCATCAGTAAGTACCAGATATTGAAGGTCCTTCACGAACTGTTCACCAAACCTATCGTTTCTGTGGGAGTGATCCTTCAGCGTTTATCACCTGCAAATCGTGAGGAACTTCGAGAGGTATTAAAAAATGTATTGCGGAGTAACCTTTCAGAAAAGTATTTCCAGCATATACTCGCTGCTTTTGATAATGAAGAAGACGGTTATCATTATCCACAGCTTTTTGGATATTTGAGTAAACATGCGGATGATGAGCGAATGTTATCATTTATTAAATGGAGTGCGAGTAACCTTCAGCCTGATCATCATTACCATCGCGCATTGAAGGTCTATTTGAAAACTCATCCAAGGTCAATTTGGAAGAATAAAGATGCTAAAAAAGAACTCCAAATGATTTCAACCGTCAGCTTTAGAAGACTGGTGAAAGAAGTTCAAAATGAAACCGCTAGTCCAGTCGTTAAGTTTTTAAAAAGGTATGGCGGGCTTGTATCCATTGTACTTATCAGCATCATTGTGGTAGGAGGCGGTATTTATCTAGGATATGATGTCTTGTTTGACGAAAATGAAAAGACGGCCTTCTCAAAAACAAACAAACCTGCAGTGCCGGTGGAAATGGAAATGAGTGAGAAAACCTCGTTAGATCCATTTAAACGTTGGGACGCTGGTAATCCCTATGTGTTAACTGTAAATGGAGAACAACAGAAAATAACCTTTGGACAAGCAAATCCAACGGGTGGCAAAAGCCTTGTATTAACGGGCGGGCAAAATATCGAGACTCCTTTTGATTTGGTGATGGATTCAGAGGCTTCTCCCTTTGATGAGAAGGGAGTTTTAAAGGAAGGGGTTTCGCTTTACCATACAGAGCATGATTTCGATAAAAATGGCACCCATGAGCTGGTGATTATGGCACTCAGTCAAACCTATGAATCGTTTGTATGGGTGTACAGTCCGATTTCCGAAAATGGAAGTGTAGGCCTGCGTGCTGACCTAGCCATAAAAGGGATGTCTGATGCCAAATTAGTCGATAATACACTAACACTCCTTGGTGGAGAAGGGCAGTCAGAAACCTACGCTTTCGTCAATCAACAATTTGAGAAGCAATAAAAACCCAGAAAGAACTCAAACCTGTCCAAGTTTGAGGTCTTCCTTTGCTCTTTTGTCCGCCTGGGGTGGACAGTGTCCACGGGCGGTGCCTGTCACCATTTGGTGACAGCACCCTATTTCCCTATTTATCTTCCTTTTCTTCTGCTTCATCTGTTTGGAGGATCTGCTTTAGTTCTCCCTTGTCACCTTTGGCGTTGATGATTTCGAAGATTTGGTTGAGTCCTTGGCTGGTTTGGTCTCTTTCATTTTCTTTTTCCATTGTTTCCTCCAGTTGTAAGTTTATTTTTAATATGCCCAGTTATTTCATTGTATGAACGATTTCTACTGCTTTTTCTAGGGAAACACTTTTTAAAATGCTATGATCTATTCTTACCGCAGTGCCGAAGTGATAACAATTTGTTCCTACCTGTTTATGTACTTCACGGATATTATCCTTTGACAGCCCGCTGCCAATTAGAATCTCCGTTTCCTTACAAATTTCTTTCATTTTCCTTAGGGTTTCCAAGCGTGTTGGCCAGTCGCCATGACCCCCAGAGGTTAAAATGGTTTTAATTTCTTGATATTGATTCAATTTCTCGGCGTTCTGGACTATATTATTGGAATTGTCGATGGCGCGATGAAAGGTTACCTCCATGGTACCTATTTCCGTTAGTACCTCTTCAAGCTGCTGGAAGTCAACATTTCCTTCACCATCCAGCATTCCTAATACTACTCCATTTGCCCCTAAGCTCCGTATAACCCTTATATCATTTTTCATAATCGCAATGTCATCCACTGAATAACAAAATGATTGACCATGTGTTCTAACCATAACATTAACGGGAATGGAAACACTATTGACCACTTTTTCGATTAGCCCATAGCTTGGTGTTATGCCCCCCTCGGTTAAACCTGATACCAGTTCAATTCTGTCTGCACCTGATTTTTCAATTAATTTCGCGTCCTCTATGGTAACGGCAATAAATTCAATTAACATTCTTATTCCTGGTTACTAAAATCTATCAAATTCTATATTTTCGCCTCCGAACCAAGAAAAGGAGACATACCGCGACGATTCTCACGTCATGCCATCAGGAAGGGAATTACACCTTGTCATGAACCTATTGTTCAAGACAGCCCGCGGTGCTCTGTTAGAGCCGGTGATTTGCAGTAGACCATTCCTTCCATTGGTCAGCCTACCACAAAGAATGGATTTTAGTACCAGGATTACACCTCCTTCAGTTGTAATTCCTGGTTCTTACTCATTAATGTTTTATGAATCACATTCCATAGTTTCCAACTATGGTTTTCTTTGAAAGTTTCTATATTTTTTAACAACATAGTCAAAAGATACTGAACGATTTCTTTTGTGATTTCTCCTGAAATATTGGACCTGCGGTTGCTTTTTACATATTCCATTTCATGACAGTAAAAGGTTTTAGATTCTACTAAATTTCCTTGTTTGGTTAAAATAGAAACCGCTATGCGATCAATGTTCACATCAATTCCCGCAAGTAAATCAGACTGAATCTTTTCATTCCCATTCAGCATAGAACCATGGACAACCTCTTCATAAGTGATGTGGACAAAGATCTTACTATTTTTCTGTTTTAACTCAATGGAGTAGGGGATATATTCTTCTATAGGTTTGTTCTTTGAGGTAACACCAACTTCATTGGGTAATACTACCCCAACAACATCATCGAAATATTTATCCGGTACATGTAGTTTGAATCGTAATCTAGGACTCCTTTTTCTACCCTCAACGAGTAGTGGATTGGCCACTTCTATAAAAAACTGCTGTTCCACCACGTCAAATACGATTCGGGTATTCAAATTACCCATTTTTGACTTATCACCGCGAGAATAAAGGGTATTAGAACGTAGACTTTTTCATTCATTACTTGATATTTTCCCTTTTAAACGCTCATAAAAATTCTTTTTTCCACCAAAGATGACGGTTGGAATTGTCTGATCTTCCTGGTGTTTTAATAAAACGGATTCCTTTATTTGAAGTTTTTCTAAGCGGGCACTCAACCCTTTTAAACAGGTCTCAAGAGGGACTTTTTTCGGCCTTTTCCTACCTGTCTGATAATCTTCTAATTTCATGCGGGTCTTATTAATTTTCCCTTGTACCCCTTGGATTCTTAAGGGTAAAAGTTCTCTTTGACTTGAGTTTATTGCTTGGGCTTGCATCACAGCATCTTCAGCATATCTTTTGTTCAAATGAAAGAGAGCACTTATTGATTTAATTAATTTGCCTGACTGTTCACCCTCTAACAAGCGATTAAAGGAATACCGCAATGCAGCGCAAAAAACAGTTATTATTCGATTTAGTTCTTCAAAATCGGCGGCACTTCCATTGTCTATTTGGCAAATTTTCGTTATCTTCATTCCACCCACCCTTTTAGAACAAATGTTCTATGTTAATTATAGGGTTTTATCGGAAGGAAGGCAAGAATTTAGGCCCTTTTCTTTTGTCAGATTTTAATACTATTTTGTAGTTTCTTATAGATTTATTTAAGCAGTTACAACCTCCTTCATACATACCAGTTTGACCAAAGAACTCCTATTAATTACTTATTTAACTTATAAACGTTATTAATTGCTCAACATTTCACAAAGTGTTCAAACAATTCCAAAAAATGAGTGATTCAAATCACTAGGGTATTTCTTACAGAATTTACAATGAAAGTGTAAACAATTTAATTAAAGGGGTAGAATCAAATGAGAAATTTCTTGAAGTTTGCTAGTGTTATAGTCACCTCTGTAATGGTTTTAAGTGCTTGTAATTCTGCCAACGATACACAGTCTGTAAAAGTAGCAAAAGCTAATACTGCCTCACAAGTCATTGAACCTCATAAAAATCTCAATCAAAAGCCAATTCCACTCAACATAGAACGTGTCGGTGAACACGAAGTCAATATTGACATGACCGCACAAATTACCGATATTGAAATCACCAAGGGAAATATGTACAAAGCATGGACATTTAATGGTGAAGCCCCAGGACCAGTCATTGTTGTGAATGAAGGCGATACCATTAACTTTACATTAAAAAACATGGATCCGTCCATCCCGCACAGCATGGATTTTCATGCCGTTCATGCCTCCCCATCAAAGGATTTTATAGATATCATGCCAAATGAATCTGGCAGCTTTACCTATCCAGCGAACAATCCTGGAGTTTTCATGTACCACTGTGGTACAAAACCAGTTTTATCCCATATCGCCAATGGAATGCACGGAACCATTATTGTTAAACCTAAAAGCGGCTATCCGACTGATTCTGAAATTGACCGTGAATTTGTCATCGTTCAAAATGAATGGTATAAATACAACGACTTAGAGGATTTTACAAATGGGGTTCCGAGTCAAGTGGTCTTCTCTGCTAAAGCATTAAAAGAAGGCGATTTGAATACAAACGGTACCGTTGGCGCACTAGTCGACACTCCTCTCCTTGCAAAGGTTGGAGACAAGGTCAGGATTTATATTAACAATGTGGGGCCAAATGAAGTCAGCAGCTTTCATGTGGTCGGAACCGTATTTGACAATGTTTATATCGATGGTAATCCATTTAACCTCATGAAAGGTTTGCAAACTGTAATGCTGCCAGCAAGCGGCGGGGCTGTTGTTGAATTCACCGTCACAAAAGAAGGCAGTTATCCCATTGTGACACATCAGTTTAACCATGCAACCAAGGGCGCTGTTGGAATCTTGAAAGTAACAAAAGATGGACTGGATGATGGAAGCCAAGCTATGTCACACTAAACTGACTGTCAAAAAGCATCGGAAATTTCTCCGATGCTTTTTCCTATGAAACTTCTAGGCTAGTAGTTATCAACAAAGGTTATAAGAATTGCAAGTTACTGTGGAACTTATCCACAGTTATAGATGTGCTTAAATAGTTTATTTTTGAAATATCCACAAATCAAAAAAAAATATCCACATTATAAACATACTTATTCACATCTGTTGATTATTTACTCACATTCCTCCCCACTCTATCCACAACTTATCCCCAAAGTAAAAAGCCTGGAAACCCCAGGCTTTGTTCTATATTCTTGCTCCTAATTCAATTGCTTTACTGTTGTGATACAATGACTTCACCTTAAGCTCGCACTTAAGTTCCTCACTTAAACAATCATTTTGCATCATTTCCATATGCCGATACTGAAATACATGATAATAATATTTACCCCATAATACTACATTTTTCAAAAACACAAAGAAAACCTCCTCTATTGATTTACATAAACCGCAGAGGATCGTGTTCGGTAACTGGCTGGCATCGTCCTAAAACATTAGCCCCTTTAGTTTTGCGTCACCATTTTTCAATAGCTTTGCCATTTCGTACGATTTATGTGTTTAATAGAACTATATGATACAACTAAATGATAAAAAAGAGTCTTAGGTCCTACTTTGATTCCATATCCAATTTTCCCAATAGGCTACTATTCCTGTTTTATAATAAAGACGTTGTTGGGTGTCGAAAGTTGTAACATAATGTATTATATTGACGTCAAATATGATTAGAAAATCTTTATGTAAGGAGTTAAATTTTGAAAAAATATGTTTTAATGATTGTCAGTATTATCTTGATATCCTCCCTCTTGTCAGGTTGCTCTGAAAAAATTCTACTTGCGAAAACAAATCCGGAACAGTCTGAAATCTCTCATAAGGTACAGCCAGACAACGAAAGTAAGGATGCAGAGACAGCAGATCAAAGGCAGAATGATGTCGAAAATCACTTGAATAAATCTGTGGAAAACTTGAACCCGAAAAAACAGGCAGAAACCCCTCCTGTGAATCAAACACCAGGTGAACCGCGAGCTGGTCAAACACCAGATTCAACACCAGCAAAAAATAATCACGACAGTGTCCAGGTTATTTCGAATCCAGCAAGCATACCAGTGCTAGTTAACCAACAAAATAAGCTGCCAGATCGTTATAATCCAACAGATCTTGTTTATACGAAAATACCCTTTATATCTGGAGCAACTAACGAAAAACGTAAAATGCGCTCGGAAGCAGCAGCCGCAATCAATGAATTATTTGCCGGAGCTAAAGAGCAAGGTATTTCCTTATTAGGTGTATCCGGCTATCGATCTCATGCAACCCAAACGAAATTGTTTAACTATTATGTAAACCGTGACGGATATAATAAGGCAAGAACCTATAGTGCATTGCCTGGTACAAGTGAACATGAAACGGGTCTTGCTATTGATGTTACCGGCGGCAATGGAAAGTGTGCAGCAGAAGATTGTTTTGGCGGTACAAACGAAGCGGTTTGGCTAGAAAAGCATGCTGCAGAATACGGGTTTATTATTAGATATCCACAAGGGAAGAAAAACATAACCGGCTATCAATATGAACCTTGGCATCTTCGCTATGTTGGGAAAAAGATTGCTCTTGATATCATGACTTCCGGTATTACTCTCGAAGAATACTTTAACGAAGTACCAGTTTCTAATTAGCAAAAAGCGTCAAGTTCCGTAATTGGAACTTGACGCTTTTGTTATTTACCTTTGATTTCTAAGAGTTTTACTCTTAAGTCATTTTCCATATTTGCCAGTTCTTGTTCAGCCAGGCGGCGTTTGTGGCGCCCTTCTTCTTGTATGCGCATCGTTTCTTCAAGCGTGGTGATTAAGTTCTCCTGTGTCTTCTTAAGGGTCTCGATATCCACAAGACCACGCTCATTTTCTTTCGCTGTCTCAATCGTATTTGTTTTGAGCATTTCTGCATTTTTCAATAACAGCTCATTAGTGGTTTGTGATACCTTTTTCTGAGCTTCCACAGCGTGACGCTGACGAATGAGGGTTAGCGCAATCGCTACTTGGTTTTTCCAAAGCGGAATGGCCGTCATGATCGATGATTGTATTTTTTCCACAAGCGCTTGGTTCGTGTTTTGAATCAGGCGGATTTGCGGAGCACTCTGGATGGTAATTTCACGACTCAATTTCAAATCGTATAAGCGTTTATCCAAACGGTCTGCAAACTGAATCATATCATTGACTTCTTGGAATTTCATTTGGTCATTTGTTGTCTCTGCTGCCCTTTTCATTTCTGGAATCGTTTTTTGATGGAGCTCTTCCAGCTTAATTTCTCCAGCAGCAATATAAACGTTTAAAGCATGGAAATATTCTTTATTTGTTTCATAAAGTTGTTCAAGCAATTTAATGTCGGATAACAGCACGTTCTTGCTCCGGTCTAGTTTCACACTAATCCGGTCAATTTGTGCCCCTGTCTTTTGATATTTGGACAGTACCTCTTGAAGAGAATTTGAGATTTTCCCAAACATACGTCCGAAAAAGGATGGCTTCCCATCCTTTAATTCATCCGGATTGACCTCATCAAGGCGCTTCATTAAATCACTGATAATTTCGCCAACCTCACCGATATCCTTTTTCTGTACATGCTCAAGCATCGTATGTGAAAAGCTTAAAAGCTTCCCTTGTGCTTGGGTACCATACGTAATCATCGCCTGGTGGTTTTTCGGGTCAATTTGTTCTGCAAGCTGGTAGGCTTTTGCACGGTTTTCTTCCGGAATGACATCAATCAGCTTAGCAGGCTTTGCTTCCTGAAGCTGTGGTGATGGCTGGGTTTGTGGAGCTAATTCTTGTTTTTCACCAAACGGGTTGGCAAGGATATCATCTAATAAATTTCCAGTTTTATTCAACTGCGGTGAGTTATTTTCACTCATTTTAGCTTCCTCCTTTCATCTATGATTTTAGGATCATTGAGTTTTTTGATGGAATGCTTGGCAACATCAATTTCAAAGTTCAAGGAATCTAAATCATCTTCAACCACATGATAGAGATCCTCTTCTAATGCCTTTGTAAGGTCGTTTAAGGTTTGGCGTGTCTCGTATAATGAAACATCAATCTCATGACTTTTCTTAGGCTGCTGCGCTAAAAACCGATATTTCTCTGTAAGCTCGACAACGGAATCTAAATGAGAAAAGTAAAATTTTTCAGCTTTATAAAAGCGCTTAGGTTCTGCTTGCGTCATGCTTTGTATTTTCCTTGTAATCCGTAGAACTTCCAGTCTCTGCTTTAATGTAGAAAGATCGCGAATGGAAAATAGCGACTTATTCAGGCGATTAACTTTTTGTTTGGCCTCATCAAGGTTTTTCTTTATATAACGATATTCTTTTCTGGTAAGCTGTTGTTTTTTTAAAAAGCGGGATGTCATGACCCCGGATGTAATCTTGTAAACGATGACTCCGCCTGCTAATGAAATGGCGCTCGACATCAAAAATGTTAAATCGAATGCAAAATAGCTTAAAAACCATACCGTGACAGCCGATGGAACAGTCACAACACTTTGGACTAAAAACGTTAAAAATCGGTTCATCATAATCGACTCCTGACTAAAAAATCCTTTATATTCATACGAATGAACAACAAAAATGTTTCAACCAAAACAAAATACCACAAAAGTGGGACTTCCTTCAGTACTTCAACAATACACCATAAAAATCCTGCTTTCCATAGACCACAAACGTAAACAAGACTAAGACCTAAGACGTATTTTTTGTTGATCGTTGTTTGTGACAGTAGATGGTGACAGTAGATGGTGACAGGCACCGCTCGTGGACACTGTCCATCTAGGGTGGACACTTCCCCCTCAGGAGGAAAGCGGCCACCTCTCTCCTGCTGTTTAAGATTATCTAGGCTATAGTCCAAGAGGAATACCCAGGTACACATAGGATATGAAGGTAACACATGAAAATATTTAAATTATTAGATAGAGGAGTGCGATGAAACAAATGTATCAATCATTTGGAATGCCCTATGATTATCGATATGGACAACAAGGAGGCCAGCATGGTAGCGGTCACCACGGTGGCGGACATCACGGCGGTGGACATCATGGCGGCGGGCATCATGGCGGCGGGCATCACGGTGGGCATCATGGCGGCTTTAATTTAGGTAATGTAGGTGCTGGACTGCTTGGCCTTGGATTAGGTTATTTAGGTTCAAGTATTGGCGGCGGTTATGGTCCTGGTTATGGATACGGTGGTTATGGTCCAGGTTACGGTGCTGGCTACGGATATCCTGGAGGTTACCCTGGATATGGACCTGGTGGTTATGGTCCTGGTTATGGCATGTATGGACCGGGATATGGTCCTGGAATGGGTGGTTATGGCGAAGGTTTTGGCCAAGGTTATTGATCTTCTATAAAGATAAAGTGTGAGGTCCTTATGTAAAATACAGGACCTCACGCTTTTTTTATATTATTAAGTTATTTTTAATGTTTTTTTGTTTCAGCAGGTGTAAAATGTTTCTCAAAGGAAACATTTCTGTGTTCGCGCATATATAATACTATTCAAAACCTTCAAACATAAAAAACATAAAAAAATAAAGGGAGAAGAGACTATGACAGAGAATCTGCTATTAGCGTTTGGACTGACATTATTTGCAGGCCTTGCAACAGGTATAGGAAGTCTGCTCGCATTTTTTACATCACATACCAATACTAAATTTCTATCGGTTACCCTTGGATTTTCTGCTGGTGTCATGATCTATGTATCCATGGTAGAGATTTTTGTAAAAGCAAAGGTAGCTCTTGTAGATGCAATGGGTGTTGTTCCGGGGAACTGGTTAACGGTTGGTGGATTTTTCGGGGGCATGCTTTTGATTGCTGCCATTGACAAATTTATACCAAAGCAATCAAACCCGCATGAATTAAAAACAGTAGAAGATATGAATCAGCCAGGTCCCATTGACGGGAAAAATCCTGACCTTTTAAAAATGGGAACATTTACGGCACTTGCCATAGGTATCCACAACTTTCCTGAAGGCATTGCTACCTTCACTTCGGCTTTACAGGACCCTGCGCTAGGGATCGCCATCGCGGTTGCGATAGCCATCCATAACATCCCAGAGGGTATTGCCGTTTCTGTGCCTGTTTACTTTGCTACAGGCGATAAGAAAAAGGCTTTCAAACTATCATTCTTGTCCGGCCTATCGGAACCAATTGGTGCAATCGTTGCCTATCTATTCTTAATGCCTTTCCTAAACGATGTTATGTTCGGAATCATCTTCGCAGCAGTTGCGGGAATCATGGTGTTCATCTCCCTGGATGAATTATTACCTGCCGCAAAAAGATATGATGAATCCCATCTAGCAATCTATGGCCTCATTGCCGGTATGGCCGTCATGGCACTTAGCCTATTACTATTCATCTAAACAAAAATTTCAATTGAATGCATAAAGCCAGCAAATCGCTGGCTTTTTTTCATGTTCAATTCAGGAAGGTGTCCGCCTAAGGGTTGGAAGTGTCCACCCTAGGTGGAAAGTGTCCACGAGCGGTGACAGGCACCAAGGTAGGCACCAGGGTTCTTTATTTTTAGGTACAAAGTTTCAAGGTTAATTTAGGGGCATATATTAGATGGAAAATTCCAAAATTTATGGAAGAGGGTGAATTTATTGATGAAAAGGGCCCTTTTTACAATTCCGCTTTGTTTGATACTCATTGGGGTGATGGTTACTTCTTTTGTTCTACTGGGTATTAAGCCAAGCTCTTCGAATATTTCTCAAGCTCAAAAGCTAGCGGAATATACGAAGCCAGCGGTTGTTCGGATACTAGGCTATTCTGTTGTTGGTTGGCAGTTTAACAATCCAAATGACCCTGAGGTAGAGGCCATACTAAGTCAATTAAACTACCAGTCTGTGGTAGGGGGCTCTGGTTCTGGTGCAATAATCAGCTCTGATGGGTATATTGTCACGAACGCCCATGTTGTTGAAGCAGCTCAGATGGAAGACGAAGATATTGCCAATGCTGCATTTGATCAGCTTGTTACGATTATGGCAGATTATTTTCAGGTAGATTATGAAACAGCGTATGAATACATGCTGACTTATACGCAATACACTGAGATTCAAAGAGTTATTAAGGTCATTTTACCAGGCGGGGACATTCTTGATGGTGAAGTGAAAAGCTATGGTGCACCTGTCAATGAGGGTAAAGATGTAGCGGTACTTAAGATTGAAGGGAAAAACCTTCCTACATTGAAGCTTGGAAATTCTGATAATATCCAAAACCAGGATAACATTTGGGTAAGCGGCTACCCAGCTGCTGCCGATTCTGATTTGCTATCACCTGATTCCTCTCTTGTATCTTCAATGAATGCTGGCCAAATTTCTGCTACTGATAAGAAAACGGAGCAAGGAAGCCCGGTTATTCAAATTAATGCAGCCGCCACACATGGGAATAGCGGCGGGCCAGTTATCAATGAAAAAGGCGAAATCATTGGACTACTCACCTTTAGAGGTGATACTGTTAATGGCCAAGAGGTTCAAGGCTTCAACTTTTCTGTACCGGTGAATACCGTTAAAGAATTTACAAATCAGGCCGGAGCGAAAAATAGTTCAAGCAACACAGATAAACTTTATAAGGAAGGGCTAGAGCTTTATTGGGGCGGCTATTATGATAACGCTCTTGAAAAGTTCGAAGCGGTACAGAGGCTCTATCCAAACCATTCCGAAATCAAAAAGCTCATCACGAATTCCGAACAACGAGCTGGTGACAGTAAAACTTTATGGTCCGATTATAAAACCATCTTCTATATCGCAGATGGAGTTGCCGCTTTACTAGTAATACTGCTCTTAGTATTCACCTTTGCCTTTAAACCGAAAAACAGACCTGCACCTGCTGTAGCAGCACCGCAGATACCGCCAGCACCACCAACGCCACAGGTACCGGAAAACACCATTCCAGACCTAAACAACGATGGCAAAATTGACGTCCAAGACATCATACTCGCCCTCCAAGAGCAGCAAAAGAAACAACAGAAAAAAGACGAAGAAAACGATAGTTAAAAGATGATGGTTTATATAAATGTATAAATGGATGTATAAATGAAGGAAAATGAATAAATGGTGACAGTGAATTGCGCCCATCATAGTTGACACGAATAATACCGGAAATCTATGGCCATAATCGTCATAAAGGGAGTGATTCA